>JANXYN010000183.1 GCA_025356035.1 Geobacteraceae bacterium
GATGCACCGGTCAGTGCGGAGGTGACTCTCAACGGGGGGACGGTGAAGGCGATTGTCGAGGAAGAACTGGACCGGCAGTTGTTGGAGTCCTTCGATAGGGGGGTTCAGGAAGGAAGACGCCAGGCGGAAAAGGGTTTGACCAATGTCTTCAAGGCGCTGCGCGATGCGGTTGCCAATGTTTCAACCCTGTGGGACAAGATCGTCCGCGATAGCGAGGATGATCTGCTGAAACTGACCATGATGGTCGCCAAAAAGGTGATCCAGCAGGAGATGATCCAGGACCGCCGGATCCTGGCCAATCTGGTGACCGCCGCGGTGAACAGCACCGCCGAACGCGAAGAGGTGGTGATCCGGCTCAATCCCGAAGACTACAAGGTAATCAACGACAATAAGCAGATCTTCCTCGCCGCAGTGAGCGGGGAAAAGCAGATGGTGCTAAAGCCGGATGAAACCATTCTCCCCGGTGGTTGTATCGTCGATACCGCAGTGGGGGCAATTGATGCGCGGATAGATGCCCAGCTGGACGAAATTTACCAGCGGCTGCGGGAAGAGAAACCGGTTTTTGCCGAGTCTCCCATCAATCTGGGCAAGGAGGTCGAACAGTATGCACGCGCGGAAAATTGATCTCAGTCGGTATCTGTCTGCCCTGGCGAACGTCAGACCGATGAAGTTACAGGGGAAGGTAACCCAGGTGGTAGGGCTCGTCATCGAAGGGTATTGCCCCGCCTCCGCAGTCGGTACCCTCTGCGAAATCCATCCACAGGGGGGAGAGCCGATCCCCGCTGAAGTGGTCGGGTTCCGTGACAACAAGACGCTGCTGATGCCGCTCGGTGAGCTGCGCGGGGTTGGCCTGGGGAGCCTCATCTCTATCAAGCGCGAAAAGTCGTCGTTTGGGGTCGGACCGGCCCTGCTCGGCAGGGTGATTGACGGTCTGGGGGCGCCGATCGACGACAAAGGCCCGATCCTGGTGGAGGAGGAGTATCCGATCTATGCCCAGCCGGTGAATCCCATGAGCCGCAAACCGATCAGAAAGCCGCTCGACCTTGGTATCAGGGCGATCAACGGCCTGCTCACCTGTGGCGAAGGGCAGCGGGTCGGGATCATGGCCGGCTCCGGCGTGGGGAAGTCAACGCTGCTCGGCATGATCGCCCGCTATACCGAGGCCGACGTCAACATAATCGCGTTGATCGGCGAGCGGGGGAGGGAGCTGCGGGAGTTCATCGAAAAGGATCTGCAGGAGGAAGGGCTGAAAAAGTCGGTGGTGATTGTGGCCACGTCGGACCAGCCGCCCCTGGTGCGCATGCGCGGCGCCTATATCGCCACCACCATTGCCGAGTATTTCCAGGCCAAGGGGAAGAAAGTGCTGCTGATGATGGATTCCGCCACCCGCTTTGCCATGGCGATGCGCGAGGTGGGGCTGGCCATTGGCGAGCCGCCCACCACCAAAGGCTACACGCCGTCGGTGTTTGCCGCCCTGCCGAAGCTGCTGGAGAGGACCGGCAATTTTGAGACCGGGAGTATCACCGGCCTCTACACGGTGCTGGTGGAGGGGGACGACTTCAACGAACCGATTTCCGACGCCATGCGCAGCATTCTCGACGGCCATATCCTGCTCTCCCGGGACCTGGCGGCGAAGAATGTCTACCCGCCGATCGACGTCCTGGCCAGTGCCAGCCGGGTTATGACGGATGTTACCAACGCCAGCCAGCAGAGCGCGGCAGGGAAATTCAAGGAAGTGCTCGCCACCTACCGGCAGGCGGAAGACCTGATCAACATCGGCGCCTACAAGACCGGCAGCAATCCGCGGATCGATTACGCCATGGCCAAAATCGAGCAGATGATCGCCTACCAGAAGCAGTCCATCGGCGATGCGGTGGATGTGGCAGCTGCCGCGGCTGAGCTGCGGGAGATCTTCGCCGACCATCTAGTGGCGGGAGCGGCGGGATAGGAAAAGCAATGGGGGTCCTGATTAGCATTGATCTTCCGCCAGTTCCTTCTCGCTGAGGACCCAAAAGACGGGCCTAAAGGAGAAGGTGGCCGAAGGCCGGATGAGGGGGCAGTGGTGCCATATAATTCCAATCCTGCCCCCTCACCCTAGCCCTCTCCCTCAGGGAGAGGGGACTGTTTAGTTGCAATAGCGGAAGATTGCTTTAATCAGGATAACGGTAAAGGATGCAGCGGCTTAGCAAGGGGTACTGCATGACCGGCAATAAAGGGTTCAAACTGGAACAGCTGTTGAGACTGCGCGCAGAGGTGGAAAAAACGCGCACCATCGAGCTTGCCGGGGCACGGCATGAGCTTGACGGCGCCACAGCAATCCTGGAGAGCGACGAGAAGCAGGTGGACCAGCTCTCCCTGGAGTTGGATCACAAGCAGCTGGCGGGAATTTCTGCGATGGAACTGCAGATGTACGCCAATTTCTTCCGGAAAAAAACCGTGGACATCTCGCTGCAGCGTGGAGAGGTCGAGCGTCTCGACAGGAATGTGGCGGAGAAACGGGAAACCTTGCTGGACGCCACCAAGGAGAAAAAAGTCCTGGAATCGCTCAAGGAGAAAAAGCAGCAGGCCCACCAGAAAGAGCTGGCAGAAAAGGAGCGAGCCTTTCTTGACGAGCTCCCCCTGCTGAAAAGAGGGAAACAGAGCACATGAAGCGGCGCGTCTCACTCAGTCTGGTTGTTGGAGGCACCCTTTGCTGGTTACTGGTGCCAGGGCTATCCCGGTCCGGTATGGAAACACCGGCGGCTGGCGGCCGGAGCGAACAGGCGCCGGTGGCGGCTGGGGAGAAGAGCCCGCCGCCGGTCAGCTCCATTGAGCAAGCGCGTGCCCTGGAAACCAGCCGGCTGCAAATGCTGGAGAAGGAGGCGGCACTCCATGCCAAAGAGCTCGAGCTGCAGCGGCTTTCCGCCAGCATCGACAAGCAGATCAAGGAACTGGATAGTGCCAGAAAGGCCATGGAATTGACCATTGCCGGCCAGCACAAAGAGTCTGCGGAACGGGCGAAGCGGGTGCTGAAGATCTACAAATCACTGAAGCCGGAAGAGGCGGCCAAGCTGATGAATGCCTTGGAGGAGGAGCTGACCCTGGCCATGCTCGACCAGCTGGACAAAAAGACCGTTACCAAACTGATCCCGTTACTCACCCAGCCCCGGGTCCTGGAATGGACCAGGGAGAATTTCCCGGCTGAAGAGTGATGCTGATTTAAACTGACAAAGTTAGCAGCTATCCCACAACGAAAGGAGGTGAACAGAATGGAAATGTCAACAATGATGTCCCAGGCACAACCCCCGGCTGCAACAGTGGCCGGGATCCCGGCCACGCCGCTGGGTGCGGATGGCGAAACGCAGCAGACCGCCGAACACTCCACCTTTGCCACACTGCTCGATCGGCAGGGGGGGGGAGCCGGAACCGAACAAAAGGGGGATAAAGCAACAGAGCCTGCCGAGAAGGAAGCTGCCGCAGCAAAGGAGGAAGCGCCGACAACGGCTCTGAATACCCAGGCGATGTCTATGCTGGCCATGCTGCAATTGGTGCAGATACCAGTGACAACTTCGGCAGTGCCTGCCCCGGCCCAGCAAGGGGGAGCAGAACCGAAGGTTGCGGCAGAATCTCCTGCAATAGAGGCGGTAGCAGTATTGGTGGGTAGCAGTGATCGTCAAGTTGAACCAATGGTAAAACCGGGACTGCAGCAACAGGCGGTTATCCCCCAGGCAGGCTTAGTTATGTCGACGCCTCTGCCGGAAAGTTCAGCCAGCAGCAAGGAGGAGGTGGCGGCAGGGAGCACCAGCGATTTGCCTGAGCAGCAAGCTGCAGCCGCAAACCCGGCTTCTCCACCGCTGATCCTGCCCGCTGGGCAACCAGCTGCGGGAGCATTACCAGCAGCAGAAGCAGTAGCAGCGGCCGCAGCCCCGGCAGGGGCGGACGGTAAAAAAGTGCTGCAATCCGGCAAGCCGGTAACCCTTTTGGGAAAACCGGTAAATGGCGCCGGACAGCCGGTGCAGGAGCCGGTTGCTCCCAGGGAACGGCTGGAGGGAGGCAAAGACGGCGGCGATAAAGCGCCGGTTGAAGTGGAAGTACGCTTCAGCGACACCTCGGCAGGTCAGGATTCTGCCGGCGAAGGAGGAGGCAATCAGCTCCCGCAGCGTGAAGCCGGCGGCAACACTCAAATCCATGCCAGTGGTATGCAACTGCCGGCCACTCCGGAGCTGTCGGGCCAGACGGTGGCGCAACCGCCAACCGGTATGGACAAAGCGGCGCTGCATGACAGTGTCATGGCCCAGGTGAAGGAGGCGCTGGTAACCCATGACAGCAAGGGGAACGGCCAGGTGACCATTCGGCTGAACCCTGCGGAACTCGGGGAACTGAGGATCAACATCCGGCTTGAGGACCAGCAGCTAAAGGTGGAAGTGGTCAGCGAAAACCGCCAGGTAAGAGAGGCCCTCATGGGGAACCTGGATAGCCTCAAGGAAACCCTGTTGAAGCAGCATCTCAACATGGAACGGTTTACGGTGGCAACCGGCAGCGGTTCCAGTTTTCAGGGTTTTCAGCAGACTCACCAGGAACGGCATATGCCGGGGCAGAACGCATATCGGTCTTTTGCCATGGGCGCTAAAGTAGAGGACGCTGCCGACACTGCCAGTCGTTATGCTTATGAGCAGCGCGACAACGCCCTGGTAGATCTCCGGCTGTAGGTCAGCCGGCAACATCGGAACGAAAGGAGGCAGATGAGATGGTCGATGCGATGACAAGTACAACTTCGAGTACGACTGCTGCGGCGGATGCCATGAAAAAGGCGACCGGCATGAACAAGGACGACTTCATGCAATTGTTCGTCACCCAGCTGCAGAACCAGGACCCACTCAATCCCCAGGACAGCTCGCAGTTCATTTCGCAGCTGGCGCAGCTGACTCAGGTAGAGCAGGCCTACAATTCCAACACCAATCTGCAGAGTCTGCTCAGCGCGGTAAATGGTGCATCCAATATCTCCGCGGTTTCGTACATCGGCAAGGAAGTGCTCGCCAAGGGGGGAGATCTCAACCTGACCTCGAACGGCAAGCCGCTCCTTGGTTATGAACTGTCGTTACCAGCGAATCAGGTCGCCTTGCAAATCCAGGACGCAAGCGGCTCTACAGTGCGCACCATAACGCTCGGCAAGTCCGCTGCCGGCCAGTTTGCCACAACCTGGGACGGCCTTGACGACAACGGCCGGCAACTACCCGCCGGTTCCTACAGCTTCACCGCCAATGGGATCAATGCCGACGGCAGCAAGTTCACCGCCCAACCGCTTATCGATGGGAAGGTTGACGGCCTGCAGTTTGATGGCACTACGCCGATCCTGTCCATCGACGGGGTGCTCGTGCCACTTGCCAATGTCCTGGCGGTAAAGGGGGTGGTGTAGGTGATTGATCCGGTATTATTACCGAACCCGCTCCAGCCAGGTCTGGCGAAACCTGCCACCACGGCAAAACGGAGTGGCGAAACGGGGAGTGCTTCACCCTTTGCCCAGCTCCTCGGGACAAAACTGCCGGGCGAGGGGGTCAAATTTTCCCAGCATGCCCAGGAACGGCTGGTGGCCCGCGGGATCAGCCTGAGCGAGAGCCAACTGCAGAAGCTGCAGGGGGCGGTGGAAAAAGTCGCCGGCAAGGGAGGCAAAGAGTCGCTGATCATGGTCGGTGATGCCGCATTAGTGGTGAGCATCAAAAACCGGACCGTCATCACCGCCATGGACCGGAGCAGTATGGCGGGCAACGTCTTTACCAACATCGATTCCGCCGTGGTGCTGTAAAGGCGAATTATGAATTATGAATGACACGACGCACGTCGCACGTCGCACGAACAACACGGGCCGGACCTCTTGAGGAAGCCCGGGAACGCCGATCGAATGAGGCGTTCCACCCAACCAGTCTAAGGAGGCTTAAAATGAGTGTTACATCCGCATTATATACAGGTATCAGCGGCCTTTCCGCCAATGGCGAGGCGATGTCCGTCATCGGCAACAACATCGCCAATATCAACACCACCGGCTTCAAGCAGGGGCGGATGCTCTTTTCCGACCTTTTGTCGAGCAATCTCTCCGGCAATTCCCAGGTGGGACGTGGTGTGCAGATCCAGACGGTGCAAAACCAGTTCACCCAAGGCTCCTTCGAGAGCACGGAAAATGCCACCGACATGGCGATCCAGGGCGATGCGTTCTTCGTCCTGCAGGACACCGCCGGCCGCTATTACAGCCGGGCCGGGGCGTTCAATTTTGACAAGGACAAGATCCTGGTCAACCCGGAAGGATATCAGGTGATGGGGTACGGCATGCTCCCCGGCACCACCACCTCCAACGGGGTGCTCGGGCCGATCGATCTAACCAACTTCTCCACCACGCCGCCACGGATGACTACCACGGTGCAGATGATTGCCAATCTCGATTCGACCCAGACCACGCCGCTCCTCGCCTGGGACCCCCTCAACCCGATTGCCACCTCCAACTACTCGAGCAGCATGACCATCTACGACTCCCAGGGGAATTCCCATACGGCCACCACCTATTTCCGTAAAACCGCGGCCAATGCGTGGGACTGGCATGTGATTGTGCCGGACGCCACCGCCGGCAGCCCGGTTGACGGAACCCTGACCTTCAACGCCGCCGGTGCGCTCACTGGCCAGACTCCGCTTGCCGCTACGCCAGCGCCGATTACCTTTCCCGGTGGTGTGACCCCGGCCCAGCCAGTGACGTTCGATTTCGGCGTCGGCGCCACTACCCAGTACGCCAGTCCCTCCATCGTCACCTCCCAGACCCAGGACGGCTATTACCAAGGGATCCTCACCAAGGTCAAGGTCGATGACCAGGGGCATGTGATCGGCATCTATTCCAACGGCCAGCAGCAGGCCCTGGCTCAGGTGGGGTTGGCGCGCTTTTCCGCGGCCACTGGTCTGTCCAAGATCGGCGGCAACCTGTTCGAAGAGACCCTGGTTTCCGGCCAGCCCCAGCTCACCGATGCCAGCACGCCGGGGGTGGGGAAGATCCTCTCCAACTCCCTGGAACAGAGCAACGTCGACATGGCGGCGCAGTTTGTCAAAATGATAACAACCCAGCGCGGCTATTCCGCCAACTCCAAAACCATCACAACCACTGATGAAATGCTGCAGGAGCTGATCAATCTGAAGCGCTAGGAAGCGCTGGAAAGCCATAGCCGACCGGGGTGACGGGGGGAGCGAAGTCAATAGTTTGACGATTGCCCCCGTTACCCTCCCTTCGGCTCCCCCGCCGGGGGATGCTTCTAACCCCCGTAGCTGCGTAACGATGGTAGCTTGGGCAATAATGCCACGGCCCGTTTGGTTCTCCAGCAGGCTGTTGAAAAACTACTGCGGAGGCCATCTGCTGCGTTGCGCGGTGCTCACGCCCTCTCCTATCTACTTGATATGTTTCGGTCGCTGCGCTCCGTGCGCCTTGCATCTGGCCTTCCTCGCTACGTTTTTCAACAGCCTGCCAAGACCTGCCCGGTTTGCACAACCCGGCAGGTCTTTTTTTGCGTCTGGTCCCCCGTGCGGGTCCGGTTTCACAAGGGTTCCCGAGGGTTGGCACTTCGGTTGCAATAAGATGGTCGTGACTTGGAACTGATCGATTTTACGTGGCAAAGGAGGCAGGCAGATGGCCGGCAAAGAAGACCAGGGAGCCGAACTGAAGGCGGAGCCGAGCGGCAGTAAGAAAATGCTCTTTATTATTGGTGGGGCGGTGCTCGCAGTGGTGATTGTGGTGGTAGTGGCGGTGCTGCTGCTGAGCGGCAAGGGGGGGAAGGCGGCAAAAACCGAACCGGCCGAGGCGGAAAAGGGCGAGAAAAAGGGGGAGGGTGGGACCAAAGCAGTGGCTGCCGGGGTCTACCCGATGGAACCTTTCATCGTCAATATCTATGACGGCCAGGAACTGCGCTACCTGAAGGTCAAGATCGAATTCGAGACTGCCGGGCCGACCGCCAAGGAAGAGCTGGATCTGCGTCAGGCACCGTTGCGCGATGCCATTCTGGTCCTCCTTACCACCAAGACCCTCCAGGATATCCAGGACCTGCAGGGGAAAAACCAGTTGCGGGAGGAGATCCTCGCCGCCGTGACGAAGATTGTGGCGGCCGGTCGCGTCAGCAAGGTCTATTTCACCGATTTTGTCGTCCAGTAGTCGTTACGGAAGGAATGCCATGGAAAAGATTCTCAGCAAGGAAGAGATCGACGCCCTCCTGACCGCGGTTTTTGAAGGGGGCCTGGTGCCGGATCAGGAACTGGCCAAGGGTGGTGGCGTCAATAATTACGACCTGTTCCACAATGACGCCTACAAAGGGTTCGTGCCGAACCTCGACATCATCTATGACAGTTTTATCCGCTACAACCGGGTTACCATGTCCAGTCGGCTCCGCCGACTGGTGGAGATCAAAAAAGCCGGGGCCCGCTCCTACAAGTTCGACGATTTCCTCCTCTCCCTGCCGTCTACGGTCTGCATGGCCATCTACAAGATCGAGCCACTGAAGGGGGCGGCCCTCATCGCCATGGACAGCAAGCTGGTGTTCGGGGTGGTGGACAGTCTCCTCGGTGGCAGCGGCATTACTGCCGAGATGGGCGATCGCCTGTTCACCTCCATTGAGCTCCGCCTGATGGAGAAGGTGGTCAAGGATGCCCTCCTCGACATGGAAAAGGCCTGGGCGCCGCTGTTTGCCACCAAGATGAACCTGCTCCGGATGGAGATGAATCCGCGGCTGGTGAACATCGTCCCGCCGGAATACCAGGTGATCAGTATGACCCTGGAGATCCAGCTGGACGATATTGTCGGCAACATGATCTTCGCGATCCCCTATATGACCATCGAGCCCATTCGCGACAAGCTCAAGACCGGCATGCAGTTCGACCTGATGGCCATCGATCCCCAATGGTCGTACCGTCTCTCCTCGGAGCTTGTGGAGGCGCCGCTGGAGGTTGCCGTCGAGTTGGGGAGCTCCACCATCACCCTCAATGAGCTGCTGAACCTGGAGACCGGCGATACCATCATGCTGGACAAGGCCTGCGGTGGCGAACTCCAGGTAAACGTGGGGGGGGTGGAGAAGTTCCGGGGCATTCCAGGGGTCCAGCACGGCAACAAGGCAGTGCAGATAACCAAGTTTGTGCAAATGGGGGTAACCAGTGACTGATAAAGCGGAAAACATGGAGACAAAAGTGGGAAACCAGGAGCAGAAAAACCTGGAGTTCATTCTCGATATCCCGTTGCAACTGACGGTGGAGCTGGGGCGGACTAAACTGCTGGTGCGGGATGTGCTGCAGCTGAGCCAGGGGGCGGTGGTGGAGCTGAGCAAACTGGCGGGCGAACCGCTCGATGTGTTTGTCAATTCCAAGCTGGTGGCGCGGGGCGAGGCGGTGGTGGTCAATGACAAGTTCGGCATCCGGCTGGTGGATGTGATCAGTCCCAACGAGCGGATGGAGAAGGTGTTATGAGCTTCATTGCCAGTTTCCTGCAGATGCTCGCCTCGCTGGCGGTGGTTATCGGCGCCATCTATCTCTGCTATTACCTGTTCACCCGCTGGGCCAAGGGGAATCTGAATCTCGGGATGAAGCCCCGTCACCAGCATATTCGGCTGGTGGAGA
>JANXYN010000203.1 GCA_025356035.1 Geobacteraceae bacterium
GTTAAGTGGACCCTTTGGTCAAGACAATAATGTACCGAGTTTAAGGTGGTAGCTGATCACTAGCAGCTGCCCTGCGCTGCCCAGGTTTTGAGCGTGGTTTTACGCTCAATAAATTTGTCCACTATTCTCGCTCCGCCACCGCTGGCCGTCTGGTAGACTATGTCCGGCGTGCAGTAGCCCAGTGATTGATGAGGTCTTTCCGTGTTGTAAAGCTCAAAGTACTCCGTCAGTCCCAGCTGTAATTCAGGCATGTTGACGTACCCTTTCAGATACACGTCCTCGTGCTTTACGCTTCGCCAGAGCCGTTCTACAAAGATATTGTCCAATGCCCGGCCGCGCCCATCCATGCTGATCGCAATGTCGTGCAACTTGAGTACGCCGGTAAATACATTGCTAGTGAACTGACAACCCTGGTCGGTATTAAATATATCCGGGGTGCCATACGTCTTCAGCGACTGCTCCAGACAGTCTACGCAGAACCCGCTGTCTAGTGTGTTCGATAACCGCCATGCCAGTACCTTGCGTGAGTACCAGTCGATCACTGCTGCCAGGTACACAAACCCTCGCGCCAGGCGGATGTAGGTGATGTCTGTACTCCACACCTGATTGGGCCGTGTAACATTCACGCCTCTGAGCAGGTACGGATAAATCTTGCGCTGAGGGTGAGGAAGGCTGGTATTAGGCCCTGGTGCCATGCCCACCAGTCCTAGGATACCCATCAGCCGCTGAACCCGCTTACGGTTGATCAGATGGCCCATTTTGCCCAAATGTACCACCATCTTCCGGCTGCCGTAGAACGGGTGACGGGTATATTCGGCATCAATTAGCGTCAGCAACAGCAACTCAAGTTCATCCGGCACGGCGACCAAAAGGGGGGCATAGACGGTGGAACGGGCGACGCCCGCTAACTCGCATTGCCGGGTTACCGCCAAGGGATCAAGCAGACTTACCCAGTGTTTGCGGTCCGCTACTGGCCGATCCCGGACTTTTTTTTAAGCCAGTCCAATTCCATCTTCAACCGCCCGATCTCAGAATAGAGACGCTCTGGACTGGCGGACGGATCCTCGGGCTTGGGTCCGCGCTTGGTGTCAAAAATGCCGGGAGCCTGTGCTAGCAGCTCTTTCTTCCATTGCCCGACCTGAGTCGGATGCACAGAATATTCCTGGGCGATTTCATTCAACGTCTTGTTGCACTGGATCGCTTCAAGTGCTACTTTCGCCTTGTGCTGGCTGCTGAAACTTTTGCGACTCTTTTCGCTCATTGCCTGCTCCCTTTTACCGCAGGCTACCATCTTAAACTATTGTCCGGAAATTGGGGTCCACTATAAGGCGCGAACGGGTTACCACCATCGCACGGCCACGCCCCTGGATAGCGTTTGCTGTATGATCAACGAAATGATCAAGCATCAGCCGGGTCTTCATCTCAATTGCGTGGGGCTGCAGGTCCACGTATGAGGTGAGCAAACGAATTGCCTTCTTCCGCTCGTATTCCTTGTCCGACTCCACCCTTTTCATCAGCTTGAAGTAACGCTTAAAGGTCGTGTAGTTGCGCAGCACGTCAAGGATGAACTCCTCTTCGATGGCTTGGCGCATGGAATATATGTGGAAGGCGACCGGCTTGCCGTCGGCGTTCTTGCGGCCGAACAGCTCCAGAGTCTTTGGCTTCGGCGTGGCGGTAAAGGCAAAGTACGAAATATTCTGCTGGTGCTTGCTCCGCAGCCGAATCTCTTCAAGGATTGTGTCCTCAAGAGTCTTCTCGACAATATCTGCCTCTTCGGCATGTTCCAGGTCGGCGGCCAGCGTCTGGTTCATGTGCTTCGCGGACTCACCGCTTTGCGAGGAGTGGGCCTCGTCGATGATGACCGCAAAGCGTTTTCCCGCCTGATCGGCGGTAGACTTGGCAATAACGCCGAACTTCTGCAGGGTGGTGATAATGACGTCCTTCCCCTGCTCGATCGCCTCGCGCAGAGCCGCCGAGTTAGTCTCGATAGGGATCACCACCCCGGTAGTCTGCTCAAACTGCTTGATAGTGTTCTGCAACTGTCGGTCGAGCACCCGCCGGTCGGTGACGACTATGATGCTGTCAAACAGCCGCTCCTGCGCCTCGGCGTCCCGGTAGAGGCTCGCCAACTGGTGGCTGAGCCATGCAATGCTGTTCGACTTGCCCGTGCCGGCGCTGTGCTGGATCAGGTAGCGCTCTCCAACTCCTTCGGCCTTGGCTTTCGCCAGCAGTTTGCGCACCACGTCCAACTGATGGTAACGGGGGAAGATCAGTACCTCGCTGGTCTTCTCCTCCAACTGGCCGCTCGGTCCATAGACCTTCTCGCTGTTTACCTGCACATGCAGGTAGTTCTCCAACAGATCGAGCAGGGTGTCGGGCTGCAGGATATCTTCCCACAGGTAATGGGTGCGGAAGCCGCTCGGATTGACAGGGTTTTCGGTATCCTTGTTGAAGGGGAGGAAGAAGGTCTTGTCCCGGTCGAGCCTGGTGGTCATGAAGACCTTTTCGTTGCTGACGGCGAAGTGGACCAGGCAGCGCTTGAAGCGGAACAACGGCTCTTTCGGATCGCGGTCCTTCTTGTACTGCTTGATCGCTTCTTCGACGAACTGGCCGGTGAGGGAGTTCTTCAGCTCGCAGGTGATGAGCGGCAGGCCGTTGAGGAAGATGACGAGGTCGAGGGAGTTATTGTTCTGGCTACTGTAGTGGAGCTGGCGCACCACCGTAAACCGGTTCTTCTGGTAGAGGGCGAGATGGACGGGATTCAGGCCGCTGACCGGCTTGAAGTAGCTCAGGCGGAAGGAGCAGCCACGGTCCTTGATTCCCTTGCGCAGCACATCCAGAGTGCCGCGCTTGGCAATCTCCTTCTCCAGCCGCTCGCAGAGGTTGGCGGCGGTCTGCTCGCCGTACTGCTTCTGCAACTTCTCGTATTCCTGCGGCTGGGTCGCCTCGATGAAGGCAATCATCTCCGAGGGAACGAGGCAGAGCCCCTTTTCGTAGTTGGCTTCGAGACCCTTGCGGTAACCCGAAGCTAGCAGATGCTCCTCGATGTGGTCCTCGAACCGCTTCTCGGTGGGATGCTCGGGAGTCATGCAGCCTCCTCGAGGACGTCGATTTTGCCGGTGACGGCTTCGGATATCAAGGTGGTGCGGTATTCTTGGAGGAGCTTGATTTGTTTTTCGGCTTGCGAAATTGATTGCTCTATTTGCATTGTTCTTTCATCAAGATGATCAACAATCCGTTTTTGTTCTTCCTCATTTGGAAGCAAGAATATACAACTGCCTAATTCTTCAGCGTTAAGATGAGGCTGTGCCGCACGCTGCTTATATAAATAAATTTGGTAATTTAAAAGAAAATCACTCAGTAATGAATATGCTATATATTTAGGAACGGCATTTGTGACTCGAACAACCATATCGTAACCGGCAATACTACCGCTGTATTCATCTGGAATTATCGCGGAATCTCCAGTATATGCACCGCTTCTAACAACAATTATGTCATCCGTTTTCAGAACAGGATCTCTTTCATAAGGGATATCATCTGAATCAACATAAATTAAACCGCGAGAGTTGATCTTGCCCCTCTCGACATTGGTCGCCCGAATGAGCGGAAGGCCATTATCCATCTGCTGTGGTGGTTGACCGAGTCCGTATTTTACATCTGCTATACGTTTAAGTCTTTTTACCTCCCACTCCTCCGGAATCTCCCCGATCCACTCAATCCCGCTCTCCTTCATCTTTGCATTGGGATTCAGCCCCTTGGTCACCGCATGGTTGATAATGGCGGTGCGCTCCTCCTTGAGCAGCTCGATCTGGTTGCGCTTGATCTCGATCAGCCGGTCAATCTGCGCCGTTTTGCGGTCAAGGAATGCGACGATTTGCTCTTCCAAATCTGGCGGTGGCAAATGGGCAATTTTTTCGTATGCCTCTTCCCTACTTAGGCCCGGTACCCCGGTATCCTTGGATAAAGAGTCAAGATCTAAAACCTGCAGCAGATAATAGAGCCAACGAAGATTGTGGGTAGATGCGGTTTCATCAATAAAATACGTGGTATCTATGGGGAAGCATTCAACGTCAGAAAAATTCACTTTCCCAAACGATCCTTTACGACCAACGATAATGCAAGGTGCTTGTGTTATTGCCTCTATATGATTTCCAACAATACCGTTGGACCCAAAAACTGGCACGTCACCATCCTGACGCACCTCACTTGCCAAAGAATCTCCGTACTTTAATTCAGCAATTCGCTTCAAACGTGCAATTCCCCAGCCCGCTGGAATCTCCCCAACCCCCTCCACCTCGCTCTCTTTGTATGCCGGATACCGCTTATACCCACTCATGCCAACCTCCCCTTCCAGATCGGCCGCGCGCGCCAATCGTCCGGAAACCCCATTGACCGCGGCCAAACGCCTGGGTGCCGGGAAAACAGCTCAAAAAGTCGCTGCTTCCAGTGGTGACCGGGATTTATGATGTCCATCAGATAGGCGAGCATGGTGAGGGTGTTGTAAAGCCGCTTACCGTCCTGCAGGTTGAAAGCGCCGGGCAGCTGTGCGGGCCGATGGGTCGGGAGTTTCCAGGATATGGTGAACTCCCGGTTCCAAAGCCGAGAATGGTGCGCACAGTAGTTGCGCACGATGCAGAGATGATGCAAAAAGGAGACGAGGTTCACCTCGTCCAGGTCGTACACGTGCGCAACAGCGTTGCGGTCACGGCCATGGCGCAGGTTGGCGTACCACCGGGACAGCTGGCCGAAGGTCATGAATTCGCAGGTGACCCAGAGCGGGGGCAGCGCCTCGTCGTAGCGACGGAAGTGGCGGACGAAGACTTCGGAACTCTGCCGCACCGATTCCTGCAATGCCGCGACGTTTTCCCCATGCCGCCAGCCGGGCTTGAACAGTGCTGGATCGAGATGGGCATGCGCTCCATAGGCATGGGCAAGATGGTAGGCCCATTGAGCCCGCACCGAAACCTCTACCCGTTCGATGGCATCCATGACCAGCAGCCGCAGTTCGCGATCGAAAATGTAGTGATCGAGCACCAGATCGAAGCTGGTGCCTGGCCGAAAAGAATGATTGCTGTGGTCCTGCTCGAAGGGGAGCCAGTAAGCGGCGAGGCGGTAGTAATTCAGGTGGGCAAGGTAGCTGAGAGCATCGGAGCGGTCCCCGACCTGCATGCCACGTTCTATGAGCAGGTCGAGCTGTTCAGCGTAGGTCTTGGGGGGCTTAGCAAAGCGCATGGTTTCCCCCCAAAAAACAAGTAACCCCCCATGGTGCGCAGATCTTACGGGATGCGTGGGGGGTGTTGTTAATTGTCATTATAGTTTGATTTACATTTTTTGCAATATTTTTTTGATTTGCATTTATTGCAACATTTTTCTTGCACGGAAAAGCGTGCGCAAAATTGCGCGGAAAGAGATGATCACCCTTTTTCCCCAAATTTTGCCCCTCGTTTTTCGGCAAAAAACAGTTCATCAGTCCAGTATCTCCTTCAACAGCCCTTCAGTCTGCTCCTCCAGCGCCAGGATGTCGGCCCTGATCTCCGCTAGCGAGCGGAGCGGCGTGAACTTGTAGAAATACTTGGTGAAGTTGATCTCGTAGCCGATCTTGTCCTTATCCCGGTCCATCCAGGCGTCGGGGACGTGAGGGAGCACCTCGCGCTGGAAATAGGCGGCGATATCGTCCTTGAGCGGCACCTTCTCGGTATCGCGCAGCTTGGCGTCGGGCTGCGGTTTCCCCTGCTTGTCCTTCTTTACCTTGCCGTTGGCCAAGAGCGGGCGCTCAACGGTCACCTTTGTATAGCCGAAGGCCTCATTGTCGAAGATCTTGCAGGTTTCAGATTCCTTGAAAGCAGTATAGATACCGGTGATCTGCCTGATCTGCTCGTCGGAAATGTAGTTGCGCTTGTTACCGAGACTCTTGCGCATTGGGGTGGCAAAATCGACCGCATTGATCATCTGCACCTTGCCCCGCCGACTTTTGGTTTTGCGGTTGGTGACCAGCCAGATGTAGGTGGCGATGCCGGTGTTGTAGAACATATCCTTGGGGAGGGCCACGATGGCTTCCAGCATATCGTTCTCTATGATCCACTTGCGGATGTTGCTTTCGCCGCCGCCGGCGTCGCCCGTGAAGAGCGGGCTGCCGTTGAAGATGATGGCTATGCGGCTGCCGCTCGCCTCCATCTTCGAGATCATATGCTGCAGGAACAGCAGCGCACCATCGCTGGAGCGGGGCGTACCGGCGTGGAAGCGGCCGTGGGGGTCCTTGGCCTCCTCTTCGATGAACCGCTCCTCCTTCTTCCAGCTCACCCCGAACGGCGGATTGCTCAGCATGTACTTGAAGCGGTGGGTTTTGAAGCGGTCCTGGCTGAAGCTCGACCCCTGGCGGATGTTCTCCGGGTCCTCCCCCGAGATGAGAAAGTCGGCCTTGGACACGGCGTAGGTCTGTTCGTTCAGCTCCTGGCCAAACATCCGCAGCTCCACATTGGGGTTGATATGCTTGAGGATATGATCCTTGGCCTCGGTGAGCATGCCACCAGTGCCGCAGGCCGGGTCATAGATGGTGCGTATGACTCCCTCCCCCTGCAGGTCGTCGGCATGCTCGGCGAAGAGCAGGTTGCACATGAGGCGGATGACCTCGCGCGGGGTGAAGTGATGCCCGGCGGTCTCGCCGATGAAGGTGTTGAATTTCCGCAGCAGTTCCTCATAGATGTAGCCCATCTCCAGGTTGGAGACCTTGTCGGTATGGAGGTCGATCTCGGTGAACTTGTCGACCACCTGGAAGAGCAGATCGTTCTTCACCAGCTTGGCCACCACCTTGTCGAGTTGGAAATTCTCGATAATCTCCCGCACATTGCGGCTGTAACCGTTGAGGTAGCTGGTGAAGTTGAGTTCTACGTTCTTCGCATCCTGCGAGAGTTTCTTCAGGTCATAGGGAGAGATGTTGTAGAAGTTCAGGCCACCCGCCGCCTTGAGCAGCACCGGCTCCATATCTGGAAGCTTATCCTTGAACTCGTCGTGCATCTTTTGCACCGTGGGCTTCGCCTCCTCGAAGATGCAATCCAAACGCCGCAATACCAGAAACGGCAACACCACATCGCGAAACTCGTTGTGCATGAAGGCGCCGAAGAGGATGTCGTCGGCCACTTGCCAGATGAAATTTGCCTTGTCCTGAAAATTGGTCATGCTTGTGTCCTTACAAAACGATTAAAAAAGCTGTCCGGCAGCTTCTTGCTGCAGTTACACCAAATCTACAATGAGTGGCGTGTAACAGGTAACTGGAAAAACCGTTAAAAGCAAGCAAACCTTCGCCCTCCCGGCAATTGCACATTCTTAATACACGATTCAAGGCCCGGTGGCAAGTCAAAAGCCGTGAGGCATCATGGATGAGACATAACGAAAGCATTGACTTTTTCCACGATGGAGATTACTTTTCTCGGACTATTCGGAAGGAGACTTTACATGCGGGTAAGTTATACCACGGCCGGTTCTTGTGCCACGCAGATCGAGATTGACATCGAGGAGGGGAAAATCGTTGCGGTGGAGTTCGTCAACGGCTGCCCCGGCAACACCCAGGCAGTGGCTGCGCTGGTGGCTGGGATGGAGGTAAGGGACGCGGTGAAAAGGCTGAAGGGAATCCCCTGCCAGGGGGAGACATCCTGCCCAGACCAACTGGCCATGGCCTTGGAACAAGCAACCATCTAGGGGCTGAATAGTCGCCATGCAGACCCGGGGCACCCATCGGATGCCCCGGCAACCAGAACGCTTATTGCGCTGGCCAGCTCGCCTGATAGCCGCTCTTTTTGACCACCTCCACCAGCTGTTGCGGCGTGAGCTTGCGCTCGTCATACTTAACCCGGACCTTGTCATTCATGGTATCGATGGTTACCTCCTGCACGCCATCCGTTCCACGCAAGGCCTTCTCGACGGCTGTAGCGCAGGAGGAGCAGATCATCCTGCGCACCGTCAGGGTGGTTTCCTTGACCACCGGCCCGGCCGCCTCGGCCTGGCCGGCCAGCACGAAAGCCAGCAACAACAATAAAATATACCTTTTCATGGCACCTCCTCATTGTCTAGAGACACGATGCTTCGCCTCTCTGCAGATTCAAATTACTCGCACCTGGCGATATTCCTGGCGAAAATCACCACGGCTGCTGCCGCTATCTCGCTGCCGAAGACAGCAGTCGCTCGATATGTTTGCAGAAGGCGTCCACCACTGCCGGGTCGAACTGGCTACCGGCGCAGGCGCTCAGCTCTGCCAGCGCGTCGCCAACCGACAACCCCTTTTTATAGGGGCGATCGGCGACCATGGCATCAAATGAATCGGCAACTGAGATGAGCCGTGCTGCCAACGGGATGCTATCCCCCTTCAGCCCGGCCGGATAGCCTTTGTCATCATAGCGCTCGTGATGGTGAAGGATGCCCGGCAGCACCTCTTTCAACTGCTCGATGGGGGCGAGAATAGCCACCCCCTTTTCAGGATGAAGCCGCATCGGGGGAAATTCATCGTCAGTGAGACGTTCCGGCTTTTCCAGCAGCGCCTCAATAATACCTATTTTGCCGATATCATGCAAGAGCCCGCCGATCTCCACCCGTTCCACCTCCGCCGCAGAAAGCCCCATCACCCTCGCCAGCCTGCCGGCAACGCGCATGACCCGTTCCGAGTGACCCTTGGTCCAGGGGGATTTGGCATCGATGGCGTTGGCAAGACTTGCAACGGTATTGATGAAGAGGCTGCGCATATCTTCGTAAAGGTGGGCGTTTTCCAGGGCTACCGCCATCTGCGAAGCAATTTTTTCGATGGTGAAGGCCTCCTCGCTGCCAAATCGGTTCGCCTCGCTATCGCCGAGGAGCAGAACCCCCTTGACCTTATCCTTGCTGACTAGTGGGATAGCCAGTAGCGACTCAATACCCGCCTTCACCAGTGAGCGGTCCAGCCCGCCCAGCCGCCTAACCTTGCTCAGGAACGGGATATAACAGCTCTTCCCTTTGGCAAAGGCGGTACCGGCCACGCACCGATCTGAGACGTGGCCGGACGGTTTGAGTGCCGTCGGGATTTCAAGATTGCGGGTGTGGGCGGCGGTCACCACCAGCTCTCCCTGTTCTTCTTCCAGCATTGCCGCCAACTCGCACTGGATGACCCGTTCAATGCTTTCCATGGCGGTGGCAATAATCTGCTCCCGGCTCAAGGAAGACGAGATGGACTTGTTGATCTCATCCAGGGTAAGGATTACTTCGATCCGCTTCCCCAGCTCCAGGGCCGTATCGAGGGATTCGTCAAACAGACGGATATGACTCACCACCAGCGCGGCATGGGAGACAATATCCCGGATCAGGTTGATCTCCTCAGCGGAAAATGGCGGGTACTGGCGGTTCCTGGCAACAAAGACCACCCCGGTCACCTGGTTACGCACCACCATCGGTACAGCCAGGAGCGTGAGGGACTTGAGGAGCTTGCGGTAATGGGGATTCAATAACTCGGAGCTGCCGGCGTCAGCAATGAGCAGGTGCTGCTTCTTCCGCAGCATCGCCTTCAAGGGCGGCAACTGGTCGGGGAGCAAAGGGGTGTTCCAGAACAGATCCTGGTAACGTCGCGGAAGACCATGACTCCTGGCCGGGGTAAAATCGCGGCGCTGCCGGTCAAAGAAATAAATCAGCGCCCAGCGGCTCTTAACCGTCTTCTTCAATAACCGGGACAGGTTCTTGACCACCTCATCCACGTCAGCCAAGCTGCCAAGCCGGATCGCAGCCTGCACTATTTCCCTGAAGGTCTCCGCCATGTAACCAATTAAACCACAGAACCGGCCATATTGCTTGCCAAAAATCGGTTTTTCTAGTATTGTTACCAATCCGGTTGTTTGCCGGTCTGTTGCAAGTTACAGGCTGAATGCTTCTACTAATTTTATTGGATGGGGATGATCAGGAGGAATTGTTAATGGGGTTACTGACGGGAAAGAAAGCGGTAATTTTCGGTGTGGCCAATGAAAAGAGTATCGCTTGGGCCATTGCCCAGGCGTTTAGACGGGAAGGTGCGGAATTGGCCCTTACCTATGCCGGTGAGGTGCTGGAGAAGCGGGTAACCCCCCTGGCCGAATCGATCGGCGTAAAACTGGTTCTCCCCTGTGATGTGAGCAAGGACGAGGATCTCAAGGCGGTCTTCGCCGAACTGAAGAAAGCCTGGGGCGGGCTTGACATCCTGGTTCATTCGGTGGCCTTTGCAAACCGCGAGGAACTAAAGGGCTCCTTCCTCAACACCAGCAGGGAAGGATTTGCCCTGGCCATGGATATCAGCGCCTACTCGCTGATCGGCATGGTGAAAGAGGCCGCCCCCTTGATGATGGGGCGCGAAGGGAGCGTGCTGGCCATGACCTACTATGGCGGGCAGAAAGTGTTCCCGAGCTACAATGTAATGGGGGTGGCAAAGGCGGCCCTCGAGATGAGCGTTCGCTATCTGGCCGAGGCGGTGGGCCCGGACGGTATCCGGGTCAATGCCATTTCTGCGGGTCCGTTGAAGACCTTGGCGGCGGCAGGAGTCGGCGGCTTCAACCAGATCGCCGGGCACGTGGCGGAAAAGGCCCCCCTGCGCCGCAACATCACCCAAGAGGATGTGGCCGGCTCGGCACTCTACCTCTGCAGCAACCTGGCCCGCGGTGTGACTGGCGAAACGCATTTTGTCGACAGCGGTTACAATATCATCGGTTTATAACAAATCGGCGCGAGGCAGAGGGCAAACGGTAACAGGGGAAAATCCTTTTGCTGTCAGCCTTCTGCCATTTTGGAGGAATAGCCATAAAACAGCTGCACGGCAATCTCACCGGCTTGAAGCCGAGCCAGATCAATGCACTAGAACGCCTCTATCGGCGCCGCATCCCGACCAGCGAACTGATTACCACGGAACTGGCGACACGACTGGAAGAGTTGTCGCGGGAGATCCGGCGCCAAGTCGGTATCCTGATCAATCGGCTCGGGATTGTCGAGTATGTCGTGATCGGCGACGAACGGGGCCTGCTGATACCCGAACTAGCCGACTACCCGCTGGGGAAAAAGCTCCTGCGCGGCCTGCGCCTGATTCATACCCACCTAAAACAGGAACCCCTCACCGACGACGACCTTACCGACCTTTCTCTGCTCAGGCTCGAC
>JANXYN010000112.1 GCA_025356035.1 Geobacteraceae bacterium
GAGGGTAAAATTGTATCGCCGTAAGCAAATGGGTTGGTAGTAGTGGCTCGACAGGCATATTCCCATTCAGATTCGCTCGGTAGCCGATATGTGCGTCCGGTTTTGGTGCCGCGGTGGCCGCCTGGATATTCTTCTTCAGAACATCGATGTTTGCGATCCCGGCCTGATTCATTTCATAGACGATCTGCGGCGCGGCGATGCGGATCTCATCGATCACCACCGGGTTGGCCGTCAACGTTTGGTGTTGATCCTGGTGCTGATGGTGCCGAGCCGCACCGCATAAGGGGTGGCAAAGCCAGGTGGGTTCGCCACCGTCAGGCCGCCGATTGCACCCTTGCCGGAGGTGAGCTGGATCTTTACCGAGGAGGCGCGCACCGCGGTCTTGGTCACCTGTGAGCCGTACTTGGCGATGGCCGATTTGACAATAGAATCGAGATTGGTCAGGAGGTAGCCGACCCCCCCGATGATGATGGCCGCCAGCACCCCGACGACGATGATAATCTTCCGACCGCGGGTCATAGTTACTCCCTCTTATCTTGGTGCAAAGTGTAATATTGGGATTTTAACCTAGTTTCAGGGATTATCTGCGCGCAAAAGGCGGCTGCCTCCTGTTCATTGATACTGTTTTTTCTTTGAATGGTGGCGCCCATTCCGTATAATAGCTGAAGGCTTGTCTGGATGCAAGGGAGGTAATCATGAAAAGGTTCTTGATTTTGCTGGCGTTCATCGCAACCTCGGCACATGCAGAGATATACACCTGGACCGACTCTCGGGGCATCGCCCACTACACGAACAAGCTGGACGAGGTCCCTGATCGGTACCGTGCCAAGGTAAAGTCCCTCAACTATGACACCGACCAGAAAACGGAGACGGCCGCTCCGCCTCAGACTGCGCCGGCCAGGCCGGAGGTGCTGCGGCAAAAAAGCACCGAACCTCGACCGACGCCGGTCCGACCGCCAGTGCGGAGCGTGGCACCTGAAGACGATTGAGATTCGGCCCCGCAAGTTATCGGCGCGTAGGCGCTATGCCGCTGAACGAACCCCAAGGAGCGCTTTCCTGACGAACCAGAGATAGCCGACCCAGCCCAGGGCAGAAAGGCTGGTGGCCAGCAAAAAGGCTGGAGAATGCTGCATTTCGGCAATTGCCGTCATCTGCTGCAGCTGTTCCTGCGGTATGCCATATGCCCGATACATCCCCAGCAAATCGCCACGCAGAACCGTCACAACCCATGACAGCATCCCCAATGCAGAAAGCCCCACAATTACCAGCCAGCCTTGCATCCGCTGACAATAGAGATGCCACGCGCTCCAAGCCGCGACGGCACCAAAGGTGACTTCATAGATCATGGCCGGTATGCCGGTGAGGGTGATGCCGAAGAACGGGACGATATTGATAAACAGGGCCAAAGCCATCCCAAGCGCCATTAAACCGGAAACAAGCGCCAACGAAAGCACCGGCAGTGGGCGGTCGGTCCAGCGGGGCTTGGGGTCCCGCTGTTCGCAGGTGGCCTTCACGTTGGGGCTGCGATAAAAAAGGAACAACACCCCTGGCACGATGACGAAGAGGATGATCGAGAATACCACCGTGACGGCCTCAACCATAGCGGCTACGCCTGGCTGAAGCTGCTGGCCGTTCATCGCCGGACCCCTGAACAGCTGCGGTAGCAGCGAGAAAATCATGATGACAGAAACAGTGCCAACGGCAAGCCAGAGAGCCGACATCATCAGCATGATGGCCCGCGCCCAACGGCGGGCGAGGATTGAACCGACACCCATGGTGATGAAAAAGGCTGCCATGAAGCCGTACATGAACAAGGCATTGAACAAGCCTTTCATTGGTATGGCAGCAGTGCCTGTTGCGCCGTTTGGTGTAAACACAACAACCAGTAGCATAACCCCCAGCATCAATAGGCAGACAAGTCCCATCAAGATCTCAACGACCCCGAAAAAGACCAGCCACCCTTTCCGATCCCTAAAGCCCGGCGAACCATCCATCTGCGTCATTAATTCCTCCCTTTAGTAATAATGCGTACCCATAACGGTCAAATCCACAGAATTCACCTAACGGCTGTGAGCACAGCGGGTTCACCGCTGCTGCGCTTGGTTGAAAATTTATTTTCATTGGGGTCTGCCCACGAAGGTTCTCAGGATTTCAAAGTACTTCTAAGATTCCATGTCTCAAAAGCTTGTTCTGAATAAAAAGCCCGCTTTGCCAATTCAAATGCAACATTAATTTTGTCAGCGTTGTTTGTATCGCTAAAGTCGACTCTGAATAGGCCGCCCAATTTATATTTTCTCGCGGATATATTTCTAACTTGTTCAGTCAATTCCATGTCTTTGACATCGGAAATTTCGAGTGTAAGTGGTGCTAAAGTGACTTTAGAAGACTGAGGATGAATAGCAAAAAAGCATCTTTTCCCATCAAAAAAAGCGAGATGATCAATGCCAAATTTTTCTCTAATGTTGTTGTCCAACATTAAAATTCTATTTCTCAGATCACTACAAAAGCTCAAATGTTTGTTAACAAACTTGAGATCAGCTTTGGGGAAGGCCGTTTCCCATGCAATGACCAACTCAGGTCTTGCAGCTGGAACGTCCTGGGTAGTGGAAGTCACTTGCTTTTGGAATTGTTGGACTTCTTCCCACTTGTAAAGCCCGTCATGTAGCGGTAATTGTCCCACATGCCCGTCAAGATAGATTTCCCCATTCTGGGTTCGGCAGATTATTCTGTTCCTTCCTGACGTTTGCTTTTCCTCAAGATCGAAATCCAATGTCACTCTTTTCCCATCACCTGGAACTCCCGCCCGCCTTTTCCAATCTTTTCCATTGTTGACCATGAGCAGGTCCCGAAAATGCAGGATTTTTTCAATGTTGCACGTGCCGAACGCAATATCCATCTTTGGATTCAATAAAATCAGTCCCTTGAAATTTTCTACGTGATTATTAATCGGCGATTCTGGCCCACCAAGGTTCACGAACAATGATTGAGAGCCCCGATTCTGCCTTGCAACATATCCTATCTCGATCAGTTTGTTTACAAGATCATCTGGTGATAACACTGTAGTAGTTGCGGGTGACAGATAAGATTCTTCACTGACAGGTTTCATCTCGTTTTGCTGTTTGACTCTCACTTGGTCAAAAAGCTGTTCTGGCAACTCTCGAAACTCCACGCCTAATGCATGAAGTCTTTTCTTTCTCTCTGATGTTATTTGGTTCGCGACTACCATAACGTCTATAAATTCATGAGGATTGTTTTCTCGGTACTCATCATAGTAATCTAAAATCTTGTAAGTGTGGTTTCGGTCTAAGGTGCCTTTTTGGAGCTCAACGATTAATTTCCCGCCATGTCTGTCCTCGAATAACAAGTCAAAAATATATCCGCCAATTCGAAACTGACGAGCAACAACTGACAGTTGGCGCTCTCCAAGAAAGCGTTCAGGATGTGAGGCAATCTGATCTTCCATTTCTTTTTCTGACAGCATCACTACCATCCTTTCCTCGTCATGCTTTTCTTTGTGTTCAACGAATTAAAGTTTATGCGGTGCAGCAGAAATCCGGGACGGGTCTATTTATTCCTAATGAACAACTGCGGAATTCGGAGTTCGGGGGACATCCTTACTCAATTCTCACTCTCGCCCAATGCACCACATCCCCGCAGAAAAGACGAAGCCGCACCCCTGGAGGAAGCGGCCCTGGCCATCTGCGGTGCATGTTAGGCGGAAGCAATCATGCGGCTGCTTTCTTTGCGTGACATGGTACGATTAAGACCGGCTAAGTATATGAAGAAGCGGGGGGCGTGTCAAGGGAATAGCGGCGGTGAGCGGGGATGTGATCCTGTAACTCAGTACCCACTGGCCACTACTTCCAGGTGGCCGTCGGTGGGGCAGAAGATGAGCCCGTGCACCGGGACATCCCTGGGGATGAGGGGGCTTTCCCGGATAATGGCGACCACCCGCTCCACGTTTTCCACCGGGCAGGAAAAGGCCCCCATCCACTGGGCCAGGTCCGGCACGAGGGCCTCGATGGCCCGGGGGTCGATCCCCCTTGCGACCATACTTGCCTTCAACTGCGGGGGGTCAACGGCCGCCATGCCGCAATCCTTGTGGCCGATGACCAGCACCTCCTCGACTCCCAGCATGAAGATGGCCGCCACGAGGCTGCGGACCACCCCGCCGTTCGGGTCGATCACCGTGTTGCCGGCGTTCTTGATCACCTTGGCGTCTCCGCGCTTTATCCCCATGGCAGGCTCCAGGAAGTCCACCAGCCGCGTGTCCATGCAGGTGAAGATGGCGAACTGCCTTTTGGGGTTCTTCGGCAGGGGGGGGAAGGCTCCGGGGCGGGTAAACTTCCGGTTCGCCTCCAGAATGCTGTCCAAAAGGGTCATCCGGTCCTCCAGAGTTTCGGGTAAATTCTATTCGTAACTGTACCACATCCCTGCAGAAAAAAACTGCTCGACCTTCACTATGTATTTGTCTCAAATTCCCTGGGTTGGGAGGAGGTAACGCCCCACCCAGTTCTTGGAAAACTGAAAGGCGGTCCGGCCGCAGCGTTTGCTCTTGTCGTGGGACCATTGGAGGGCATCTTGCTCCAGCTCCTTGCTCCAGGGGATCGCCACCTGGCGCTGGCGGGCTTCCCGCTCGACGCAGAGGCGCACGGCGTCCAGGTAGCGCTCCTGGGAGAAGGCGTAGAATCCGACCCAGATGCCGAACCGGTCGGAGAGGGAGACCTTCTCCTCCATCGCTTCGCTCTGCTGCAGCTCCCCCCTCACGTACTTGCCGCCGAGATGGTCCGATTCGTACTCGGGGAGGAGGTGGCGGCGGTTGGAGGTGACGTAGATCAGCACGTTTTCAGGGGCCGAGTAGACCGAACCATCCAGGGCGCTATTCAGCATCTTGTAGCTCAACTCGCCCACTTCGAAGGTGAGGTCGTCGCAGAGGAGAATAAAGCGGTAGGGCTGGTTCTCCACGGCGGTGAAGATTTCGGAGAGGTAGATCAGGTCTTCCTTCTCCACCTGGATGAAGCGGAGCCCCTTGGGGGCAAATTCGTTGAGCAGGGCCTTTACCAGCGACGACTTGCCGGTGCCGCGCGATCCCCAGAGGAGGGCGTTGTTGGCCGGCAGGCCGGCCAGGAACTGGCGGGTGTTGTTGACCATCACATCCTTCTGTTCCTCTACGCCAAGCAGCTCTTCGAGGGTGGTGGTATCGGTTACCCGGACCGGTTCGAGAAAGCCGGAAAAGGAATGCCGGCGCCAGTTGGCGGCGTGGCAGCTCGACCAGTCGATGGGCGCCACGGCCCTCGGCAGCAGCATTTCAACGGAGCCGAGCACGCGCTCGAGCTGGGCGACAACTTCGGGTTTCAGATTGATCATGGTGTGCGGGTTCTCTCTCTTTATATAGTACGAATTGCCAACCTAGAAACCACCCATGAAGAGCGGCTAACTGCCCGGGAAAAGGGCGAAAAAGCGGGCCATTCTGTATACGTTATCCGCCTGCCGCTTGTCAAACAAAAATACTGTGGGAGATCCAAACAGGAGTCGGGACAAAAAAACGCCCTGGGGCGTTAGCCGGCAGGGCGGAGGGAACTGCTGAGGTGCTCCCCTTGTGACGGGGGCATTTTAAAACACTAGGCGGCGAAACTGTAATAAAATTTCGATGCTGCGCCGAGAAACGATTTGCGCTGGGTGTCGTTGACAATCTTGATGACGCCGTGAGTAACGGCCCAGCTGGATTCGCAGACCCGGCATTCCATGATGCCTTCCGCGAAGCACTCTGATTGCAGATCGATTTCAACATGTTCATGGCTGTTACAAACGGGGCATTTCATAAACTCTTCCCTCTCAAGTTTTCTAATATATTTAATATGACTATAAATCCATTTTTTAACGATTGCAAGCAATAAAACAAGAAAAGAACCAAAGAAACAATATGTTACAGGTGTGTTGTGCTACTGGCTAATCCGTTTTTATAATTTATTGTATTCTGAATTTTAGTAGCACTGTAAGCTGGCGAAATGATTGTTTGATTGTTGTAAAAACAATGTTCTGAATTTTTTGGGTGCTGGGAAGGGCGGTGGCGACATTATGCAGGGTTATTGCGTGAGTTCGCTGGAGTTGAATTCGACCTGCCGAAATGGGCTCCTCAATCTGCGGGGAGCGGGTGGAGGGGGGTGATGGGGGAGCTGCAGCTCCCCCATTTTGGTGCTTCACGTCTGGCGATGCGCCCGACCGGGCGCCGTGTGGCTATCAGCAGAGGATGTAGTTGACGTCGTAGCCGTTTTTCTGGAACGAGAACTTGAGTCGTTCCCGCTCTTCCTTCGTCATGCTGCCGAGGAGCTCAAGGGTCTTTTCTTTGTTGATGGTTGCCGCACAGATGTTTGCATAAAGCTGATCTTCCAGGGGTTTGCCGAGCTGGGACCCCTGCAGGATGGCAGTCATGTCGCCGGAGTCGCAGAGCATTTTTTTCAGGCCATCCTGTTTGGTTGCCAGAAAGTAGCGCTCGCCGTTTTTCGATACCAGGATGTTTTTGGTGCAGCCGGAAATAAACAGCGTGGCTGTGCAGACGAGAATGAAGATGGCGAAGTGTCTGTTCATGGGCAGATCCTCCTTACCTTAGGTTGCGGATTTTCTCCTTCATTGCGGATGAATCCCATGCGGCTTCACCGATCACCCGCTCGACGATGGTCCCATCCCTGTTGATGATCAGGGTGATGGGGAGACCGAATAGGGCATAGCTGTCGAAATAGACCCCCTTGTCCGGATCGATGAGGACCGGGAAGCTCAGTTTTTTCCGGGCCACGACCTCACTTACGGCCGCCACGTCTCGCTCCACCGCGACTCCGATCACTACCACCCCGGATTTGGACAATTCCCGGTGCAGATTCTCCAGCGAGGGGAGTTCGGCCAGGCAGGGTGGGCAGCTTGTGGACCAGAAATTGAGAATGACTGTTTTCCCTTTGAAGGAGGAGAGGGCGACGGTCTTTCCCGCCACGTCCTTCAGGGTGAAGTCGGGCGCCGGGGAGCCGATCTTGACGGCAAATGCCGACGTGGTGGGTGCGGCGAGGGCAACGAACAACATGGCTGCAATGATGGGTCGTTTCATGGTGGCCTGTTAGGTTGGCTGGCTATATTATGCAAAAATTGAAGTATACCAAAATTTATAATAAATCAAGGAATGGCGCAAGCGCTTTCTTGATAATTGGGCTGCACTGGAATGGGGAGGGAGAGTAACAGGCAAAAAGGGAAAGGGAGAGGGGGAACGGACGGGCATCCGTTCCCCTTCTTTCTACATTAGCAACCCAGCTGCTTGAAGAAGTCATTCCCCTTGTCATCCACCAGGATGAACGCCGGGAAGTCGACCACTTCGATCTTCCAGACCGCTTCCATCCCGAGTTCCGGGAAGTCGATGCATTCCACCTTCTTGATGTTCTCCTCGGCGAGGAGTGCTGCCGGGCCGCCGATGGAGCCGAGGTAGAAGCCGCCATATTTCTTGCAGGCGTCGGTCACCTGCTGGCTCCGGTTCCCCTTGGCGATCATGATCAGGCAGGCGCCCTTGGCCTGGAGCAGGTCGACGTAGGAGTCCATCCGGCCTGCAGTGGTCGGGCCGAACGAGCCGGAAGCTTTCCCTTTCGGGGTCTTGGCCGGGCCGGCGTAGTAGATCGGGTGTTTGAGGAGATAGTCGGGGACCGGCTTGCCGGAATCGATGATCTCCTTGAACTTGGCGTGGGCGATGTCGCGGCCGACCACGATGGTGCCGGTCAGGAGCAGCGGGGTGGAGACCGGGTGCTTGGTCAGCTCGGCGAGGATCTCCTTCATCGGCTTGTTCAGGTTAATCTTGACGCCGTGATCGTGCTTTTTCCGGTAGGCTTCGGGGATCAGCCGCCCCGGATCGCGGTCCATCTCCTCTAGCCAGATGCCGTCCTTGTTGATCTTCGCCTTGATGTTGCGGTCGGCGGAGCAGGAAACCCCCATCCCGACCGGGCAGGAAGCGCCATGGCGGGGGAGGCGGACGATGCGAACGTCATGGGCGAAGTACTTGCCGCCGAACTGGGCGCCGATGCCCAGCTTCTGGGCTGCAACAAGAATCTTCTTCTCCAGCTCCACGTCGCGGAAGGCCTGGCCGGACTCGTTTCCTTTGGTCGGCAGGTTGTCGAGGTACTTGGTGGAGGCGAGCTTCACCGTCTTCAGGCAGGTCTCGGCGCTGGTGCCGCCGATGACGAAGGCCAGGTGGTACGGCGGGCAGGCGGCGGTGCCGAGGGTCTTCATCTTGTCGATCAGGAATTTCTCCAGGGTGGCGGGGTTAAGGAGCGCCTTGGTTTCCTGGTAGAGGTAGGTCTTGTTGGCGGAACCGCCCCCCTTGGCGACGAACATGAACTTGTACTCGCTGCCGGGAGTGGCGTAGAGGTCGATCTGGGCCGGCAGGTTGGTGCCGGTGTTGATTTCCTCGTACATGTCGAGGGCCACGGTCTGGGAGTAGCGGAGGTTCTCCTCGGTGTAGGTCTTGTAGACCCCTTTGGAAATATATTCCTCGTCGTTGGCTCCGGTCCAGACCTGTTGTCCCTTTTTCCCCATAATGGTGGCGGTGCCGGTATCTTGGCAGACCGGCAGCTCAAACTTGGCAGAGACCTCTGCGTTGCGCAGCATGGCGATCGCCACCCCCTTGTCGTTGGGGGAGGCTTCCGGGTCGGTGAGGATCTTCGCCACCATCTCGTTGTGCTCGGGGCGGAGCAGGAACGACACCTCTTTCATGGCCTGGTTGGCGAGGAAGGTGAGGGCGGGGGGATCGACCTTGAGGACCTCTTTCCCTTCGAAGGTGGCGACCGATACCCCCTCCTTGGTGAGGAGGCGGTACTTGGTGTCGTCCTTGCCGAGCGGAAACGGTTCCTGGTACTTGAATTCGGGAGTTGCCATAGGTTGATAATCTCCTTTCAGTGGAATATAAAATCGAAGGTTCTAGGACCGAGGAACGAGATTCATGGAATCAAGGATCGATCCCTTTTGGTGGAACCTCGTGCCTAGTGCCTCGAACCCCGAACCTGATTTCTGTATACAGTATCCTGTCAGCGCATACTATTGGAAAAATCTGAATTTGTCG
This sequence comes from Geobacteraceae bacterium, assembly GCA_025356035.1. GTDB lineage: Bacteria > Desulfobacterota > Desulfuromonadia > Geobacterales > Geobacteraceae > JANXYN01. The sequence goes on from JANXYN010000112.1 coordinate 9,089, forward strand.
AGAGAGAAGTTGAGGTTCAAAGGCCCTCGCCTAATTATTAAGTTCATTTTGTGAGCGTGCTCACTTTTGTCTTGCATAACTTTTAGATGTTGTTTATTGTGAGCGCAGTCATAAAACAGGAGCACTTCATGCGCATCAGCGAACAGGCCAAGCTCGATAGCCGGGCCCGCATCCTGGAAAAGGCTGCGGAGCTTTTTATCGGCAAAGGGTTCGAGGATACCACCACCCGGGACATCGCCCTGGCGGCGGGACTGGCCGCCGGGACCATGTTCAACTATTTCCCGAGCAAGGAAACCCTGGCGATGACCATGGTCACCGAGGCCCTCGGCCAAGGGATGGAGGATTTTCGGCGCCGCCGCACCGGTGAGGAGGAGCTGACCGAGGAGCTGTTTTTATTCATCGCCTCCGGCCTGCGGAGGCTGCGACAGCTGCGCCCATTTCTAGGCCCTGTCCTGGAGCGGTCCTTGAGCCCCTTCCCCAGAAAGTCCGTCTGCCATGAAGGGGAAGCGGCCCGGCTGGGACATCTTGCCGTGGTGCAGGAGATCATTGGCCGACATGGCTTTACGGCGGCCCCCGATTATGTCGCCATGACGATCTATTGGTCCCTTTACCTCGGCATCCTCGCCTTCTGGACTAATGACGAATCCCCCAATCAGGAAGAGAGCCGGGGCCTGATCGATTACTCCCTGCGCTGCTTCGTGCAGGTAATTTCCGGCACCATTGCGGAGAGAGGAGCAGCCCATGCAAACTGAGAATGGAAGTGAATCGCCAGCACTGCAAATGAAAATGCTCCTCGAAGCCCTGCCGAAGGAGAGCGCCACGGACCCGACCGGGATCCGTCTGGCGCGGTTGATCAACCGGATCTCCCGGCAGAAGGTGCCGGTGAGTTCCTTCTCCCGGTTCTGGATACTGGGCTCCCTTCAGGCCAAGGTGACCCTCGGCTATTTCGCCTATTGGCTGCGCAGCCGATTTGTCGATGCCGATGAAAAGGGACGGCTCAAAAGCGAGGCCCACCTGGCCGCCGCCCTGCAACTCTTCGGTACCATGGGTTACCTGCGGGGGGCCGTTATGAAGGTCGGCCAGCTGCTGGCAAACCTCCCCGAGGTGGTGCCGGAGGAGTTCGCCGAGGTGCTTTCGGCACTCCACTTTGAGGCTCCCCCCATGCACTACGCCCTGGTGCGGGAGGTGTTCCTGGACGAGTTCGGCCGCGAGCCGGAGGAGGTGTTTGCCTCCTTCGACCGGCAGGCCTTTGCCGCCGCTTCCCTGGGGCAGGTGCATCGCGCCCGGTTGCACAGCGGCGAGGAGGTGGCGGTAAAGATCCAGTACCCCGGCATTGCCCGGACCATCAAGGCCGACCTGCGCAATCTCCGCGTCCTGCTCCAGCCGCTTTGCCTGACCAGGGACTGGCAAAATACGCTCGACAAGCTGGCCGATCTTGAGCAGATGCTGCTGATGGAGACCGATTATGAACAGGAGGCCCGTTTCGGCAAAGACGCCCGACTCTTCTTCACAGTTGATGACCGGGTGGTGGTGCCGCGGGTCTACGACGACTATTCCACTAAACGGGTGCTAACCACCGAGTACCTGCGGGGGTGCCATCTCGACGAGTTCCTTGCCGGAAATCCGAGCCAGAAAGAGCGGGATCAGTTCACCACCCTGCTGATTGTGGCCACCTTCCGGCTCTACTACCGGTTGCACTGGTTTCTTGCCGACCCGCATCCCGGCAACTTTATCTTCATGGAGGACGGCCGCCTCGGTATGATCGACTTCGGCTGCACCCGGGTCATGACCGATGAGGAATGGCTTTTGATCAGCGAGTTGGAAAGGGCGACACTGGAAAGGGACGAGGCCAGCTTTAAAAGGGTCACTGCCAAGGCATGCCTATTTAACGACCCAGAGGAGATGGAGCCGGAGAGATTGGAGATCCTACTGCGCGGGGTGCACTGGAATATGGAACCTTGGTTGAAAGACGGTCTATTCGATTTCGGCGACCGGGAATTCTTCATGCGTGGGATCGATAGTCTCATGGAGATGACCCGCAAGCGGTACACACGGGGCTCCCCTTTGTACCTCTGGTCCAATCGCTTCATTTTCGGGGGGAGGGCTATCTGTTACCGGATGAAGGGACGCTGTGAAGTCAAGAATATTAGTACGAGGGAGTCTGCCTGGCATGATGCGGACTATGTGTAGGGGCGAAACAAGAATCATCTGCTTTGCCCTTAGGCACGTCCCTTGAGTGCCACTTTCATCTCCTTGGCAATCGGGCGAAGCAGATAAAACCCTTACTTCGCCCCTACGATAATCACATATCCAAAAGGAGACCTTCTACAATGCTCAAACTTCACGACGTAATCAAAACCTACGCTGGCAAGTCCGAGGTGACCGCCCTGGCAGGGATCAACCTGACCGTCACGGCAGGCGAGATGGTGGCAATCATGGGCCCCTCCGGCTCTGGCAAATCGACGCTGTTGAACCTGTTGGGGGGGCTCGATGTCCCCACCTCCGGGCAGGTGGTAGTGGGTGGGAAAGACCTGGCCCGGGAGAGCGAGAAGGGGCGTTCCCTGTTCCGCCGCTCTAAGGTCTCCTATATATTCCAGGCCTATCACCTGATGCCGACCTTGAAGGTCAGCCAGAACGTGGCCCTGCCGCTGCATCTGGCAGGTGTCCCAGCCGTGGAGATCACCCGGAAGGTCGCCCAGGTGCTCAAAGAGGTCGGACTTGAGGGGAGGGCAAATCATCTCCCCGACGAACTATCCGGAGGGGAGCGTCAGCGGGTCGCCATCGCCAGGGCGCTGGTCACCGACGCACCGCTGCTGTTAGCCGACGAGCCGACCGGCAATCTCGACACGGCAAGGGGCGAGGAGATCCTGAACCTGCTTCGAGCGATCCACCGGGAGCGCGGGACCACCATTGTCATCGTTACCCACGACCATAACGCCGCCTCCGTCTGCGAGCGCCTGATCAAGCTCCGGGACGGACGGGTGGAGGGGGATGGCTCACCGGTCGGAGGTGGGAGATGAGG
>JANXYN010000119.1 GCA_025356035.1 Geobacteraceae bacterium
TTTTGGTTGGGATGAGGTAAAGCGACAACAGCTTTGCGCTAGACCTGACGGGCGAGGTTATGCCCATTCATGGCCCGAGCGCTGATTATGCGCAACCTCGTTAATAACGAGATGTGCTTACACAATCTTGCACCTTATCCATGCGTCTTCGTCGAACCCATAAATTGCACAAAGTCGATGATAGCCGTCTGCAATGACAACCCTCCCGTTATTTTCGTCCCTGACCAGGAGCAGCGGCGAAAGGGGCGTTCCGTTTTTGATCTTCTTTCTGTCTTTATCAACGTGTAAATTACTGATGCCAAGGATAGATAACCCTGATGCCCTGAAAATGTCCTTTGCCTTGAACTGAACAACCTCTGTGGATCTCAAGCGAACAATGATTTTTGTTACTTTCGATTCATCGTAAACAAGGCGCAAATAAGATTCAGCGGCTGGATAGTTATGCTCCTCCGCATCATCGAGCCAATTAATTCCTTTATCGTTGTCATTCTTACTCATCTGGAACCTCGCACTTTGTTTATGAGCATATTGCCCTAACGGCTTTGGGCTTGGCCTGCGCGGCTTGCCGCGCCAGTGTCTACGCCCTGGTTATGAGACATCCTATTACTCATACCCCTGACAATCCCATTTAAAGGCTTTCCATTCAATATTGCCTTCTGACACTTTGAAGCTAAGGTCAATAGTTCCGTCATAATGGCCATCGCTGAAAGTCGCTGTTACCCGATCCCGGCCCTTCATATTAATTTCATCGGGATAGTCAAAACCAGGAACGCCGCCTAGAGTCCCCTTGCATGGGATCAACTCGGGGTGCTTCATCAAGTCCCTTACGATGTCATTTGCTGGATCTGCTAGCCCCCGGCTCTTCAAAAATTGGCGATCAGATTCCTGGATAGTTGACGAATTGATAACAACCCTGTCGGGGTCTTTGGTCTTCCTGAACTCGAAATAAATGATAGGCAATGTGACACCAAGCAAAAGAAGGACCAGAGACCCGATAGCTATAAGTGATTTCTTTGTCTTCCTCATGGTTTAGGTGGTCCTTGCTTTCATTGCATAACGGCTTGGGAGAACAGCGGCGGTATTAGGCCGCTGCTTCTGCCTGGTTGGGGGCGCATAAGGGGACGTTGTCAGGTTGTCAATTTACCGCAGCTAAGTACCTGTTTTTTAGTATGACAAAGACAATCAAGGTACCGGGATTGTAGATTTTACAAGAACCACAGGGGGCACTAATCGCAGTAAACACAAAAAAGCCGCCACATCAGCACCACCCTGACGTAAACGGCCTTTACTCAGATATTCCGAACCCGGCGTGCCGCACCCTTCATCCGCCTCTCCCAAACCTTAGAATTTGCCCATCCTTACTACACCAGCAGCGGGGTAAAGTCAATGGGAAAGGCGGGGACTGGAGACTGGGGAAAGGCCGGGAAAAGCGAGCGGGCACGACCCCTTTCACTCCCCCTTGAACCCGATCTTCCTATTTTTCGATTCCGGCTGAGCCATGAGACTACGGATGGCATCGAATACCATCTTGAACTGTGAATCGTATTTCTTCTCGAGAGCATTCAGCTTGCGCGAAAGGTCAGCATTGGAAGCAAGCAACTGGCGAAGTCTTACGAAGGCCCGCATAATCTCGATATTTACCTTAATCGCCCTTGAACTATTCAGAATCCCGGACAGCATGGCTACTCCCTGCTCGGTAAAGGCATAAGGGAGGGCGCGGCGTATGCCACCCCAACTTGAAATCACAATTTGTGATTTCAAGTTGGCAAACTCCTGATCCGACAACTGAAACATGAAATCTTCCGGGAACCGCTCTATATTGCGCTTGACAGCCTGGACCAGCACCCTCGGCTCAACTTCGTACAGTTCCGCAAGATCAAAGCTGAGCATGACCTTATGCCCGCGAATGAAGAAGATGCGCTGCTCGACGTCAACCACAGGGAGTTCAGACTCTTTACTCATCAATAATTTCCCTCGAAATCTTTCTTGGTTCGATAGCTGGGGCAGGTATTTGCTCGTGAGTCCTAAAAATCCGAAACGCCTTGCCCTTCCTAACAATTACCATGCTTTAATACACTTAGAGCGGGGCAAAGTCAATGGGAAAGGCAGGGGCTTACTCGGGATTCGGAAGGGACATCTTACCCCGCTAGTTTCGTATTTCACTCCCATTCCGGCATGGTGGGTTGGGTGCTGACCGCGGCGAGGACATCGGCAGAAAAAGATTCATCCCCGGCAAGGGAAGGAAGTTTTTTCAGAATGCCGGGGAGTTCCTTCAGGGGACGTTCCCGCCAGATCTCTTCGGCAGGGACGAGAGCGGCGGCAGGCTTGCCGCCACGGGTGATCGTATAACTGTCGCCTCTGTATTTTACCACGTTAAGAAGCTCCGAGAAATGTCTTACAGCCTCTGTCGCGCTAATAGCTTTGTGCATCACCACACCCCCAACCTACCTGAGCCCCTCCGCCACCACCTCCGCCACATCCCGCACCCGCACCTGACCGGCCTGCTCGTCCTTCAATCCATCCTCCAGCATAGTCATGCAGTAGGGACAGCTGACGCAGACCGTGTCGGGCTTTTCGGCAAGAGCCTCCCTGACCCTGGTTAGGTTAATCCTGGTGCCCAGGAACTCCTCCAGCCACATCCTCCCCCCGCCGGCGCCGCAACAGAAGGAGTTATTGTGGTGCCGCTCCATTTCCAGCGGCGCCGAACCGGTAGCGGTGGCAATCACCTGGCGCGGCGCGGTATAGACGCTGTTGTGCCGCCCCAGGTAACAGGGATCGTGGTAGACGAGCCGGCCGAGATCGGTCACCTGCTGCTTCAGCTTGAGTCTGCCGCTCTGCAACAACTCGTCGATCAGCTGGCTGTGGTGGATCACCTCCAGCTCCAGGCCGTACTGGCGGTAGTCGTTCTGCAGGGTGGAGAAACAGTGGGGACACTGGGTAATGACCTTGGTCACCCCCTTCTCCTGAAACAGCTTGACGTTCTCCTGGGCCATCCGGTCGAAGACATACTCGTTCCCCAGTCTTCGCAGGCTGTCGCCGCAGCATCGCTCCTCTTTCCCCAGTATCCCCCAGGAGATGCCGGCGGCGTTGAGGATGGTGGCGACAGCCAGGGTCACCTGTTTGCTTCGTGAATCGAAGGCGCCGGCGCAGCCGACGTAGAAGAGATACTCGGTCTTGCCCGCCTCGAAAGGTTGCACCTCGAGGATCGAGTGCCATTTGCTCCGCTCGCTGGGCGCGATCCCCCAGGGGTTGGAGCGCTGCTCCATGTTTTCGAACAGGTTCAGCAGTTCCTCGGGGAATTTTGCCTCCATCTGCACCAGATGCCGACGCATCTTGATCAGCTTCGGCATCTGCTCGATAAAGACCGGGCAAGTCTCCATGCAGGCACCGCAGGTGGTGCAGGCCCAGATGGCGTCTTCGGCGACGCTCCCCGCCCCGGCCGAGCCGATCAGCGGGACTGCCGCTGCCCCCCCTTGCTGCAGAGCCGCGCCGTTACGCTGCAGGTTGAGTTTGATGTCGTAGATCACCTGCCGCGGGTTCAACGGCTTGCCGGTGATGCCGGCCGGGCAGACATTCTGACACTGGCCGCATTTGGTGCAGGCAAAGGAGTCGAACAGGTCCTTCCAGGTGAGCTGGTCGACCGCCGCTGCTCCATAACTCCGCCCGGCAGCAAACTCCTCCCACGGCTGGCTGTTCGGCAGCTCGAAACGACGCAGGAAGCAGTTGAGGATCGAGGTGATGATATGCAGATGCTTGGTGTAGGGGACCAGCAGGTTGATGAAGAGGATCAGGACCACCGCGTGCAGCCACCAGCAGCCGCTGGCAATCGACTCCAGCAGGGGCTCCCTCTGGTTGCCGAGGAGTTGGGCGAGGGAGGAGGAAGCGGGCATCCAGGCGTCGACCGTAGCCCGCCCCAGGGCGATTTCCGTGGCGTGGATGCCGAAGAAGGCGGCCATGTGCAGGGCGATCAGAGTGAGGATGAAATAGGCCTCGAAGGTCCGCCCCTCTGGATAGGGGGGGAAGATGCAGCGTCGAATCATCGCGATCAGAGCCGCCGCCAGCGCCAGCAGCGAGGCGATGTCGAAACAGGTCAAAAGCGGACCATAGATGGAAGCGGGGAGCCTGGCCAGGCTCAGGGCGGGGAAGATGCCGCTCACCATGAATTCCAGGTTGGCCAGGAGCAGGATGATGAACGACCAGAAGATGACCAGGTGGTTGAAGCCAAACGGCTTGCGCAGCACCCGCTTCTGGCCGAAGGCATAGACCAGCATCGCCCGGAACCGGGCCCCCAGCCGGTCGAACCGCTCTTCTGGTTGACCGAGCCTGACCAGGCGAAACCGCCGGTACAGGCTGGCGGCAAAGAGGACGAGGGAGGCGATGAAAAGCGGAGCGATGATGGCAGGATTAGGTTGCATCTGAAAACCTCATTTTTTGGAAAGCAGAATCCAGGATTCAGGAGCCAGGAGTCAGAATGAAAACCTTCTGGATTCTGAATTCTGGCTCCTGACTCCTGACTTATTGACCCTTAGCCTGTTTCAGCTCCCGGACCCTCCTGGTGATGGCCGGGATGATCTGGAACAGGTCGCCAACCAGGCCGTAGGTGGCCACCTGGAAGATGGGGGCGTCCTTGTCCCGGTTGATGGCGATGATCAGGTCCGAGTCCTGCATCCCGACCAGATGCTGAATGGCGCCGGAGATGCCACAGGCGATGTAGACCTTCGGCCGGACAGTCTTGCCGGTCTGCCCCACCTGGCGGTCAGCTGGCATCCAGCCGGCATCAACCGCGCTGCGTGAGGCACCTACCACCCCCCCAACTTCGTTTGCCAACTCCTGGAGCATGGCAAAATTCTCCTTCCCCATCATGCCACGGCCGCCCGAGATGATAAATTCAGCCCCCGCGATGTCGATCTGCTCCCCTTGCTTGTCACTGATCACCTGCAGGACCCTGATGAGGAGCTCTTCCTCCCGCAGCGGTAGATCAACCCTGACAATCTCCCCAGTGGCGCCCGGCATATGCTCCGGCATGGACATAACGTGGGGACGGACGGTGGACATCTGTGGCCGGTAATGGTCGCAGACAATGGTCGCCATGATGTTACCGCCGAACGCGGGCCGAGTCTGGAGCAGGTTACGTTTTTCGTCAATGGCAAGACCGGTGCAGTCGGCGGTGAGGCCGGTCTGCAGGCGGGTTGCCACGGCGCCGGCCAGGTCCCGGCCAAGGCCGGTGGCACCCATCAGGATGATCTCCGGCTGGTACTTCCCCACCAGATAGCTGACTGCCTCCAGATAGGAGGCAGTGCGGTAATGTTTGAACACCGGCGCATCGACCAGGTAGACCTTTTGCGCGCCGTAGGCGAAAGCCTCGTCGCAGAGATGCCCGACCTGGTCCCCGACGACCACGGCGCAAAGCTCGACGTTCAAATCCCGGGCCAGTAGCCCCCCGGCCCAGAGTAATTCCCACGAGACCTTGGCCGCCTCTCCGCCGGTCTGTTCAACAAAAACCCAGACCCCTTGATAGGCCGCCAGTTTTTGCCGCAACTGGGCTTCTTCATCACTGATCTCCACCGCAACCGGGGGTGCACCTGCCTGTTCCTGCAGTTTTTTCAGCTCAGCCAGAACCTGCTTTTCTTCCAGGGTAAAAAACATCTCCAGGGCCGTTACTGGACAGGCCTTAACACACTTGGCGCAGCCGATGCACTTGCCAAAATCAATGATCGGCTCGCCCTTTTCGTTCATCTCCACGGCATCGACCGGGCAGGCGCTCTGGCAGCGGGCTCCGCAGGCAATACAACTGTTATCGATGAGACGTGCAGTGCCGCGTGGCTTCTTCGGTGGTTTCTGTTCGGCCATGGATGGGTCCTTTGTAAATATTTTAGAATCCAGGAGCCAGGATTCAGGAGCCAGAATGAAGATCTTCAGGCTTCTGACTTCTGACTTCTGACTTCTGACTTCTGACTTCTGACTTCTGGCTTCTGGCTTCTGGCTTCTGGCTTCTGGCTTCTGGCTTCTGACTCCTGGCTCCTGGCTCCTTTGATAGTTCTACAGCGCCAACAGTTCCTTCTCCAAAAGCTTATCCACCAGCAGGCCGGCCGCTCCGACCGGGTCGTTGATCCCGTCGCCGAGCATCTCCCCTGTGGTCCGTTCCGGCGAAAAGATTCTGCTCACCCAGGTAGGGGAGCCCTTCAGACCGATGGTGGTTGCGTCCAGCTGCAATATCTGGTTGTTCCAGAGCTGAATCTCTGCCGTGCCAGCCATCAGGCGCATCGGGACCTTGGCGTAGCGGGGCCGGTTGATCTCCCGCACCACGGTGAGCAGAGCCGGCAGCGGTGCCTCAACGATCTCGTGGCGCCCCTCAAGTTTGCGCCGAACCCTGATCCGCCGTCCCTGCATATCCAGCTCCTCGATACGGTCCACCAGCGTGAGCTGGCTGTAGCCAAGGCGGGTGGCGATGCCAGGACCGACCTGGGCAGTATCGCCATCAATGGTCTGCTTGCCGCAGATGACCAGGGCGATCTCATCCTGTTCGGCTAGCTTGGCGATTGCGGTAGCCAATACTTTGCTGGTGGCCAGTGTGTCGGCCCCGCCAAAGGCACGATCGGAGAGGAGAATCGCCTCATCGGCCCCGAGTGAGAGAGCCTTGCGCATGGTCGCTTCGGCATTGGGCGGGCCCATGGAAATGGCAGCTACCCGGCAACCAAACCGGTCCTTGAGCTTTAAGCACTCTTCCAGGGCATGGGTGTCAAAGGGGTTCATGATGAACGGAATTCCCTCCCGCACCAGGGTGTTGGTCACCGGGTCGATCTGCACCTGGGTAGTGTCGGGGACCTGTTTAATGCAGGCAACAATGAGCATCGGCAACCTCCGGCAGAGGACATGAATGGATAACCTGCTTCTGCAGTGATCTTACCCCACCTCTCCGCCGGAATCCTCGACCTGGGTCAAGTTTGCGCGACGGTGGCAACCGAGGGGCTACAGAGTGGAAGAATTTTAGATTATTTTAAGGTCGTTGGCAAGCACGGAAAGAGGCAAAAAGCTCGATTGCTGCGTTTTCACGCCCGCACGCCTTAAGTGCCTTGATAATTGTAGCGCGCTGATCGGGGAGATGGTAGAGAAGCAGCGCCTTTTGCAAGATTTTTTCCCGGTCGGTGCGGGGGACATGGACCTCATGCCGGCTGAATGGGTCGATTCCCGTATGATAGATACAGGTGGCAAGCGTCCCCGGGGTGGGGGTAAAGTCCTGCACCTGCTCCACCTTCAACCCGCTCCGTTTGAGAAACAGCGCCAGCTCCACCATGTCATCCAGCGTACACCCCGGATGCCCCGACATGAGATAGGGGACAATGAACTGTTTTTTACCGAGCCTTTTGCTCTCGGCCTTGAAGTGAGTCAGAAAACGCTCGAATGCAACCCGGCCTGGTTTGCGCATGGCTGCCGTGACCTTATCGGCGATATGTTCCGGGGCGACCTTGAGCAGCCCCCCCACGTGATGGGCAAGCAGTTCGGCCAGATAATCGGGCTGATGCTCAAGCAGATCATAGCGGACGCCGGAGGCTACCGTCACATGCTTCACCCCGGCAATGGTGCGGACAGTTCTGAGCAGCTCGGCAGCCTGCTTCCCGGACTTCTGCAGATTTTTGCACGGCCGGGGATAGAGGCAGCTATCCTTCCGGCAGGTGGCCAGTGCCGCAGGGTCCGCGCAGCTAAGGCCGTACATGTTGGCGGTGGGTCCCCCGACATCGCTAATGCTCCCACGGAACCATTTCTGCGTGGTGAGTCTGCGGATCTCGTCGACAATGGAGCTTTTACTGCGCGACTGGATGGTTTTCCCCTGGTGGTGGGTAATGGCGCAGAAGGCACAGCCGCCGAAGCAGCCACGATGGGTGGTAACAGAGCTCCGGATCTGCTCATAGGCCGGGATCGGCTCGGTATAGGATGGATGAGGGGCTTTGCAGAAGGGGAGCAGGTAAAGCGCATCCAGTTCCTTTTCGGAAAGGGGAAGCGCCGGCGGGTTACAGACCAGCCAGCGGTCGCCATGTTGTTGCACCAAGGCTTTAGCACAGAAGGGGTTCTGCTCCTGGGCGATAAGGCGAAATGCCTCGGCATAGATGAATCGGTCGCTGGAGACTGCCTCGAAGGATGGCAATTCCTCAGGGGAACTCAGCCGTGGCGCATTTGCAGACGAGGTCGCCGAGGCTTTTGAATCCCCGACGCACTCTGAATCCAGCGAAGCAGGCATTGTTCCAGCAAAGGCGGGTAAGGTACGCTCCACATAGGCCGTGCCGCGGATATCCCGGATCTCCCGGAACGACTCCCCTTTCCGCAGGCGCTCGGCCAACTCCAATAACGGCCGCTCCCCCATGCCGAACACCAACAGGTCGGCCTTGGCATCAAAGAGGATGGACCGGCGCACCTTGTCCTCCCAGAAGTCATAATGGGCGAAACGACGCAGGGACGCCTCGATGCCGCCGATAACCACCGGCACATCCTTATATGCTTCCTTCAGTCGCGAGGTGTAGATGATGGTGGCACGATTGGGACGGGCGCCGTGGCGATTGCCGGGGGTGTAGGCGTCGTCTCGGCGAATTTTTCTGGCTGGGGTATAATGGGCCACCATGGAATCCATGGCACCGGCGGCAACCGCAAAGAAGAGCCGCGGTCGACCCAGGGTCATGAACGGCTCCTTGGCATGCCAGTCTGGCTGGGGGATGATCCCGACCCGAAACCCGTGAGACTCAAGAAAACGTGCCAGGAGCGGCACCCCGAAAGAAGGGTGGTCAATATAGGCGTCGCCGGTGACAAAGATGACGTCCAACTCGTCCCAGCCGCGCTTTGAGGCATCTGCTTTGGTTATTGGGAGAAAAGACATAGCTTTCTTTTACCAAGGGAGACGGGGGAATTACTCGAAGAATTCAGGAGCCAGAATCCAGGAGCCAGAAGAAAACCTTCTGACTCCTGACTCCTGACTCCTTTGTTTACGGAAACAGCGCCAGCCCTTCCAGCCCCAGGCTCTCCGGGAAGCCGTTCATGATGTTGAGGTTCTGGATCGCCTGGCCGGCCGCACCTTTCACCAGGTTATCTATAACGGAGACCACGATCACCCGGCCGGTCCGGCTATCCACGGTGAGGCCGATGTCGCAGAAGTTGGAGCCACGCACGTGGGCGGTTGAGGGGAAGCTCCCAGCTGGGAGCACCCTGACGAAGGGTTCGCCCTGATAATACTCCTCATAGACAGCCAGCAGGTCGGCCGTTGTCTGCGCCACGACGGGGGTAGCATAAATGGTGGAGAGTATCCCCCGATCCATCGGGACCAGGTGCGGAGTAAAAGAAATGGTCACCTTTTTCCCGGCCAGCAGCGCCAGCTCCTGCTCGGTCTCCGGGATATGGCGGTGCACACCGCCAACGCCATAGGCCTTGAAGCCGTCATTAACCTCGCAGAAGAGGTTTTCCACCTTGGCGCTCCGCCCCGCTCCTGTTACCCCGGATTTGGAATCGGCAATGATGGTGGCGGGATCAATCAGCCGCTTCTTCAACAAAGGGGCCAGGCCAAGGATGATGCTGGTCGGATAACAGCCGGGATTGGCCACCAGATCCGCCTCAGCGATCTTCGCCCGCCGCACCTCCGGCAGGCCATAGACTGCCTGTTTCAGAAGCTCGGGGCTGAGATGGGGCTCGTACCACTTGGCATATTCCTTGGGGTCATGGAGCCGATAATCGGCCGACAGGTCCACCACCCGCTTCCCAAGCTTGATAAAAGTAGGGACCACTTCCATGGCTGCCTTGTGCGGCAGGGCGGTGAAGATGAAGTCGGCCTTGTCGGCGATCCGGACCGGTTCCAGGTTCTCCAGCAGCATGTCGCAGCGTCCCCGTAGCGTCGGAAACACCTCCGAGATTCGCTTCCCGGCACTTTGCTCGGAAGTCACGCAGGTCACCGCCACCTCCGGGTGGCAGTATAGAAGCCGCAACAGCTCGACACCGGTATAGCCGCTGGCTCCGACAATGGCAACCTTTAACATGGAAGACTCCTTGTTTATCGCCACAGACGCGCATGGCTTTCTCAAGAATTCAGGAGCCAGGAGTCAGAATCCAGAAGGTTTTATTCTGGCTCCTGACTCCTGGCTTCTGGCTCCTTTGGTGATTTTCCAAAACAAAAAGGGGAAACCCTTGCGGATTTCCCCTTTATATAACCATACTGCTTCTGGTTTCGCAAGCCTCTTAACGTTTAGAGAACTGGAAGCTAGCGCGAGCAGCTTTCTTGCCGTATTTTTTCCGCTCTTTAATGCGCGAATCCCGGGTGATGAAACCGGCCTTCTTCAGGGTGCCACGCAGGCCCACGTCGGCAATCAGCAGTGCCTTGGTGATGCCGTGTTTGATGGCGCCCGCCTGACCTGAATCGCCACCGCCGCAGACCGTAACGAAGACATCGTACTTGCCGACGTTTTCGGTCAGCTCGAACGGCTGCTTTACCACCATCTTCGAGGTCTCCCTGCCGAAGTACTCGTCAAGGGTTTTCTTGTTAACCGTAAACTTGCCGGTCCCCGGCTTCAGCCAGACCCGTGCGATGGAAGTTTTTCTCTTGCCGGTACCGTAAAAGCTTTTTGCAGCCATCATACTATCTCCTGGTCCTTAAAATATCTGGGAATGTCTATATACTCAGAACCTTGGGGTTCTGGGCCTTATGGGGATGTTCGCCACCGGTGTAAATTTTCAGCTTCTTGATCATGTGGCGGGATAGTTTATTCTTGGGGAGCATCCCTTTCACCGCTTTTTTGATCAGGTCTTCGGCCTTTTTCTCGATGAGCTTGCCGGCAGTGATCGACTTGATGCCGCCGGGATACTCGGAATGGTGGTAATAAATCTTGTCATTCAGCTTGTTACCGGTAAGCGCAATTTTGCCGGCATTCACTACTACGACGAAATCGCCGGTGTCAACGCTCGGGGTAAAGGTCGGCTTGTTCTTGCCGCGCAGCACATTGGCAATCTGGGTAGCAACCCGGCCAAGCACTCTGTTCTCAACGTCCACCAGATACCAATCCCTGGTTACTTCATCTTTTCTAGCCACTTCGGTCTTCATTTTGAATCCCTCACGCCTATCTGAATTTATGCCATAAATGCACAGGAAGCGTGTAACATAATCTATCCTAAAGCGGTTGTCAAGAAAAAATTCCCATTTGTAAAGCGGGCCTTGAACAGATCAGCCACCTTTCCCATAGAAAACCTCCATCAGACACAGACCGTGCGCTGGGGCAGTGATGCCGGCGCCATTTCGATCCGGCACAGTGAATAACTGCTGAACCATGCCCGGCGCAAGCTTCCCCTCCCCCACTGCCACCAGCGTGCCGACCATAACCCGGACCATATTCCGAAGAAAACCTGAGCCGTGCACATCGATGGTGATGAAGTCGCCGTCACCAACGATCTCCACCGCGTCGATCCGGCGCACGGTGGTAGCGGAGGCACAGCCGGAAGAACGGAATGCGGCAAAGTCATGCTCACCGACAAAATGGGCAGCGGCCTGACGCATCAGCAAAAGGTTGATGTTTCCCCGCAGGTGCCAGGCCTGAAGGCGTGCAAGTGGAGAGCGTCGCTGGGCTTTGTATATGGTATAACGATAGTGTTTGCCTATGGCATCGAAGCGCGGGTGGAACTCCAGCGGAACTTCTACCGCATCATTGATTGCAATGTCAGGGGGGATCAGGGCATTAAGCCCATCGCTGAAGGCAGTCAAGGGGATCTGCTTGTCGGTCCGGAAACAGGCGACCATCGCCTTGGCGTGGACCCCGGCATCGGTGCGACCCGAAGAGTGCAACCGAACCGGCCCCCCAAGAAGCTTCGCCAGCGCCTCCTCCAGCACCTGCTGAATGGCAAGACCGTTAGGCTGAATCTGCCAGCCGGAGTAGTTGGTGCCGTCATATTCGATCAGCAGTTTAATGTTGCGCATATGGACTCTTCTGAGTAAGTTCCCTTCGACTCCGCTCGGGGAACGTGCGACTCCGCTCAGGGAACGTGCGTGCGCCGAGCGGAGTCGAAGCGTTATTCATTTAAGATATTTCTCGATCAGGATTTCGGCAATCTGCACCGCATTGGTGGCCGCCCCCTTACGGATATTGTCCGCCACCACCCAGAGATTGAGTCCGTTCTCGATCGACTCGTCCTCGCGAATCCTCCCGACAAAGGTCAGATCCTGGCCGGCGACGTCAAGCGGCATCGGGTAGACCCTGTTCGTCACGTCGTCCACCAGTTTTACCCCGGGTGCACTGGTCAGGAGTTCCATCGCCTTAACGACGGTGAGCTTCTTCTCGGTCTCGATGTTCACCGCTTCGGAATGGCCATAGAAGACCGGCACCCGCACAGCGGTGGCGGTGACGCCGATCTCCGCCCCCATGATCTTCCTGGTTTCAAAGACCATCTTCATCTCTTCCTTGGTGTAGCCATTGGGGCCGAAGGAGTCGATCTGCGGCAGGCAGTTGAAGGCGATCTGGTATGGATAGACTTTTGCCTTGGCCGGCCGGCCGTTCAGCAGTTCCCCCACCTGGATGCGCAGCTCCTCAATCGCCTTCTTGCCGGTGCCAGAAACCGCCTGGTAGGTGGAGACCACGATCCGCTTGATCTTCGCGTAGTCGTGCAGCGGCTTCAGCGCAACCACCATCTGGATCGTGGAACAGTTGGGGTTGGAGATAATCCCCTTCTTGGTGTACTGGGCGATGGCGTGGGCGTTCACCTCGGGGACCACCAGCGGCACATCGTTATCCATCCGCCAGGCACTGGAGTTGTCGATGCAAACCGCCCCGGCTCTTGCCGCCGAAGGGCAGAACTCCTTGGCACGCTCGCCGCCGGCCGAAAACAGGACGATATCGATCCCCTCAAAGGAGTCGTGCTTCAACTCTTCAACCAAAACCGACTTCCCCTTGAACTCCAGGATCTCGCCGGCGCTCAGCTCACTGGCCAGATATCTGATCTTTCCGACCGGGAAATTGCGCTCTTCGAGACACTCGATCATCTGCTTGCCGACCACGCCGGTTGCACCGACGACAGCTACATTCCATAATTTGCCCATGTTCCGACTCCTCTATCAATGGCCGCCTTGGTTGGTCGGCCCTGCTTTTGTAACGAGTGGCCTGGTTTACGGCCCCCTGCGGATTATAACGCCAAAAATGAAAAGCGCCCCATGGCAGGGGCGACATTTCTTGCGTTATTCCATCTGACTCAAAAAACTACTTCTCCATCAGAATGCGCAGCATCCGCCGCAAGGGCTCTGCAGCCCCCCAGAGGAGTTGGTCGCCACAGGTAAAGGCCTGCACATACTGGGGTCCCATCTTCATCTTGCGCAGGCGGCCGATGGGAACTGTGAGAGCCCCAGAGACTGCCGCCGGGGTGAGTTGGGCCAAAGTTTCAGCCTTGGTGTTGGGTACCAGTTTGACCCACTGGTTATCGTTTTTGATCAGGTTTTCGAGGTCGGCGAGCGGCAGGTCCTTGTTCAGCTTGATGGTCAAGGCCTGGCTGTGGCAGCGCATGGCGCTGACCCGCACACAGATGCCATCAACTGGAATAGGCTTAGCGCTGCCGAGAATCTTGTTGGTCTCGGCGTAACCTTTCCACTCCTCGCGGCTCTGGCCATCCTCCACCTCCCGGTCGATCCAGGGAAGCACATTCCCCGCCAGCGGGTTACCAAACTCCTTCTTCGGCATGGCGTCGCTACGCAGGGTGGCGGTGACCTGCCGGTCGATATCGAGAATGGCCGACGAGGGGTTCTTCAGCAGGGTGGCGACCGAACCGTGCAGGACCCCCATCTGGTCGAGCAGTTCGCGCATATTAGGAGCGCCGGCGCCGGAAGCGGCCTGGTAGGTCATGGAAGAGAGCCACTCTACGAGATTGGCGCGGAACAGCCCGCCCAAAGCCATCAGCATCAAGCTGACGGTGCAGTTACCGCCGATGAAATCCTTCTCCCCCTTGGCCAGGGCGGCGTCGATGACATTGCGGTTGACCGGGTCAAGAATGATCACCGCATTTGGCTCCATTCGCAGCGTGCTGGCCGCGTCGATCCAATAACCCTGCCAGCCGGCTTTGCGCAGCGCCGGGTGAATCGCCTTGGTGTAGTCCCCTCCCTGACAGGTGAGGATCACATCCAGCTTTTTCAGCTCCGCGAGATCATCGGCATTCTTGAGGGTCCCGGCATTCATGGGGGCAGGCTGCCCCGCCTGGGAGGTGGAGAAGAATACCGGTTCAATCCCCGCAAAATCGTTCTCCTCCTGCATGCGCTGCAAAAGGACCGAGCCTACCATGCCACGCCAACCGATAAGTCCGACTTTCATAGTCTTTTCCTTTTCTGAATTGATGATTAGCTCGTAAAGCGAAGATAAATGTCTCTCGCCCGCTCGCTAGAGCACGCGAAGAAAACAGAGAACACCATGTAACCGTATTGCTTTTGATTTTCTCTGCGTACTCTGCGCGAGGCGTTTTTCAGATTCTGCTTTTCTGCAAATGCCGCAAAACTTGGCGACTATCTAAAGATTGGCGATGATCGCGTCACCCATCTCCTTGGTGTTGACCAGCTTTTCGCCACCCTTCTTCATATATATATCCCGGGTCCGGTACCCCTGATCGAGGACCTTGGCTACGGCGTCGTCAATGGCGTCGGCCGCGTCCACCATGCCGAACGAGAAGCGGAGCATCATCCCCGCCGAGAGGATCTGGGCAATCGGGTTGGCAATCCCCTGGCCGGCGATGTCAGGCGCCGAACCGCCGGACGGCTCGTACATACCAAAGGTCCCTTCAGCCAGTGAAGCAGAGGGGAGCATCCCGAGGGAACCGGTCAGCATGGCGGCCTCGTCGGAGAGGATGTCGCCGAACATGTTTTCGCAAAGAATCACGTCGAACTGCTTGGGCCACTTGACCAGCTGCATGGCGGCGTTATCCACATACATGTGGGAGAGCTCCACGTCCGGATATTCCTTGGCAATGGTGGTGACGACTTCCCGCCACAAGACCGAGGTGGAGAGGACGTTGGCCTTGTCGATAGAGCAAACTTTATTGCCCCGCTTGCGCGCCGCCTGGAAGGCCACATGGGTAATCCGCTCGATCTCCGGCACGCTGTAACGCATGGTGTCGACGCCAACCCGTTCCCGCCCAACCCCTTCAATCCCTTTCGGCTGGGAAAAATAGATGCCGCCGGTCAACTCGCGGACCACCAGCACATTGAAACCGCCGGCTATCACCTCTTCCTTGAGGGAGGAAGCGCCGGTCAGCGACGGGAATATAATGGCCGGCCGCAGGTTCGCGTAGAGGCCGAAGATTTTTCGCAGCGGCAACAGCGCTCCGCGCTCCGGCTGCTCTTCAGGCGGAAGTTTTTCCCATTTTGGGCCCCCCACCGAACCGAACAGAATGGCATCGGCCCCCTTGCAGATGTTTATGGTCGTGTCGGGGAGCGCCTTCCCCTCCTTATCGATCCCGGCGCCACCCACATTGGCGTGGGTCCGCGCGAATTTCACGCTGTATTTCTTTTCCACCACATCCAGAACGCGGAGTGCCTCGGCCATCACTTCCGGCCCGATGCCGTCTCCCGACAGAACCGCCACTTTGAACTGCTTGCCCATCCTCTTCCCCTTCCGTCATTGCAAAATGATATATCGTTTTATTCTATTTTCTCCGAGGAGCTGTTGTCAATAAAAAAGCTGAACTGGCAACCGTTTCTCGATGATCCTTATGTTTCTTCGAGCCGGCCACCAGGCAGGAGGCGAAACTCGTGGCCCCGCCAGCTAACCCGGTTACCGAGGAAAGAGAGGCCCCAGGTGGCAAAGGCGAGCAGGTCACGGAAAGGAAGGAGCCAGAGATACCGGGGGAAAATATTGTCCCGTACGAAGCGCCTACTGTAGATGACGACAACAGCAGAGCGGACCCCATAGAGGAGCAGAGCTGCCGCCAGACCGGCAAGGGAAAAACCGGAGACGATGAGGGCCATGACGGCAGCCGGGAACGGCTGGGTGAGACCAGCCGCAAGATAGCCGCCGGGCCGGGATGCCCGCATGGTCCGCGCCCAGCGGAGCTGGCGGGAGAGGACCGTTGGAAGGCTTTCCCGGTGCATGACACTCTCCACAAAGTAACCGGAGAGCGCCAGCCGGTAGCCAGCCCGGGAAATCTTGTTCCCCAGCTGGTAATCGTCCGCCAGATAGTCAACAAGGGCCGCAAAACCGCCGATTTGTTCCAGCGCTTCACGCCGGCAGGCCATGGAGGCACCGAGAGCGAAAGAGAGACCCTCCAGCTGCAGCGCCACCAGCACATTGGGAACCATCTCGCTGGTAAAGCCCATCGCCTCGAAGGCAGTGGCATTCCCCTGAATTGCGGGGCTCCGGTACAGGGAGGTAACCAGCCCCACCTGCGGTTCGGCAAACGCTGAGCAGACTTCCCGCAGGTACTCCGGCCCGACCCGAATATCGCTGTCGCACACGATGAGGATATCGTACTTGGCCCGCGGATAGGCGTTGATCAGGTTGCAGACCTTATAGTTAGGACCATGGAGGTGACCATCCACCACCAGCTCGATATCGTGCTGGGGAAACTCCCGCTTAAGCCGTTCGATCACCGCAATGACCGGGTCCTCGGCCGAAGCAACGGCGAAGAGGAGTTGCCAGGGGGCAGGATAGCGCTGCCGGCAGAAGGAGGCGAAATTGCCGAAACTCCCCGCATCCATCCCCTTGACCGGTTTAAAGATGGTGACCGGTGGGGAAAAGCCGTGTTCGACCTCCTTGCGGGCAAAGAACCGCCGACCGCACCAGAGGGAGATGAGGGCGTAGGCGAGAGACGGAGCGATGATTAAGAATGGGAGCAGATCGAGGAGCATGATGGGCGGTTTCCTATGCCATCTTTTCTATAACCAGGAGATACGGTGCAGTTGCCGCCCGGTTCAGCTGGCGGCTGCACCAGACTGAGTAGTTTTCGGGAGCAAACCGGGCACCCCATCCCTCCACTGCCGCCGCTTCCTCCGCGCCGCCCGGGTGGCCGGGGTAGATTACGACAGCCACGATACCGCCCGGCGTCAAAAGCTGCAAAGCCTGATCGAGGGCGATCAGTGTAGATGGCGACCGGGTGATGACGACCTTATCGCCGCCGGGCAGATAACCGAGGTTAAAGACCACTGCCCGGACCGGCTCCTGCACGTAATCGGCGAGCCGCTCGTGGCCGGCACCGATCAATTCCACCCGCCCACGGCAGCCGGCTTCGGCGAGCCTTGCCCCAGTGGCCACCAGCGCATCTGGCTGGATATCGAAGCCCCAGACCTTACCTGTCGGGCCAACCAGCCCGGCCAGCAGGAGGGTGTCGTGGCCATTGCCACAGGTGGCATCCACCGCCCGATCACCAGGCCTCAGATACTGGCGGAGAAAGAAGTGGGCAAGCGCCACCGCCCCGCGCAGCCCGATATTTTCATCATTCCATTTTTGCATAGAGTTTATGCCAGCCTTTATGCCAGCCGGGTTCGAGAAAAGCTCCAGATGCAAGGCGCGCGAGGACCGGGACGCGAGGCGCACTGAAGGTACGTTGAGCGTCACGGCCCGCAGCGCAACGCCGCAGATGGACTTTTATCGGAGCCGTTTTTTCTCGGCCAGGGTCAGCAGCGCTGGCAGCACGACGATGAATGCGACAAGACAGGCCACCATCCCGAGGGACATGACTGCGCCGATACTGAAAACCCCCTGGTGGTGCGCCACCATCAGGGCACCAAAGCTCGCCAGGATGGTGAGGGTGTTGAAGATTACCCCTTGCCCGGCGCTCCTGGTCACCACCTCCACGGCGGTCTCGTGCTCGCGGCGGAAGCGGTTGATGATGTAGATACCGGAGTCGATCCCGACCCCGAGCACCAGTGGCATCACGATGATATTTGCCGAGTTGAAGCTGATGCCGAACAGCCACATGCCGCTGATCATGAAGAACAGGCCGATCACCAGCGTCAGCAAGCCGATGCAGGCATATTTCAGGCTCCTGAAGGTAATCAACAAGATGGCGATAATGGCGAGAAACGCATAGAAAAAGGCCCAACGGTAGGCATCGCGCATGATGGTCATCGATTCGTAGACCATGATCGGCTCTCCGGTGACGTTGGCATCGACGCTACGGATATCGTCGATAAAGCGTTTCAACGGCGCCAGATCGAAAATCATCCCCTTTGGCGCCACCTGGATCAGGTACTGGCCGGTTTTACCGATAAAGCGGCTCCGCAGCTCCGGCGGGATATCAGACACCTTTACCGGCGAGGCATCGAGGCTCTCCTTGAGAAACTCGATCTTCTCCGGCAGGCTAGCCAGCATCCCACCCTGAAACTCCTCCAGCATGCCACGGGCATTGCTGTCCCGGTTTTTTTCCAGTCTGGCAAAAAAGGCGTCGAGGGTAGTCAGGAATGCCCCCACTTCCCTCGCTTCGCCCTTCCCATCCCTTGCCAGGCGTAGCTTCAGCCGTTCCACTGCGTTCCGGAAATTTTCGAATACCGTCGGCAACGCCATGACGTTGAGCGCATCGTCATATTTACCCGGCTTGACATCGTCCAGAAGCGCCCGGATCGCCCGCAGCTCCCTGAGCTTCTGCTCCTGGTCTTCTGGCACAAAGGTATTGAGGCTCACAACGTGATCAACCGTCGGCAGCGCTTCCAGTGCCCGCCCTTTGGCTGCAGCTTCAGCGGCTGAAGATGCGCTGACTACGGCAAAATAGCCGGCATTCTCCGCGCTGGTCATCAGCTTGTAGGCGTACTTAACCGACTCCAACCCCTTGGCCTGCAGGTTCATCAGGTTATAGTCGAAACTTACCCGGCTGATCGGGTAGAGGGAGGCGGCACATAATATCACGGTCACTGCCAGCACCACCCGCGGCTTGCCAAACAGCAGCTGCTGTATTTTAGGGACCAGGGACCGGGAACCAGAAAGCAGGCCTGATCTTTTGCCTTTACTGCCTTTACCGGTCCCCGGTTCCCGGTTCCCGAGTCCCGAGTCCCGAGTCCCGGCCTTGCGATATTTAGCCAGCAGCACCAGCATGGCAGGGAGGACGGTGAAGGTGGTGAGGACGCAGATGATGATGCCACTCCCCGCAATGATCCCCAATTCGGCAACGCCCTTGAAGTCGGTGAAAACGAAGGTGAGGAACGCCGCCGCCGTTGTGGCCGCCGCCATGACAATGGCCCAGATGTTCTTTTCCAGCCCGACCCGGATCGCTTCCAGCTCGCTGGCCCCGCCAGCCAACTCTTCCTGATAGCGGAGCACCAGCTGAATGCCGTACTCGACCCCGATCCCGACCAGCATCACTGCAAAAACCATAGAGAGGATATTCAGGTGGCCGATCGCCAGGGTGGCAAAACCGAACGATACGGCGATGCCAATCAGCAGGGAGACCATGGCAGCAGTAACATTCAGAATCCCGCGGAAGGCTATGAGGAGCAGCATTACCGTCAGGACGATGGAAAGCACCAGCGCCAGATCGATGTCGCGCTTGCTGGTGGCCATCTCTTCAAACTCCAGCACCGGCGTGCCGGTGAGCCCCGCCGTTACTCCCCTGAACTCCGGTTTGGCGGAGAGCGTCTTGAGCTCCGCCCAAATCACCTTAATGGCCTTTTCCGCCGGCACGAAGCTACCGTTGTCTTTGACCGGCAGTGCTGTCAGAACCTGCATCCGACCGGCCTTTGCCAGCTGCGACTCCTCGCCGTTTGCGTTCTGGGAAAAAAACTCGTTGAAGGTAAAGGCTGCCTTTCCCCCATCGAACTGCTGCAGCCCCTTCTCCAGCCCCTTCAAGGTAAACACCAGACTTGCCAGCTCCTGGTTGGCACCGGCAGAGTTGCCGCTGCGGCCTGTATAACCATCCATCCTGCGGGTGAGAGAGGAAAATAGGGTTTCCACCGAGGGTGAGGCAGCGAGTTCCTTGATCATCGGCTTTGCCAGTGCAAGATTTGCATGGAGGGTCTGCAGGTCGGCAAGAGGGAGGAGCAGCAGGCCATTCTTCTTGAAGAAGGGGAGCCCGTAGGGGTAAAACACCTCCCGAATGCTCTGCTTGTCGCCCTGCAGCCGTCCATAGAGCTCTTCGCCAAAACGGGCAGCCTTTTCCTGATCCTCGGACTCGATGACCACCACGATATCTTCCATGTCGCCAAACTCCTGGCGATATGCCCGATAGTCGGCGTGGAATTTGGTATTCTTCGGCATCAGGTCGTCCCTGCCGGTGAGAAACTCCATCTTCTGGGTGGTATAGAGAATTGACAAGGCGGCCAGCAGAAGCGCTGCCGCCAAAATCAGGCGGGGATGGCGCATGATAAAACCGAACGGCCCCCGATAATCGGCGTGAGAATTGGACATGGCAATTTTTCCCTCATGGTGTATATTTATAAATAAATATCAGATCCAGGCGGCCCAATCACCCTATAGATGAACAGAATGGGGCCGCAACGTGCATCACCCGCCACGCCCCACAACCGATCAAGGCCCTTGCATCCTGCTACTGAACTGGTGGAGATTACCATAGCCGGCGCCTGAAATCAACCGCCTTGGCAAGGCATGATCCGCCGCTCCAGCCGTATCTCCAAGCATGCCAATATTAAAAAAGGCTACCCCTTTCCCCAAAAATATGTTAGTTAAGAAGTTTATTTATCTTTTATCGCTATCTAACGTCGCCGAGTGAAAGTGAGAAAGATTGCCATGGATCTTACCAGGAGGGAGCACGACACCATGAAATCCTCTAAATTTCCCATTTCCCATGCCCTTACCTCGTTCAACGGGTCCCCGGCGGAGAATAGAGAAACCCCTGCAAAGAAGCCGCTGGCCAAAATTCACCATTTCCCGGCGTCGATCTGGAAAAGGAAGGAAGCGGAGAAGAAGAGCCTGCTCGACAGCAGTATTGAACGGAGTCAGGAATTCTTTTTTCGCGAACAGATGCCTGAAGGATACTGGTGGGCAGAACTGGAGTCAAACGCCACCATCACCGCCGAATACATCATGCTGTTCCATTTTCTCGGCATGGTGGACAAGGGGCGGGAGCGGAAAATGGCCCACTATCTCCTTAGCAAACAGACCAGCGAGGGATACTGGACCATTTATTTCGGCGGCCCCGGCGACCTCTCCACCACGGTCGAGTCATATTTTGCCCTGAAGCTGGCCGGCTATCCGGCTGACCATCCGGCGATGGTCAAGGCGCGTGCCTTTATTCTGGAAAAGGGCGGGATCATCAAGTGCCGCGTCTTCACCAAGATATTCCTAGCCCTGTTCGGCGAATTCGCCTGGTTCGGGGTGCCATCCATGCCGATCGAGCTGATCCTGCTCCCCAACTGGGCCTACTTTAACATGTATGAGCTCTCCAGCTGGTCCAGAGCGACCATCATTCCGCTCTCCATCGTCATGTCGGAAAAGCCGGTACGGAAGCTGCCGCCCTGGGCCAGGGTCCAGGAACTGTACGTCCGGCCGCCACGTCCGATTGACTACACCTTCACCAGGGAAGACGGCATCCTCACCTGGAAAAACTTCTTCATCGGCGTCGATCATATGCTCAAGATCTACGAAAGCAGCCCGGTCCGGCCGTTCAAGAAGCAAGCGCTAGCAATGGCAGAAAGATGGGTGCTGGAGCATCAGGAGCCGACCGGCGACTGGGGCGGCATCCAGCCTGCCATGCTCAATGCGGTGCTGTCGCTCCACTGCCTCGGCTACGCCAATGACCACCCTGCGGTAGCCAAGGGACTGGAGGCACTGGCCAATTTCTGCATCGAAGACGAACACGGCCTGGTCCTGCAGTCCTGCATCTCTCCGGTATGGGATACCGCCCTGGCGCTTAAAGCAATGGTAGACGCCGATGTCCCTATTGATCATCCTGCCTTGGCCAAAGCGGCCCAGTGGCTGCTCGATCGGGAAGTCCGCCGGGACGGTGACTGGAAGATTAAATGCCCGGAACTCAAACCTGGCGGCTGGGCTTTCGAGTTTCTCAATGACTGGTATCCCGATGTGGATGACTCGGGTTTTGTGATGATCGCCCTCAAGGAAGTGCCGGTCAAGGATAACCAGGCTAAAGAAGATGCCGTCAAGCGCGGCATAGACTGGTGCCTCGGTATGCAGAGCAAAAATGGCGGGTGGGGGGCATTTGACAAAGACAATACCAAGCATATGCTCAATAAGATCCCGTTTGCCGACCTGGAGGCACTAATCGACCCACCCACTGCTGACCTGACTGGTCGGATGCTGGAGTTGATGGGCACCTTCAACTACCCGAAGGACCACCCTGCCGCGGTGCGCGCCCTGGCATTCATCCGCAAGAATCAGGAACCTGACGGTCCCTGGTGGGGCCGCTGGGGAGTCAATTACCTCTATGGCACCTGGTCTGTTGTTTCCGGGCTTGCGGCCATCGGTGAGGACCTCTCCCAGCCCTACATCAGAAGGGCGGTCAACTGGATTAGATCCCGGCAGAATTTGGATGGCGGCTGGGGCGAGACCTGCGAGTCTTACCAGGAGCCGTCACTGGCCGGCATTGGCGAAACTACCCCGTCGCAGACCGGCTGGGCACTCCTTTCTTTGATGGCAGCCGGCGAGGTGAACTGTTCGGCCGTTGCCAGAGGGGTCCAGTATCTGATCGATAGTCAGAAAGCCGATGGCACCTGGGATGAGGAGCAGTACACCGGCACCGGCTTCCCCAAATTTTTCATGATCAAGTACCACATTTACCGGAACTGCTTCCCGCTCATGGCGCTCGGCAGATACCGCGCCCTGATCGGCGGTACGGTTCAGTAAAATTGGCAGTTAAGCGCAGGAGTTTATGAAGAAAGCGTTTGTCACCGGCGCCACCGGTTTCCTCGGCGCCAGCATAGTCAGAGAGTTGCTCAAGGATGGTTATCAGGTAAAAGTCCTCGCCAGAGCCGGCTCCAATCGAAAAAACCTGGATGGTCTCCCCGTCGAGATCTGTGAAGGCGACCTCTGCCACCTGGCATCACTGGAAAAGGGCCTGCAGGGGTGTGACCTCCTGTTTCACGCCGCTGCCGATTACCGGCTCTGGACCAGGAACCCAGCCAGCATGTACGAGATAAACGTAGAGGGGACCCGTAATATCCTTGCCGCCGCTCTGGGCCAGGGGATCTCCCGTGTCGTTTATACCAGCAGCGTCGGGACCCTGGGCAATCCCGGCAATGGCGTCCCCGGCAACGAAACAACACCGGTTTCCCTGGCCGACATGGTCGGTCATTACAAGAAGAGCAAGTTTCTGGCCGAGCGCGCAGCAGAAAGCTTTCTTGGCAAAGGATTACCCCTGGTTATCGTCAACCCCTCCACGCCGGTGGGACCCCATGACGTAAAGCCGACCCCGACCGGCAAGATCATTGTAGACTTCCTCAACCGCAAGATGCCCGCCTACCTCGACACCGGCTTGAACATAATTGATGTGGAGGATTGCGCCCGGGGCCATATTCTGGCGGCCAGACATGGCCGGATAGGCCAGAAATATATCCTCGGCAATGAAAACCTGACCCTGCGGCAGATCTTCGCCATACTGGAGCAGACAGCCGGTGTACCAGCGCCAAGGGTGCGCCTTCCCTACATGCCGATTCTGTTAGCCGCCTATGTCAACGAAGCAATTGCCCGCATCTCCGGCAAGGAGCCGCTCATTCCGTTGGCCGGGGTGCAGATGGCAAGGAAATTCATGTTTTTTGATTCCAGCAAGGCAGTCCGGGAGCTGGGATTGCCGCAACGCCCGGCCCAGGAGGCGTTAAGCAGGGCGGTTGCATGGTTTCGCAGCGAAGGCTATGCAAAATGAATAACGCAGGCAAAAGGTTAAGGGCTTAAGGTGTTGAATTGCACTTTCGC
This sequence comes from Geobacteraceae bacterium, assembly GCA_025356035.1. Classification (GTDB taxonomy): domain Bacteria; phylum Desulfobacterota; class Desulfuromonadia; order Geobacterales; family Geobacteraceae; genus JANXYN01. Next base: position 23,799 of record JANXYN010000119.1, read on the forward strand.
CTTTTGCTTTTAGCCTTGCGCCCAGGAGATCTTTTATGTACCCACTACTCAATAAGATCAACAACCCCACCGACTTGAAAAACCTCACCGACCCGGAGCTCATCGCCCTGGCCGGCGAACTTCGCCAGTTTCTGCTGGAAACGGTCTCCAAAACGGGGGGCCACCTCGCCTCCAATCTGGGGTGCGTGGAACTTACCATGGCCCTGCATTACTGCTTCTCTTCGCCTGCGGACAAGCTGATCTGGGATGTGGGACACCAGGCATACACCCACAAGATCCTCACTGGCCGCCGGGACAAATTTCACACCCAGCGCCAGTACCATGGTATCAGCGGCTTTCCCAAACGTGCCGAATCGCCCCACGATGCTTTCGGCGCTGGGCATTCCTCTACCTCCATCTCGGCGGCACTCGGCATGGCGGTCGCCAGCGATTTGAAGGGTACCGATAACAATGTTATCGCAATCATCGGCGACGGCTCCCTCACCGGCGGTATAGCCTTCGAGGCGCTGAACCAGGCCGGACACCTGCGCAAAAAACTGATCGTGGTCCTGAACGACAACGAGATGTCAATCTCGAAGAACGTCGGGGCCTTTTCCTCCTTCATCTCCCGGAAGATGACCGGTTCCCACCTGCGGGAGCTGCGCCAGGAAATGCAGGCCCTTTTGCAAGGCATCCCCGCCATAGGTGGCAACATCCTGCACTTTGCCCGCAAGGCCGAGAACTCCCTGAAGGGGTTCCTGACACCGGGGACGCTGTTTGAAGCACTCGGTTTCGAATATGTGGGACCGATCCCCGGACATGACCTTCCCCAGCTCATCGAGGTGTTCCAGAACGTCAAGTCCCTGGATGTCCCGGTCCTGGTCCATGTGATGACCACCAAGGGAAAGGGGTACGCGCCGGCCGAAGAGAACCCCGCCATGTTCCACGGGGTCGGCCCGTTTGAGGTGAAAACCGGCAAGCTCACCGCAGGGAAAGGGGGGGCCAAGTCGTACACCGGCATTTTCGGTGAAACCATGGTGAATCTGGCCGGCGTGGATGAAAAAATCGTGGCGATCACCGCCGCCATGCCGGATGGCACCGGACTCACGCCGTTCGCCAAGGCCTATCCCCAGAGATTTTTCGATGTGGGAATCGCCGAGCAGCATGGCCTGACCTTTGCCGCCGGGCTGGCCGCCGAAGGATACAAACCGGTGGCTGCCATTTATTCCACCTTCACCCAGCGCGCCTACGACCAGGTGTTTCACGACATCTGCCTGCAGAAACTGCCGGTAACCCTGGCGCTGGACCGGGCAGGCCTGGTCGGTGACGACGGCCCCACCCACCATGGAGTCTTTGACTACTCCTACCTCCGCCACCTGCCGGAGATGACGATAATGGCTCCCAAGGACGAAAACGAGCTGCAGCACATGCTCAAAACCGCCATTGATTCAGGCAGGCCGATGGCGCTCCGCTACCCGCGCGGTGCAGGTTATGGCGTCCAGCTTGACCAAGAGCTGGTGGCCCTCCCCCTGGGTAAGGGGGAAACCCTGGCCGATGGCGACGATGTTGCCATCGTGGCCATCGGTTCCATGGTATACCCTGCCCTGGAAGCTGCAGAACAACTGAAAACCAAGGGAATCCTGGCAACCGTCATTAATGCCCGCTTTGTCAAACCGCTCGATCGGGAGCTGATCCTCTCCGCAGCCAGCCGAACCGGCAGCCTGGTAACCGTGGAAGAGAATGCTCTGCAGGGTGGCTTCGGCAGCGCCGTGCTCGAACTGCTAGCCGACGAGGGGCTTGCCAACGTCAAAGTGAAACGGCTCGGCATCCCGGACCGCTATATTGAGCAGGGGAGCCAGGCTCAACTGAAAAAGGACCTGGGCCTTGACGCTGCCGGCATCGCCGCGTCGGTCGAGGTGTTTCTCGCCCGGAAGGGGACGTCAGCCTCCCTGGCGCGGGTAAAGTAGTTTTCCGTGCGCCGTACGACGTGCGACGTTCACTGTGCGTCGTGCGAAATTATGATAATTCCCGAGTACGTCGCACGTCTCACGAACCACTTAACATGCTGCACGTCGCACGTCGCACGTCGCACGAACCACGAAAGGATACTTAAAGCATGCGTTTTCCCTGGCGACTCAATTACGACCTGACCAAATACATCGTCAAGAACAAGCTGAAAAAGATCGACAAATTTCCGCTGGTCCTGATGCTGGAACCCACCCACCTCTGTAACCTCGCCTGTTCCGGTTGCGGCCGGATTCGCGAGTATGCCGGCACCATCAAGGAGATGATGTCGCTGGATGCATGCCTCGGCTCCGTCGACCAGTGCCCGGCACCGGTGGTGACCATAACCGGCGGAGAACCGTTTCTCTACCCCCATGTCTATGAGCTGATCGAAGGGGTCCTGGAGCGTGGCAAGCATATCTACCTCTGCACCAACGGCCTACTCCTTGACCAGGCCCTCGACCGGATGCGCCCCCACGACAATTTCACCCTTAATATTCACATGGATGGCCTGGAGGGGACTCACGACCGGATACTGGAGCGGAAAGGGACCTTCAAGACAGCCATCGAGGGGATCAAAAAGGCAAAAAAGCTCGGCTTCCGGGTCTGCACCAACACCACCATCTTCAAGGAGACCGATCTGCTGGAGATCGAGATGCTCTTCTCGCTGTTGACCGAAATCGGCGTGGACGGCATCCTGGTGGCGCCCGGCTTCGGCTACGAGGCAGTCGGCGAAAAACTGTTTCTGGAGCGGCGCGAAATCGAGAAGAAGTTCGAGCATGTTTTTGACTTGAGCAAGAAATTCCGCTTCTACTCCACCCCCATGTACATGCAATTCCTCAAGGGGGAAAAGAAGCTGGAGTGTACGCCGTGGGGGAATCCGACCCGCAATCCACGCGGCTGGAAAGCCCCCTGCTACCTGATCACCGACGAGCATTATCCGACCTATGGGGAGATGATGGCAAAGACCGACTGGGGCAAATACGGGGTAGGCAAGGACGAGCGCTGCGCCCAGTGCATGATGCACTGCGGCTTCGAGCCGACCGTGGTGAGCGAGATTGGCAAGAGCTGGAAGGATATCTGGGAAATGATGAAGTGGAATATGTCGTAAGTAAATATTGTCGGAAGGGGCTGGCAACAGCCCCTTTTTAATTGGCTGTGAGACCGGACCTTGCACGCCTCAAACACCTTCAGTACCCATGATTGCTGATCTTCACCGCCATGTTGCCGGTAAATGATCCAGTCCCCAATCCTCAGTACTCGTTATCCTCGATGCCTACGCCGCCGCCGAGCGCCTCTATGATTGCCTCTGATTTGGCCTTTTCGTTTTCCAGCCTGTTGATCGCCGAGCGGAGCGCCCCCTCCGCCCACCTCTGTTCGCTGATGTCGATCAGGGTTCCCACCGTTGCGGGCCGTCCTGCGTAGCTGATCGGCTTCCCCCAGACCAAGGCGGCAAAGGTTGAGCCATCCTTGCGCAGCGCTTTCAGCTCGAAGGGCCTGGTCGATTCTCCGCGCCCGCGCCGGGCGATGTTTTGTGCAACCCAGTCACGCTGTTCCGGGATTACCAGGTCGAGCGGACTTAACTGGCCTGTCAATTCATTGGGGGAATAGCCATGGAGTTGGGCCATTGCCGGGTTGACATACCAGAAATGCAGGTCCTGGTGCACAAAAATTCCGGCAAGCGAAGCATCCATGATACTGTGGTATTGCAGCTCGCTCGCCGCCAGCGCTTTCTCGGCTCGCTCCTGCTCGGCCAAGTGAGCCAGGGCGAGTTCATCGGAACGCTGGAGCTTCTGCAGGGAGCGGTTAATTTGGAGAAACAGCAGGCAGGCGGTGAGTGCGACAAAAAGCCACCCTTTTTCCGTCTGCAATCTGGTGAGGCTGGCAGGATCATCCACCAGCAAACCGAGCAGCCGGTCGGAAAATATGATCCAGGCCCCGCCAAGCAGTGCATAACTCGCGACGATCCGGATCGCAGCAGGTTGCAGATCGTTCAGGAGACTATCTGTGAGACGCTTGGCAGACATTTATTCAGGGTTTTCCTTTTTGTTTGAAATCATGCCACCCAGTAGCCTTGACAGCGTACCGCCAAAGATTTGGCAGACCCATCTGAAGTTAACCGGGGAATTAACACCCTCGCCCCGTTACAAACATCTGCGGGCATGGCAGATTGCTGCTCCCCGATGACTCTTTCAATTGTTATGCCAGAAACACACAGGTTTTGACCCAGGTCAAGGCGGCCTGCTGAAAAGCCAGTTATTCTTCCGGTTACCAACCATTGAAAACCACCCATAACCGGTTATAGTTTAGGAGGCTTCTAAACAGCCGAGCGGGACCTAACCAACGAGGAGGAACACTATGTCATCGATGTTTTGCAACCAGTGTGAGCAGGCAGCCAAAGGGGTCGGCTGCGACGTGATGGGAGTTTGCGGCAAGAACCCGGAGGTGGCGGCGCTGCAGGATCTGATGTTGTTCGGCCTGAAGGGGATCGGCATCTACGCCGACAAAGCGCGGGAGCTCGGCAAAAAAGACGAGGTAATCGACTACTTCATCTTCGAGGGGCTCTTCACCACCGTCACCAACGTCGACTTCGACCCGGTACAGATCGCCGCCAAGCTCAGGAAGTGCTACGACCTCAAGGAAGAGGCCAAGGCGATGTATGAAACCGCCTACCGCGAGAAAAACGGCGGTCACGCCCCGCAAATCGCGACGGGCCCGGCAGCCTGGGTAATTGCCGGCAATCTGGAAGGGCTGGTCAAGCAGGGGCTGGAGCACGGCGTCAAGTCCCAGCACAGCGACCCGGACGTCCTCTCCGCCATCGAAATCGTCATCTACGGCCTTAAGGGGATGGCCGCCTACGCCGATCACGCCTACATCCTAGGCCAGAAGGACGAGGAAGTCTTCGCCTTCTATCACAAGGCGCTGGCCGCCACCACCGACACCGCCAAGGGGCTGATGGACTATGTGGGCCTCGCCATGGAGATCGGCAAGCTGAACATCAAGGTGATGGGGATGCTGAATGAGGGGCACGTGAAGCGCTTCGGCCACCCGATCCCGACCAAGGTCCAGCTCGGCACCAGGAAGAACAAGGGTATCCTGGTCTCCGGCCACGACCTGCGGATGCTGGAGGAACTCCTCAAGCAGACCGAGGGGAAAGGGATCGACGTCTACACCCACGGCGAGATGCTCCCGGCCCACGGCTATCCGGGGCTGAAGAAGTACCCGCACCTCTACGGCAACTTCGGCGGCGCCTGGCAAGACCAGTACAAGGAGTTCCCCCAGTTCCCCGGCGCCATCATCTTCAACACCAACTGCATCCAGCGCCCCGCCGAGAGTTACAAGGACCGGCTCTTCACCTGGGGCCAAGTGGGGTGGCCCGGCATCAAACACATGACCGGCTGGGACTTCTCCGAGGTTATCAACAAGGCGCTCGAATGCCCCGACCTCCCCGAGGCGCCAGCCAAGGAGATCCTCACCGGCTTCGGCCACAACGCGGTGCTGGGCGTGGCCGACAAGGTAATCGACGCGGTCAAGGCTGGAAAGATCCGGCACTTCTTCCTGATCGGCGGCTGCGACGGCGCCAAGTCCGGGCGCAATTACTACACCGAGCTGGCGGAACAGGTCCCCCAGGACTGCGTGATCCTGACCTTGGCCTGCGGCAAATATCGCTTCAACAAGCTGGAGTTCGGCGACATCGGCGGCATCCCGCGCCTGCTCGACATCGGCCAGTGCAACGACGCCTACTCGGCGGTGCAGATCGCCCTGGCCCTGGCCAACGCCTTCAACTGCGGGGTCAATGAACTGCCGCTGTCGATAATCCTCTCCTGGTACGAGCAGAAGGCCCACGTGATCCTCCTCTCCCTCCTCCACCTGGGGATTAAGAACATCAAGATCGGTCCGGCCCTCCCCGCCTACCTGACGCCAAACGTCCTCAACTTCCTGGTGCAGAACTTCAACCTCGGCCAGATCACCACGGTGGAGGCGGATTTGAAGACGGCGCTGGGGAAATAGTCCGACTTCCGTGAAGCGTAACTTAGCAGTAATAAACAGGGGCATCTAACAGAGAAAGGCATGGGCTAATCCCCGTGCCTTTCTCTGTTTTGATACCTGATTTTTTATCTATTGACCCGAAATTCCTCCGATTAATACAAGTGTCGCGTATTTCCCCTGAAGCCTCCTTGACGGGTGTAAACAAATGTAGTATTTTGTAAACATGCGTATTGTCTTTGACAGTTCTACCCTTATCCTGCTTGCCAAAATTGACATGTTACGGGATGTGACCCTTCAGAATAAAGCGGCCATTCCGAAGAAGGTAGAACAGGAAGTCCTTGCCAAAAAAACTCCCGATGCCGAGCTTGCACGACTGCTCATCCACGAAGGGAAGCTGGAAGTAATCCAGGTCCGGAAAGAGATGGTGCGTAAACTTGCAGAAGATTTCAGGCTTCATGCCGGAGAAGCTGAAGCGCTTGCCTTGGCCATTGACCTTTCGGCCCCTCTTGCGGTTGACGATGGCCCGACCATAAAGGCATGCAAACTAATTGACCGCCCATTTCTGACGGCGATACACTTTCTGATTCATCTCGCCGGGACAGACCGCATCAGTCGTGCAATTGCCTTGGAAAAGCTCAACCAGTTGTCCATTTATGGGAGATACAAGGGACGGATCATCGAGGATGCGGCTCGACGCATAAAAGGAGATCACCAATGAGTGTTGTAAGCCTGAGATTGAAAGACGCCGAGATGAAAAAGCTTGAAGAACTTTCCCGGTTCGAACATAAGGAAAAATCCGCGATAGCCAGGGAACTCATCAATTACGGGTGGGAATTTGTCATGCTGAAGCGGTATCGGGATGGGAAGCTCACCCTCGGGGCCTTGGCGGAGAAGCTAGATGTCTCTGTTGTCGAAGCAATCGACCTCCTGGCTGAGTTCGGCATCGAGGCGCCCATCGAATACGAGGACTATCTGAGGGGGCTTGAGGTGCTGGGAACAGAACCGAGACAAGGGCATTAACACCGGCCCTCCCCGCCTACCTGACGCCGAACGTCCTCAACTTCCTGGTGCAGAACTTCAACCTCGGCCAGATCACCACGGTGGAGGCGGATTTGAAGGCGGCGCTGGGGTAGCAGGCAAGCTTACAAAGCGTACGTAATAAGAAAGGCACGGGTCAGTACGCCCGTACCTTTCTTATAATCTGCCCGCGTATTCCCAATGGCACCGCGTACCCCCTATCTTCTTTTATCCGCTTTATAACTGGCTGGTATCAAAATTCAAGAACCGTCCCGCAAAAACCTCTTTGTTACCCTTTGATGCAAAGTCTTAACTAATTGACAATTCGTACGGAATCAAGTAATTTTTAATTTTTGAATAAATCCCACTTTTTCAGCGGATGATCTAAATATGTACCTTTCTGTAGTCGTTTCCGTCTTCAATGAGAGTGATGTCTTACCGCGCTTTCTCGACGAAATCTCTGCCCTAATCAGACAAATACCCCATTCCTTTGAGGTGATTTTTGTCAACGATGGCAGCAGGGACAATTCGCTGGCAATTCTGGAAAACGCCGCACGCTCAAACAAGGCTTTCAAAATCATAAACTTTTCCCGGAACTTTGGTCACGAGGCCGCCATGATCGCCGGCATCGATCATAGCTCCGGCGAAGCTGTCATTTGCATGGATGCTGACATGCAGCACCCCATTGCCTGCATTCCCTCCATGCTGGAGGCCTTTCTTCAAGGCAATGAGGTCGTGCTCATGACCCGATCCGAAAACAAGGATACAGGGCTGATCAAGCGATGCTGCAATTATATGTTCTATACCATCATGAATAAGCTCTCTCCGGAAGGCTTTATGGTCAATGCCTCCGATTTTTTCCTTATTTCACGCAGGGTTGTGCATATCTTAACCAGTGAATTCAGGGAGAGGGTGCGGTTCCTGCGCGGTTACATTCAAATTGTAGGTTTTAAAACCAAGACATTGGAGTTTGTTGCCGAAAAGCGCTGGGCTGGTTCGAGTAAATATTCTTCAAAAAAGTTATTCGACCTTGCAGTAAATGCGCTGTTCATCTTCTCTAATGTCCCACTCCGTCTAGGTCTGATGCTCAGTTTGATCGTGGGCGGCTTCAGTGTAATAGTCGGCATCTATTCTATTGTCATGAAATTTATCGGCAATGCTCCATCCGGCTATACGACAATTGTCGCATTGATTTCTTTCCTCTTTGCTATCCAGTTTCTACTAATTGGCATTATAGGCGAATATATCGGCTACATTTTTTTGGAAAGCAAAAAGCGACCCATCTATATTGTGGAAACTACGCAAAACATGGAAGGCAATGGTGCAATTGGACAGGAATATCACAAACAAGATTAATTGGTTGTTAGATAATATTCTTCCACCATTTATTCGTGACAGCAAATGGTTCATGACCATCTGGTTCATGATGCTGTTTGGTAACAAGCGCCATCATTTTATGCAATTTAAGGATATAGCTCCTTTCCTCTCGAAAAAAGAATTTCAACAGTATTATCATTTGCTGGCAGACAAGCATATCAACAGAGAAACTGACCTGAATGTTCAATCAATTCATAAAATCATGGAAACAGTCGTCGGGGAGTCGGTTCTTGATGTCGGTTGCGGACGAGGTTATCTCGCTTACCAGATTGCTGAACAATTGGGCAAATCGGTTTCCGCTGTGGATATGCATATTTCTGACACATTAACAGGCTCGCACAATCCACAATTTATGCAAGGGGATGTTGAAGATCTGCCTTTTTCTGACAATTCTTTTGATACTGTATTGTGCACGCACACCTTGGAGCATACTCAAAATCTGGGAAAAGCCCTAGGCGAACTCCGACGGGTAGCACGGAGGAAACTCATTGTGGTTGTTCCTCAGCAGCGTGAATATAAGTATACTTTTGATCTCCATATCCATTTTTTCCCCTATATTTCAAGTCTGAAGAAAGTAATGCAGCGAGAAGACGCCATATATTCGGTCATTGGCAACGACCTGTTCTATTGCGAAGAACTCACAAAATCATAAAAGGAGTTTTAGTGAAGGTATTGAATAACCTCGGATTTCTGCATAAACCCATCGTCCTACGGCTTGGCATTCTGGTAACGATAATCGGTCTTGTCATCTTCCGACAACCGCTCCTTCTGGTGTACCCGCGCTTCTGGTGCGAAGAAGGAACATACATTTTCCCTTATGCATATAGCCATCCCTGGTGGCAGAGCATTTTTTACACGGTCCCCTATGCCGGCTATCATACTTTATTACATAACCTTGCTGCCATCGTAGCGGCAATGCTCCCCCTCGAATGGGCACCTTATGCGACAACGTATATTGCATTCCTCTTCATGATTGTTCCGTGTGCAATCGTGATCTTTGGCAATACCCCCCTATGGGACACCATTTCAAAGAAACTGGTCATCTGCTTGAGTATCGTGTTGTTGCCCATGGAACGCGTGTGGCTTAACACCACTTACATCCATTTTACCCTGGCGATTGTAGCGTTTCTGATCCTGCTAGAAGATCCGGACCAGCTATCACTTCTGAAAAAGAATCTTTATAGACTGCTACTGGTCATTTCGGGGCTGACGGGAACAGTTGCCTGCTTTCTCACCCCGGCCTACTTCCTAAAGGCTTTTTGGGCCAGAACACGCGAAAGCTATATCCAGGCCTCAATCCTTGCGATATCCGCACTCATCCATCTACCGATATTCTTCTCGGTTTTTATTTCTTCCCATGGCCCTCGCTTACAGACCAGATTGGCCAACTCTTCTCTGGCCGGTCTGAAAAACATTCTGTTTTTCCAGTTTGACGTGCCGTTCTTAGGTCACAGACTTTTCGAAAGCGCAGGAGCAAAAACACTCAATGAGTGGTTTATGTTCGCAACCATGCGTAGGTTCGGTATCTCCGCCCTTTACCTGCCAAGTCTAACAGAAATCATCATAACTACCTGTGTCCTTTCATACCTCCTTTATCTCATTATTAAGCATCTACGAAACCGGATGACACGACTGGTCGTGTTTTCATTTTTCCTGGTATTTTTGCTGTCGGCACTTTTGTCGGTCAATATGGCAGGCGGGCCGCGTTATGCTTACGCGCCAGCCGTTATTTTGGTGACCCTGGTACTTGCAGAATTTCTGCCGGATGTGCGGAGCATGTCACGACGCGTGATAGCCACAGCGTTCTTAATGCTAATGCTTGGAATAAATCTTCTGGAATACAGGGACGCAATGGATTTTTACTCCTATCGCTGGCCTGTCTGGCGTGAAGAGGTAAGCAAGTGGCGGATGGACAGTTCCTACCCCTTGCAAATTTGGCCGCAAGACCGAAATGAAAAATGGCACATGAATCTGCAACCTCGCAAATAACCGCGTAGTACTGACATAAAAATGCGTACTGGCCATATATGGCCACCTGGATACTATCGGGTAGGAGGCGGAATTACTTCCGCCGTCCTCCCACACCACCGTGCGTACGGTTCCGTACACGGCGGTTCACGTTGAATGCTGAAAGCGGTGAAACTGATGCAATAGCCATCGTGTTCGGCCCTTTGCCGGTTGGTTGGCCCGGCTCGTATGGTCTCTGCTGACTTCTGCCGAACATGAAGGCATTCTGTTTCCAGATTACCCTGCCCCGGTTTTAGTCCAGTGCTGGACGGCAGATCTCCCCAGGTAATGCGCGTGACCTTCACCCCATATACCCGCCACATATACAGACACACCCTCATGGATGGTTATAGGGCTTTGAAGAGCTATGCCTTCTCGCCCGGATATGTCTGCCTCGTATGCGATTTCTGTTCGTCGGGCCGGGGTTTTGCCTGCGGCTTCCTTCAGATTCCGGGTCACCCCGGACACCCTTGCCGTTCGGCTAACGGTTCCCACCATCAGGGTCCGTAGAGGACTTCCACCTCCAAGTCACAAATCAGCTACCACAGCTGATTTGATGGCGCTTCCGCGCCACGCGCCCTGCCGGGCGCACACAAAATCAAAAGGCCTGCTTGAAAGCAGGCCTTTTTTCATCAAAAACAAATTGTTGACAACTAGGGGGGTGTAATCGTTATCGGCGTACTGGCGGCGTTGTTGGTCTCGTCGGATTCCGCTATTTCGCCCCGTTTATCCGAGATGGCATTTATATAGTAGGTGCCGCTACTTACCACCGGTATCCCCACCGTAAAACTTTTTGGGAAT
>JANXYN010000130.1 GCA_025356035.1 Geobacteraceae bacterium
CATCAATAAAAAAGGGCGAACCCAATGGGTTCGCCCTTTTTTTGGCGGAAGTCCAGCTTATAGGGTCACAGCTGTTGACCCATCCTGGGGAATAAGCTGGCTGAAGTAGTGGATGGAAGCGAAGCGCTGCGAAGGGACCGGTGTGACGGTGGAGCTGAAGCGACTTACGTAGATCAGGTATTCGATCCCGAACTGCGCGGCCGTGCCGAGGTTGGTCTCGCTGTCCTCGCCGAGCATGGTGCGGGCCGGCGCATAGGGAATCCGCTCCTGCAGCTTCCCCCAGAACCGGACGTCTTCCTTGGGGAGGCCCAGTTCGTGAGCGGAGACGATGCCGGTAAAGTAAGGGCCGATGCGGGTCTTGTGCAGCTTCAGTTCCAGGGTCTTGCTGTGGGCATTGGTGACCAGGTAGATCTTTTTGTTATGCTGCTTGAGGTACAGAAGAAATTCCACCACGAAAGGGTGGACGGCGATCAGGTGGTCCACCTCGCGCTTGAGGAGCGGGATGTCGAGGCCTAACTGGGCGGACCAGTAATCGAGGTCGGTCCAGTTGAGTGCATTCTCCTGGGATCGGAACAGCCCATAGAGGAGCTCCTTTGCCTCTGGCAGCGACATCCGGTTTTCCCTGGCATAGGTCTTCGGCAGATGCTCCAGCCAGAAGTGGTCGTCGAAGTGGCGGTCCAGCAGGGTGCCGTCCATGTCGAGGAGGACCGTGTCGATGTCGTTCCAGTTTATGTTCATGACCCACTAACTTCGGCCACAGAGGCACAGAGACGCAGAGGATAACCCTTCAGCCAAAACAAAGGTCAAAACCAGCACGCGGATAACATCTGATCAAAGCGGATAAAATCGGATTAAACATTAAGCAAAAGGGTTTTGAACCAAAGCATTTAAATCCGCTTTTTTCATTAGTGACTGTAGCTGCGCTTTTTGCAGCGTACAGACACTTAGTTGTATTATCAGATTTGATCCGGTTTTAAGCCTTTGCTTAGATTATAAATGCGAAATTCAAGATACGTACGTTCTGTGACACGCCTTTAGGATTCGCCTAGCAGGCCTTTTCCATGATAAACGCCTTGACCTTGGCGAGGTCCGCCGCCATGACCGTGCAACGGCTCGGGAGCTTGTCGATCCCCTGGATCGACTTTGGTTGGGGCGGCTCAACGCCGGTCGCCTGTTTGACCGCATCCGGGAATTTGGCCGGGTGGGCGGTGGCAAGGCAGATGACCGGTAGGCCCTTTACTTTCTCCAGTGCCGCCCCGACCCCGACTGCAGTGTGCGGGTCGAGGAGGTAGCCGGTCTTCCGGTGGAAGTCGGCAATGGTCTTGAGGGTGCCAGCCTGGTCGATGGTGCAGGAGGAGAACTCGGCCCGGACTCGTTTGAGCTCCTCGGCGGTGAACTCCATCCGGCCGGTTTTGGCGAAAGTGGCAAACGCCGCCCGGAGCCGGCCGGCATCCTCGTTGAACAGGTAGTAGAGGTAGCGTTCGAAGTTGGAGGCGACCTGGATATCCATGGAGGGGGAGACGGTGGCGACCACCTTGCCGATGGAGTAGTCGCCGGAGTTGATGAAGCGGGTCAGAATGTTGTTCTCGTTGGTGGCGAGGAGCAGGCTTTTGATCGGCAGCCCCATCCGCTTGGCCACGTAGCCGGCGAAGATGTCGCCGAAGTTGCCGGTGGGGACGGCGAAGACGAGCTCTTGCTGGTCGGTCTGCTCGGCCACCCGGAACCAGGCATAGAAGTAGTAGACCACCTGGGCCAGGACCCGCGCCCAGTTGATGGAGTTGACCGCGCCGAGCGCATACTTTTCCTTAAAGGGGAGGTCGTTGAAGAGTGCCTTGACCATGTCCTGGCAGTCGTCGAAGGTCCCCTCCACCGCAATGTTTTGCACGTTGGGGTCGGTGACGGTGGTCATCTGCAGGGCCTGGATCTTTGAAGTCTTGCCGTTGGGGTGGAGGATGAAGATGTTGATGTTTTCCTTGCCGCGGACCCCATAGATGGCGGCGCTTCCCGTGTCGCCCGAGGTGGCGCCGACGATGTTCATCCGCTCCCCCCGTTCCTTCAGGAGGTATTCGAACAGGTTCCCCAGGAGTTGCAGCGCCACGTCCTTGAAGGCAAGGGTCGGCCCGTGGAACAGCTCGAGAATATGGACCCCATCTTTGTTCACGACCGGGGTGATCTCCGGGTGGGTGAAGGAGTCGTAGGAACGGTTGATGAGGCGCTGCAGGTCGGCCGGCGGGATGTCGTCGGCGTAACGGGAGATGATGGCAAAGGCGAGCTCCCGGTAGGGGAGGCTCTTCCAGCTGGCGAGGGTTGCTGCGTCAATGGCGGGAATTTGCTCCGGCAGCAGCAGCCCTCCATCGGTGGCAAGCCCCATCATCACTGCATCCTTGAAGCCGACTGGTGCGATCTGTCCCCGGGTACTGATGTATTTCATGGTCGTGTTCCGCTCCTGGTGCGTTCTTTGTCCTGCGAGGGGCTCAGTGTAGCAGGAAACTGTGCAAATGGGAAGGGGGTTGGGACTATTCGGAAAGCTTAAAGGCGAGCCAGATACCTAAGACCCCGCCGATAAAACTGGCAAGTAACGAGGTGAAGGAAAATGCCTCGGCCCCCAGCAAGGTGGGGAGATAGCCGCCCAAGGTCGAACCGATGATCATGCCAAACATAATGATGGATTTTCGAGACATGCTGCTCCTCAATGGGGTTTTTCTATCAGGTTTTTCGGTACCGGCCTAGCTCCCGCGCCTTCAGGTAAGCGCAGTGGTGACGATGTCCTTCCAGGAACCGGGCATCCTCAGCGTAGGTGGAGGTATAGACCTGGGGGACCGGTTGCGGGACAAGGTCGCGGTTGACATTGACGAAGGTGAAGAGGCAGCTGTTGGAGAGCGCTTTGGTCGTGCGATCGCGGCTGATGCGCTCGATGCTGGCTTCGACGCTGACGGAGGTCTTGCCGGTATACACCACGCGGCTCGTGAAGTGGAGCTTGTCGTCGAGTTTCACCGGATGAAAGAAGTTGATCCGGTTCACCGCCACGATTACCGGTCGGTCAGGAGCCACGAGCTCGGCGCAGATGGCGGAGATCTCGTAGGCGCGCCGGATCAGATAACCACCGAAAATGGTCTGGGGGACATTTTCCTGTTCCGGGTACATCCGTTCCCACGACTCGGTCACCAGCTTTCTGGCAAGCAGCCCTTTGAAATCAGGGTCTTCCTGGGCCTTGTGCAGCTTCGCCAGCAGGTTATATTCTTCCCGCGTGGGTGGTTCCTGTAATTCCTCCCGTTCCTTGCGGTATGCCTCCTTTCGGGCGACCGCCTTCTCTGCACGCCGCTTTTCCCGATCATCCATATATTCCTGGGGAGGAATCGCCAGGCTCTTGGCGTCATCGCCGCTTCCGGAACGGGCAACCATGGTAAAGTAGCAGGAGGCGATGTGGACCGAAGGATCGCCGGGATGCTCCACCCGGATTCCCACCTCCATTGAGCTGCGCCCCACGTGATTGATCCGGGCATCGAACAGGATATCACGGTTAACGTCTGCCGGGTGGCGGATGATGATATTGTCGATGGCGGCGGTCACCACCCGCGCCTCAGGCGTGAAACGCCGCACATAGGAGAGGGCCGTTTCCTCCGCCACCTTGTCGAGCACTTCCAGGAGCAGGCCGAACCTCAGGTTTCCCTGCAGCGGCTCGTCAACCACCATGAATCGCCGGCGCAGGGAGAGGTCGGTACTGAGCGGAAGCGTCCGGAAAAATGTCGTGTCAGTCGGTCGCATTGTTCACCTCCATTTGGCTAGCCTAGTCCAAATGTACCATATGACACGATGAATGCCGCGAGTTTTTCAGCTGCTGATGCACAGCCCTGCGAGTCTCACGTCTGGCGACCAATCCTTCCCGCCCCCGAGTTTCTTAGCCGGGCCTTCTCTGTATTTCTGTGCGGAACATCTAATTGCTGCTTGTCGGAGGATTGCAAACGGGACATGGTATATATCCTGAACCGATTGCGTCTTCGGGCGAGCTGAAAGTTACTAGATTATCTGGGCTGATCAGATTGACATAGCTGCAGGATCCGTAATGGTATTTAAAAGTGGCCTTGGAGCCGTAATAGGCTGTTGCGCTAGAGTCATCGCCGCAACCCCCAATTAACGAAGCAGACGCGATAATAAAAGAAATATCTTTTTCATGGACCAGCCTTATTAAATTATGTTCTTCCATACCATTATCTTGCCTATCATTCGCATCAAGTTGCAGGCAAGGTCTGTTTTGTCTTGTTAATGTCCGCTCGCACCCCTTAGAGAGAGGAGGCGGGAGAACGGAAGTTCAGCCGTTTTCAGAAACAGGGTCGGTTCCTGGTCGAGGAAGGAGCCCTGGGTGGGTTGCTTTTTCTTGCCGTTGTCCAGATCGAAGTAAGACGTTTGACTTTTGCTCTCCCGCCCTTTGGTCGAGAAATAAATGGTGCGCACCACCCGCATGTTGCCGTTGAAGGTGCGGAGTTCGGCGACTGCCCGGGCGAGGGTACCGTCAGTCCGATAGCAGGCATCGATGTAGTGGGCCCAGTCGCCGGAAGGGCTGGTGAACATGAATTTCACGAGAAGCACCTTGCCGTCTCTCAGCGTCACATCGGCCGTTTCGAACAGGTTGTCATCGGTGGTGGCCTTATCCCGTTCTTTTGCCGTGCGAAATCCGCGCCAGTCATCTTTCGCTTCTTGTTCCATGGAGGCCATATTGCCGAAGTAGCGGATTTTCCCCTGTTTCTGCTTGGCAAAATCGGCCGCCTGACGACAGAAATCCTCGGCAGTGGCCACCTCGCCGGTTGCGGCCAGTCCAAGGTTCTTAATAGCCAATGCGAGGATAAAGGCGATCAATATTCTCAAGTGCCATGCGCGCATGTTTCCTCCATTTACCGCTTTCTCCTTCTTCAGAACCTGATCGTCCGCGGGGCGAGGGCCTTCTTCAGTTCTTGCTCTGCTTTCAGGTAATCCTTCATCTCGTCTTTATCTCCCTCTCGCGTCAGTTTGCCAATGATCGATTCCCGGTTTTTGGCCGCTGCCTGCTGGATCAGAGCGATCCCTTCGTGGGTGAGTAGAGGAGTGATTATTATTTCACGGCCGACCCGGATCGAGACGGGAATGGTGAATGCCCAAGCTTCAAAACCTTCCACTTGGAGGGAATGGACCGGCAGTGTGGCGTAAAAGGCGCGCTTGTTGCCATCGAGCTGGCATCCTTCTGCCATGTCGAGGGTTTCGACATGCTTAATGCCGTTCCCGTAGGTGAATAGATCGATGTTGTAGCTCGAATGGTCACAGTCTGCTGTCCTGTAGAAAAGGAGTATCCCGTATCTACCATCACCCATGGGGATGATCTTTGAACTCGTTATCTCGTTCCAGGTATCCTCTATCTTTATAGAAGCGGGTCCCGTGCTCCCCCCGCTGATATTCATGGTGACTACCCGCTCATCCGATTTTTTCGATTCGGTGATTTTCAGTGTATGGGTGTCGAATTTTGTCTCATAGAGGATGGTGGGGCCTGCATTGGTGGCGAACGTCGATTTGGCTGAATCCCAGATGGAGAATGCCACCCCAACGCCTATCAATAGAAGTGTGCAGAGGCCAATGGCAAAGACGATGACTTTGAGTACGGAAAGGAACTTCTTCATGGAAACCTCACTGGCTTGATGGATGGTGGCCTTCTACGTGTTTTTGGTCGGCAAGCGCACGTTGTGAATTGCCTAAACGCACCCTTTGTGTCTTCATCCGATGAGCATTGGAAAGGTTATATGCTTTTTTCGATGGATTTGCAATCACTTGGTCCGTTGTGGACGGCGGCAACCTACCTCTCGGAGACTGTTGATTATCTGAGCTCCCTATAGAAAAAATTCACCAACGTCCGGCTCAGTTCTTCCTTGAAGGGGGCGACCCAGAGAGGCGGTTCATGATGGGCGTAAGGAAAGATTTTTACCTCGCATCTGCCGGCTGCTGCTCCCTTGAGCTTTTCGAGGTGACGAAGCGGTATCTCCGGGTCGCCCCCATTGTGCATCAGCAGGAGCGAGCGACTCTGCATGCGCGCCACAGATTCGAGCGGATCGGGTAGGGGGAGGATGGTGCCGGACCAGATCTTGAGCGACAGCCTGGTGAGAAGGGGAGAGACGATTGCTTCCGCAATGGCCGGAGCTGCGCTTGCAAGCGCTGGGTTTCCTTGCCGTTTGCAGAGCCCCTGGAGTTGCACCGCCAGCTCGTTTCGAATGGGGGCGTTGTCGATTTCGCTGTATGATGCATACGCAGCCACCGCCTGAAGTCGCTCGTCCATCCCCGCAGCGCGCAGGATGGTCGCGGCGCCAAGGGAAAACCCGACGGCGCCGATCTTTCGACCGGGATATCTGCGTGACAACTCGTCTACCGCGCGGACGAGGTCGTTTGCCTCACCGATGCCGAAGGTCTTGATTCCCGGGCTTTCTCCCTGGCCGCGGGTGTCGAAGAGGAAGACGCCGTAGCCTTGGTCGTGGAGCGCGCGGGTGACAACGCGGCTGATGGAGCCGAACTTGTTGCCGCCGCTGCCGGTGAGGACGATGACGATTGGCCTGTGGGCTGCGCCGGGGATGAACCATCCTGGATATTTCACCCCCAAGGAATTTTTGACGACCAGCGGCTCGTAGGGGAGTTGCCATCGTGCTGGCGTGTCTTTAGCGCCATGGGTAGAGCGGCCAAGGATGCTGATAATGGGAACAAACGCCAGGTGGGCGAGGACGTATACCGCCAGAAGTGAGAGGAGTGCCTTGCGGATTGTTCGTTTGTTCATATGAATACCAGTAACTCAGGTGAGGCGACTCGCATGGCGTGATCTCGACTACTGTAGTGCCAACAGTAGTCGTATATGCACTGCTAATAGGGCCGCACACTCCTTATGTTTTGTTTGCAGGATGAAATGCGGGCCTTCGATCTGTGCAATCCGGCAAGTTTCAAAATGCCTTTCAAACCAGCGCGCTGCTACCGATGGCACTAGACGATCTTCTGTGGCTTGAAGATAAAGGCAAGGGACTTTGAACTGTGCTTGCGCAAACGGAGCCCACGTCGCAATAAGTGAAAGTCGATGCGTCAACACTTCTGGTGAAACCTGGGTAAGCGCCTTACGTAGTAAATCCAGGTGCTCTTTAGTAGCAAGCGATCCGAGACAGAATTGCCGGAGCAAGAAATCCGGGGCTGATTGCATCAGGATAGCAGTGCCTGGGAGACAGCGAGCTATCTGCAGTAGGAGAGGGCGGGGTGGCTCGGCGAAAGATGCACAAAAGATGAGACCGCGGATGGAGTCAGGTATTTTCGAAGCCAGGGTAAGCGCGACCAGGCCAGAGAAAGACTCGGCCAGCACGATTAGCTCACCCGGCGGCAGATGGTCTGCGACGAAGTCGGCATATTCTGCAAGGGAAAATCGCTTGTCGGGCGGATAGGTTATTAGATGAGGATGAACGTTGTGTGGTAGCTCTGAAATGAAATCATTAAAGAGGAGGCCAGTCCCATCGAGCCCGGGTAGGAGAACCAGATTGATATTTTGTCCATCATTCACAATGGTACCGTCCTTCTGGATTCCTACCGCAAAATATCCTTCACCTTCACCTCCGGGTGATGGTACCGTTCGTAATTCTTCGTCTTCTTTCCATACTGAATGCATTCTTCGGGGCACCACTGGATGCAGGCGAGGCACTGTTCGCAGCTGCCGTGCCAGACGGGTTTTCCAGCCGCCAAGGTGATGTTCTGCACGGGGCAGACCTTCTCGCAGATGCCGCAGGAGGTGCACGTGCCGTCGATATGGAAGCTCTTGTCCAGCGTCTTCACGAGGTTGTAAGACATCTTGTAAAATCCGGTGAAAAGCACTCTCTGCCACAGGGGGCCCTTCTCCAGGCGTCCCGCTTTCCGGCTTGAGATATACGCTGCCGCGACGTTGATCTTTTCCGCTGCCGCGTTGAACAGCTTTTGCTGCATCTCCACCGGACCCGGCCCTCCCCAGGGAATATAGTTGCTTGGCAATTTAATGTCGAACCCGGCGGAAAGGGTGAGGTTGTCCTTGGCCATGAGCTCCTTGAGCTGAATGAGGGTGCGCGATACCTGCCCGCCATTCACCGCGACGGCGAAATAATAGGTACCGGGGCGCTTTTCCAGCGATTGAAGAAACTTGCGCACCAGGCTCGGGACGCCCCAGATGTGGACCGGAAAGACGAGACCGACGGCATCGGCTTTGCTGCCGTGCGAGCCGTGATTCATCCGGTGCATCGGGACGAGCTCCGTGTCGCCTAGCTTCTCGGCAAGGGCGCGTGCCGTCCAGAGGGAATTACCGGTACCGGTGTAGTAGTAGATGACCGTATTCATAGGGACATTTCCTTTCTGATACCGCTTGGGTGGATGATATCGCCATCCCGGTACCATGGCTTGTGAATTGATTAATTGAAGCAGGGCCGGCGCTGTTTTGCCGGCCCCTTTGTTTGGGTGGTGGGGGGAAACGAAGGGAGGCGGCTTATTCCTCGACCTTTCTCTGCTCATAGGTGGGACGGAAATCGGCGGTCACCACCCGCACCAGGTCGCGGATCATCTGGGAGTATTTTTCCTGCTTGTTGTTCATCCCAAAGTTGACCTGCTTGTCCGAGTTTACCCCCATACTTGCCAGGGTCCACTTGCCGTGACCAGAATTGCCCCAGAGTGTCACGCCGGTCGAGGTTTCCCGGAGCTTGGCGCTCAGGACGCCGGTCACGTATGCCTTGGCACTGGCACTGCCCGAGGAGAGTGCCGACGCGAGGTTTGTCGAGAGCTGGATATTCGGCTTCACTTCGGAAACTTCGAGCAATCCGGTCAGCACGGCATCCACATGGTATTTATCGCTAATCATCTTGAGCGCTACCGGATCGAGCTCCTTGCGGTTAACTTCCTGCAGCAGCTGCTCTGTTGATCCAAGCTCCAGCAGGCGAACGCCCGGCTGGGCAGCCTGGGCCCATTCGATAAAGGATTGAGTCACCTCGCGATTGAGCGGCGTGCTGCCGGTCGAAGCAAATTCGGGAATGCCGATGGTTTTGTAAGTCTTGAGGTCGATCCTGGGAGGGATGGTGACATTTATCATCTTGGTGCAGCCAAACAGAAACATGGTGGCTGTGGCAACGGTCAAAAGGACCAATTGGCGCCGATAAGAGGCGAGGGGGAGCAGGTGTTTCACAACTGCCAGCTTCATAGGTATTCTCCTTCAGTTGGGGGTATAATTACGTGAGGCATAAAAAACTATGCAATTTGCACACCGCTTTAATGGAAGGCAGTATTGGGGGGATGTCGTCCCCCCACTTGACCCTCCATAATTAAGAGCAATGCGATCACATTCGCGGCAAGTGGGGTGTCACCTTCGCTTTTAGCAGCTTGACCAGCTCGGGGTCCATGTAGTCGTATTCGTCAGGGATATCGAGGCAGATGATGCGCTTGCCGTTCAGATACTGTCTGAAGTTGCTGGAGAGCCGATGCCGGTGGGCCTTTTCCATGACGAAGATCAACTCTGCCCATTCCAGCAACTCTGGCGTAACAGGCTGTTCGGCATCGTTGTTCAGGCCGGCGGAGTCGACCTCGATGCCGGGCCATGAGGCGAAGGTTTGCTCTGCGGTGGGGCTGCGCAGGCGGTTTTGGCTGCATATGAAGAGGATGTGTTTCATGACTTTTATAACTTATCAATGTTATAGGTTGCGGTATCAGTATCAGCCGAGTTTACCGGCTGGTTCCTCCCTGGCCAGGTATCCGCCGAGCAGGGCAAGCGGCAAGGTCAAGAGCAGACCGGTGATGTCGAACCAGATGTGCTCGGCGTCCAGGAAGAACAGGCTAAGCAGCAGGCTGATTGCTCCCATCACGCCCGCCTGCAGCATTTTATCGACTTTGGCCACGCTTGCGGCGACGAATCCCCCGAGCATGGTGTAACCGAGACCGATGATCAGCGCTGCCAGCTGAAAGCCGGTCCCCTCGGTGATCTGCTCGATCGACAGCTCGTCCGCTCCTTCCATTCCAGCCTGCCTGATCAGGATGGCTATATACAGGGCGAGCAGGTAGATAATGCCGGAAACGGTCGTGCCGCCGATATCGACCAGCGAGCCGAGGAGTACCGCCTTTATGTTCAAGTTCTTCAATCTGTTCATCGGTCCATCCTTTGTCGGTTTCGAGGGGTGGATATGTGAAGGGTTGGGGCAGTTCTACTCCTGCGACAATGTCATTGTAGATCTGAACTCTTTGTCACTTCCTAGCACTGTATCAAATTTTTGGTCTGAAATATGAAGGACCAGGGGCATCTGTCTCCCTGGTCCTTCTATTTTGTGCAACCTTTTACTCAAGTATCTTCTCTATCCGCTCCAGGTCATTAATTACCCGCCATTTGCCCCCGCCTTTTTCCACCCTTTTCTGCCAGGCGTCAAGCCGGCTCGTATATTCGCGCGGGTCCACATTGTCGCTGCGCAATTTGGTGACGTTCAATGCGATTACCGTGACACCGTCCATACGGATAGGAAAATCGCGGATGAGTCCCTTCGCCAGGTCTTCTTTCAGGTCGGAGAAAATGAGAATATATTTCTTGCCGGCCCCGGTCTCGTTCAGGAATTCCGCTCCCTGCAGGATTCCTCCGGTAATATCGGTATATGCGCTCCCCTTGGCTGCTGCCGCCACAAACTCGTCCAGCTTTTTCTGGAAGGCCCGCTTCTGGTTGTTGGACACAGACGGTCTTTTGTCGAAGGTGACCTTCGCTATGATGTCTTTTTCGGTAAAGCTTCCTGATTCGATTTTCGCCACTGCAAGCGCATCACCGGGCTGGAGGGTCCCGAGCAGGTAGCCGACAATGGCCTTGGCCTTTTTCAGTTCGCTTGTGTAGGTGCCCGAGCAATCGACCAGCATGTAAACGCTGGTGGCCCGGCTTGATGAATCGGCGCAGCCGGAGATAACTGCTGCGCACAAGAGTAGCAGGTAAATATATTTCCTCATTTTGCACCTTCCTTTGTCGTTGCGATTTTGCACTGCTCTTTGCCACGAACGAGCCTCTCGACCCAGATAAGGGGAAAAATTATCAGATCATAGATCTTGATTAGCAACTCGCCTGTATAGCGGACGATGTTGCCGATGAGGCGCAGGAGAAAGGAAAGGATGGAGAGAAATCCGATCAGGAACAATCCCAGGACCGTCCTTGCGGAATGCACGAACGACTCAAGCGGTATGGCCACGAAAGCGAGCGCAAAGGGCAATATGAACCCCATTACCATCTGCCCGATTGTAGGGATCAACCTGCTGCTCGCTTCGGCATTTTCCACGCCTGCCAAAGACTGTCTTAGTGCCTGCATGTCGGCGGCGATCAGGTCGCGCATAAAGGCGAGCGCCGATTCGATTCCTGCCAGGATTATAAGAATGGTCAGTGTGACGTAAATCATCCGGTGACGAAGCTTGTCATCCATGGTGGCAATAACCGGGAAGAGGCGGGTTATCCGGAGTGATTCCATGAGATAAAGACCCATCGCAGTCTCCACGAGGATGATCACGAGGGCTGCGATATGGGATGTCTTGAAGGGGCCGATGTAACTGCCGCCGCCGACCATTTCCGACATCGGCAGTGCGATAAGGTTGAAGTTCACCACGGCGCCGCCGATCGCGATGAGAAGCACAAGCCCCGAGACGGCGAACTGAACCAGCGACGAGGAGGAAAGAATCCTTTCCGCCTTGTCCGTTTTTGCAAGTATTCCTTCGTACTCTGTCATTCTTTTGTCAATGACCGAAGAGCGGTCCTGCAGTCCTGTAATGGTTTTTCCGGTCTTTTCCATGGCCTGCACGAGATTACGCCAGTACGGCATCATCTTGTTGAGCAGTTCATGGCGCCGCTTGCCAGATTTGCGGTATTCATCCATAGCCTTTTTATGGTCCTGATCGAGTCCTTTTTTGATCTCTCCCATAATTTTGGCCGTAAGCGAATCGCCCATGGAGGTAATCTTCGAAATCGAATCCACTGCATTTACCCACCCCGCTGGAGACGGCGGCACTTCGGCGCTCTGCTTATAGTCTTCATCGATGCGGTTGGTCAGATCGGCCATCGTGCGATGGAGCGCCGGATATTCCTGAAGGTTCTGCTTGACCACCGCGTGGACTCGATTAAATTCGCGTTCGGTGAGCCGTTCCACCGTTTCCGCCCCTGCGGCAAGCAGGACTTCCCGGTTCCTTTGCTGCAAGTGCCTTATGGCTGATTGGATTGAACGGGACCCAAGTCGCATAGCGCTGTATACTGCACGGCTAAGGGATTTCAGCAGGTGATGGGCAGGGATTCGGGCAAGATAAAGGAGGATGACAAGCCCCCCTGCCCAAATGAGGACGGACAAAGTCGGATGATTGGGCATAAATATAAGGCTCTCGAACGACATGTTTGACCTCCAATGCTTTACTAGGGAATGTGCAACACTAGGCGACGTCTGACGGATTTGACGTTTATCGCTCGACTTGCTTTTGCATTATATGTTCCAAGTTAGGCTGGGGTGGAATCTAGGGAGGGCGAAAATTAAATCGAGGCTAATATAGCAGTTTCAAGCTGGTTTGACAATAACATGAACAGTCGCCAAAAAAGAGAGGCCCGCTCATCGCGGGCCTTTCGTGTCAATCATCTACGCACATTCACTATATCCGCACACCCGGCAGACCGCACAGCCTCCCTCGTGCTCCACCACCCCGCCGCATTCCGGGCAGGCGCCCCGTTCGATGTGGGCCTCTTCCACGTCGATGTCGATACCACTTGCCATCATGTGGGCCTGGATAGCCTTGGCTACTGCGTCGGCGCAGGAGAGGACCTTGTTGTCGCCGAAGCCGGCCGGGGCGTGGCAGGAAATCCCGAGCAGCTGCTTGACCACTCCCCGGGCCTGGACACCACTGCGCCAGGCGAGCGACACCATCCGGCCGATCGCTTCGCACTGGGAGGCGGCACAACCACCCGCTTTGCCCATGGTGGTGAACAGCTCGAATAGGCCGGCGCTGTCTTCGTTGACCGTCACATAGAGTGGTCCGCAGCCGGTCTGCATCTGGTAGGTCCACCCCTTGAGGGCCTTGGGGCGGTCCCGCTTGATCGCGTGCTTCTCGTCGGCGCTTGCTTGTACCTGCTGGGGCTTCTCCTCCTTCTTGCCGGTGGAGAGGACCTGCTCGTCACGGGAGCCGTCGCGGTAGATGGTGACACCTTTGCACCCTTTGTGGTAGGCGAGTCGGTAGACCTTGTCCACATCGTCCATGGTGGCGGTGTTGGGGAAGTTGACGGTCTTGGAGACCGCGTTGTCGGTATATTTCTGGAAGGCCGCCTGCATGTCGATATGCACCTCTGGGGTGATGTCGTGGGCGGTGACGAAGACGTTGCGGATCTCTTCGGGGACCTCACTGATGTCCTGGACGGTGCCGTGTTCGGCGATCCGCTTCATCAGATCTTCGGAGTAAAAACCGCGCTCCTTGGCGAGCTGCTCGAAATAGGGGTTTACCTCCAGCAGGATGTTCTTGTCCATAACCTGGCGGACAAACGAGACGGCAAACAGCGGCTCGACGCCGGAAGAGGCGTTGGCGATGATGGAGATGGTGCCGGTCGGGGCGATGGTGGTGATGGTGGCGTTTCTGATCGGTCCCTTCCCCGGCTTATCGTAGATCGACCCTTTGAAGTTGGGGAACGGCCCGCGCACCTTGGCGAGCTGCCGGGAGGCGGCGTGCCCTTCGTCGTTGATGAACTTCATCAGCTTTTCCGCCAGGGCGACCGCCTTCGACGAGTTGTAGGGGATGCCGAGCAGGATCAGCAAGTCGGCCCATCCCATGACGCCGAGGCCGATCTTGCGGTTCCCCTGGGTCATTTCCTTGATCTGTTGCAGCGGATATTTATTTACCTCGATGACGTTGTCGAGGAAATGGACCGCGTGCTGCACCACCTCTTTCAACCGGTCCCAGTCGAGGGCGCCATTTTTTACCAGTTTGCCCAGGTTGATGGAACCCAAATTGCAAGATTCATAGGGAAGGAGCGGTTGCTCGCCGCACGGGTTGGTGGATTCGATCTCGCCGATCTGGGGGGTCGGGTTGTCCTTGTTCAACCGGTCGAGGAAGATGATCCCCGGCTCGCCGTTGCTCCAGGCCTGCTCCACAATCCGGCCGTAGACCTTGCGGGCGTTATGCTTGCCGATCACCTCGCCGTCCCGGGGGTTGATGATATCGTAGTCGGCATCGGCTTCCACCGCCCGCATGAACGCCTCGGTGACCCCGACGGAGATGTTGAAGTTGTTCAAGTGGCGCTGGTCGGCCTTGCACATGATAAAGTCGAGGATGTCGGGGTGGTCGACCCGCAGGATCGCCATATTGGCGCCACGCCGGGTTCCACCCTGCTTGATGGTTTCGGTGGCCACGTCGAAGACCCGCATGAAGGAGAGGGGGCCGCTGGAGATCCCTTTGGTCGACATCACCACGTCGTTGGCCGGCCGAAGCCGGGAGAAGGAGAAGCCGGTGCCGCCCCCCGATTTATGGATTAGCGCGGTGTTTTTCACCGATTCGAAGATCTCCTCCATGGAGTCGCCAATGGGGAGGACGAAGCAGGCGGAGAGCTGCCCCAGTTCGCGGCCAGCGTTCATCAGGGTCGGGGAGTTGGGGAGGAACTCGAAGCTGGTCATCATCTGGTAAAAGGTGTCGGCCAGCCCGGCGGTGTCGGCCTTCTGG
>JANXYN010000148.1 GCA_025356035.1 Geobacteraceae bacterium
CTCTCTCATCTTGCCTTACGGCAGGATTTAGCACCTGACGCCCGTTGCCGGGCCGGTTGCTGTGGTTTCGCAGGGCCTGTCCCTCCACCACTCTTGATAAGAAAGTGTTGCTATTAAATTGTGAAAAAAGGATACGGGAGGGGTGGGCTTTTGTCAACGGAAATATTGCGGCGGAGGCCACCACCCTTGGCACGCTGCAGCCGCTTACCTTATCCGTAGTCCGCCGAAAAAATCAGCATTTACCGTGTTCAATTCCCCTTTTTCGGGTATACTCAGCGGCAACGATGGCGGTGGGGGTGAGGTAGCTATGGGCAAAAAACTGATGATTCCGGCCGTTGGGACATGCTGGCTCTTGGCAGCGCTGCTGCTGCCAGGTGAGTTGCGGGCCGAATTCTACAAATATGTGGATCGGGCCGGGACGGTGCACTTTGTCGACGACGAGAGTAAGATTCCCGCCGCATATCGCGACACCACCGACACCTATAAGGATAAATACGACGACCTCCCCGAGCAGGAACGGGCGTTGCTGCTGGAAAAGGATCGGCGTGAGCGTGAGGAGTCACAGCGCGAGGAGGCGGAGCAACAGGCCCGGCAGAAGCAGGAGCGGGCCGTGGCAGATAAGGAAGCAGCCCGGCAGAAGTTTCTGCAGAGCCTGGCAACCAGGGTCGTGATCAACGGCAACCAGGTGTTTGTGCCGGTCACGCTGGTGAATGGCGAGCATGAAACAACCGCACTGATGCTGCTCGATACCGGCGCCACCACCACCATGATTCGCTCGGAGGTGGCCGAGCGGCTGCAGGTCGAGCAGGCAACGGAAACTCTGGTACAGGTGGCCGGCGGCAAGGTGCTGCGGGCCAGAAACATGAATTTAACCGCCATGCGGGTCGGACCTGTCACGAGAACCGGTGTGGAGCTGATAATTATGCGGCAGCGTGGCGATGGGATCGGTGACGGCCTGTTGGGGATGAACTTTCTGCGCGGCCTTAAATACACCATTGATTTCGAGAAGCAGCAGATTAACTGGATGCCGTAGCAGCTGGGGAAGCCATTGCTTCCTACCGGAGAAAAAGGGGACAACCGCCAGCGGTTGTCCCCTTTTTTGTTGCTGGGCGAAATCTGACGCCGGAAGACATCTGTATATCAGCACTAGCAAAGAAACAACAAAGGTTGGCACCGTAATTGTATCTGACTGGATAAGCCAGTTACGGGGACGCGCACCCCGGCAGCCAGCAGCGCCAGTATAGTATCGCAAACAGGGGTTGTTCATGGCGAGGCAGCAGGCTGCAGTCCAGTCAAAAAGTTGGCGCAGGGCGGGGCGTTCAAGGTTGGCAGGGTCCGGTCGATGAGATACGTAGTGGCCAATTTAACGAGGTGACTTTTGGCAAAGGCTGTTTCAATAAGCATCGAAGGGGAGATGGTGAAGGCCGTGGCGGCGAGCGTCACCGGCAGGAAGACCCGGGTGACCAACACCCTGGTGTTCCCCATTGACCAGCTTGACGATTTTCTGACACAGGAACCGGTGCGTGACTTTATCGTCAGTGTGGATTTCCGCAATATCTATCAGGACGTCGTCTATCTGCCGCCGGTTTCCCGTCGTCTCGCCAAAAAATTGCTGCGAGCGGAGCTGAAAAAGAAAAACCCGGCGTTGGAAGGGCATCTGTCGACGGTATTTTTTCGCACCGGGCAGAAGAATGTGAACGGCAGTAACCTGGATGAGTACTTTGTCTTCTTTGTCGACAACGCCGAGATCGATGGTTTGGTTGAGCGATTTCTGGCCAGGGGGAAGCGACTCAAGGCGCTCTATCCGAACATGCTGGCAGTGCTGAAGATCCTGCCGACCCGGCAGAAGCCGTATATCTGCCATTACGAGACCGGCGACAAGAAAAACCTGTTCCTGATCAGTAATGGCAAGGTGCTGTTTACCCGCTCGGCGCCAACAATCGGAGCCGGTGTCCTCGATTATGACTTGCAGAATATCAACATGACGGTCAATTACTGCCGCCAAACCCTGCGGATCGAGCCTGAGCAGGTGCTGTTCGTTGGCGAGGCCGACAAAACATCGGAGTCGGCTGCCAAACCGACCATTCCCCTGATCTTTCTCACAAAACCCGAGCAGATCGAGGTGAATAGCGAGGTGTTCAGTGACTTTCTGATCCCCATTTCCGCTCTCGGCGCCGGAGAGACCCAGAGCCTCTTTACCGATGAGTATCGTGCTTTCTATGCGGCAAGCACGATTGTGCAGAAGTTTTCCGGATATTTTGCCATCCTGGCGGTCCTCCTCGTCGCCGTCCTCTTCATGAATATTACCATTTACCGGACGCTGCACGAGGGCCTCGGCAAGAACCGACTGCAGGAGAGTCAGCTACAGCAGACGCTGGCGGAAAACGGCCGGGCAAAACAGGCCCTGTTGGAAGAAAAACCGCGGCTGGAATATCTGAACCGTCAATTTGCGGCCCCCTCTACGGCACAGCTGCTTTCACGGCTGGCTCGGCTCCAGGTTCAGGAGATGGAGGTGCAGAAGCTGGAGATCTCTGCCCAGGGGGGAGACACCCTGAAACTCCATATGACCGGGCAGATGCGGCAAGAGAGTCTGCTTAGCGCACAGCAAAGCCTTGCCGCGGTGATGGCCAGCCTGACCGGGATTAGCGGGGTTACCGCCACTGGCCGGCTTTCCCTGAAAGATCGAACCTTTGACATCGATGGGGTGTATGTGGAGGGGAGTAGATGATTTACCGCAAGTATTTATGGCGGAAACTGCCGCTGTTCCTGATCTTCGGCACAGCCTGCGCTGCTTTGGCCGGGGCCAACATCGCTGTCTGCCGATCCAACCGGGATGTGCAGGCCATCCTCGACCGGGTGGGCGTGCTCGATACGAGAAACGGGCAGATCCAGCGCGACAGCGAAGCACTGCAGGCAAGGCTGGCAGAGGTCAAGGAACATGTGCCGGCTCGCTTCGCCAAGCTTGACGATCAGGAAATGCTTCTGTGGGGGGTTGATGAACTGAAACAGCATCTGCCGGGGGCCGCGCTCGCATTCACCGACATCGCCAGAGGGACCACTGAGTCGAAGCTGGCCATGGACCTTACCCTGGACTACACCAGCTACCCCCTGCTGCTGAAACAGCTTGATTACCTGGAGCGGAGCTCCTTCCCGTTCTTCCGGGTTCGCTCCATCACCATTACCAAGGAGCTCCCCACCAAGGTTGTCTGCAAGATCACAGGGGAACTGACCACGCCAGGCAAAGGGGGGCGCGACCGATGATCAGAAGAATAGACCATGCTTTGATCCTGCTCCCTTTCATGCTGATCCTTGCCACTGCCCTGTTTTTCTGGCAGGTCAGAAGGGCCGCCGGCTTCACAACCGTCGAACAGGAGGTTTACCGTTACAGCAGTGGCGCTCTGCTGGCAGAAACGACTCTGCTCAAAAGAGCCCCCCTGAAGATTCCGGCCGATCTGCGCGGCCCCATAGAATTTACCGCGGTGCAGCCGGCACAAGTAAAAAAGATCGGGATGCCGAATCTGCATGGCGTGACCTTTATTCTGATCTCTGAAGCCGGCCGCCGGGCGATCATCGATGGCAATGTGTTCAGAGTGGGAGAGAGCATCGACGGGGTGCAGGTCAGCGCCATCGAAAAAGAACGGGTTGCAATCACATCAAACGGGGTAACAACATGGTTACGACTGGAACAGTCAAAATAAAAAAATGGTCGCTCCTCTGCCTCCTTTTGCTCACCTCCTGCAGCGGTGCCGCCAGCAATCAGCGCCCGGCTGAAGAAATAGCCTCGCTTGCGGCAGTGGAACAGCAGCCGGCTGGGCCGGAGAGTGTTGCCGCGGGAGTGGGCGAGTCCAGAGACGCGGATGTTCAGGCGCCGCGCTATCAGCCGGTGAAGGAAGACATCTCGCCGCTCGGCAAACGGATTGTCAACATATCGGTGCGGAATACGCCGTTCCGGGATGTGGTCAAGGTGGTGGCCGATTCAGCCAACCTGAACCTGGTGCTGCAAAAGGGGGTAAATACCGAACAGCCGGTGACCATCACCCTGAACAACGTGACGGTCAAGGACGCCCTCGACATCATCTTTGCCTCGGTGGACTATTTTTACGAAGTCAAGAAAAACCTGCTGCTGGTCAAGGCCCAGGATACCATGCTCTTCGAGTTTGGTCACCCGTCGGTCCTGAACAGCTATTCGCTCAGCCTTGGGGGGGATATCCTCGGCGGTGCCTCTTCGGCTGGCAGCACATCGTCAACGATTAAGGGGGACCTGAAGCTGACCTCCGCCTCAGACGACAAGGCGAAAAATCTCTGGGAAGAAGTCAGCCTTGCTTTGACCGGCATCCTCAAGGCGGACGAGGGAAACCCGCTCCGTGCCAACTTCAGCATCAATCGTGTGACCGGCACCATCATGGTGACCGCCTCGAAAAATACCCTGGCAAATGTCACCTCCTTTCTCAACCGGGTGCGGGAGAGCCTCAACCGGCAGGTGATGATCGAGGCGCGCATTGTGGAGGTCCAGCTCTCCGAAGGGCTCAAGTACGGGATCGACTGGCAACAGGTGATTAACTGGAATAAGCTCGGCCAGATCGTGGTTGGCAGCCAAGGTTTTACCAACGTCCTGCTCCCCGCAGATCCGCGCTTCAATGTGGCCATTTCCGGCGGCAATTTCACGGCGACTCTGCAGGCTCTGCAGACCCAGGGGGACGTGCGGGTCCTGTCCAATCCTCGGGTCAGCCTGATGAACGGTCAGACCGCCATGCTGAGCGTCGGCCAGAACAGAAACTACCTGGCAAAGGTGCAGACCACCACCACCACTCCGGCCGGCGGGCTCCCCCAGACCACTTTCAGCGTCGAGACCAACAGCATCATGTCTGGTCTGGTGATCGGCATCGTGCCGTACATCAACTCCGACGGCTATGTGTCGATGACCATTACCCCGATCATCAGCAACCTGACCAGCATGGGGAGCGTTGACATCGGCTCCGACCCGGCCACCAAGGTGACCATATCCCTGCCAACCGTGGACCTGCGCGAGATGTCGACTACCGTCCGGGTGAAGGATGGCGAGCTGGTGGTGATCGGCGGCCTGATCCAGAAGAGCGAGTCGACCATCGAACAGGGGACCCCGTTCCTGTCGAAAATTCCGTTACTCGGTTACCTGTTCAAGAACCTTGATAAGAGTGAGTTGCGGACCGAGCTGGTGATCATGCTCAAGCCCCAGGTGGCCAAGGCGGAAGATTAGCCGCGCCGGATAAAGGATAATTGCCATGGCTGAACCAAAACGACTGGGCGATCTGCTCAAGGAACAGGGTCTGCTCACGGACCACAAGATCAACGTGGCGATCGAGCAGCAGAAGATCACCAATGACCTGCTCGGGGTGACTTTTATCAAGCTCGGCTTCGTCTCCTCGGCCGAGGTTGCCAAGGCCCTTTCCGAACAGGCGGGGATTCCCTACCTGAATCTTTACGAGCATCCCATCGCCGACGAAGCGCTGCGCAAGGTGCCGAAAGACGTGGCCGAACGGGTCGGCTTCATGCCGATCGACTACAAGGAGGGGCGGCTTTCCATCGGGATTATCAATCCGAGCAACGTCCTGGCCGTCGATACCGCCACCCAGTTGACCAATATGGCGCCGGACGTCTATGTCATCGACTCGGACGCCTTTTACGACCTGCTCGATCGGGCTTATTTCTTCCTCCAGCACCCGGTGCTGGCACGGCTAGCCAGCGCGGTCGACGCCATCAAGAAGGCGTCGACGGTGAGCGCCGCTCAGATCTCGACCCTTACCGAGCTGATCATCACCGACGCGATCCGGCGCAATGCCACCGATCTCCATATTACCCCGGAGAAGCAGGCGGTCCATGTATTTTACCGCATTGACGGGGTGTTGCAGCACGGCCACTGTTATCCAAAAACCGGGCAGAACGGAGTCATCTCCAAGATCAAGGTCATGGCGGAACTGGACATCGCCGAACAGCGACTCCCCCAGGACGGCTCCTTCAGTTTCACGTTTCTCAACAAGACCTATGAAATGCGGGTTTCCACCATACCAACCATCTATGGCGAGAACGTGGTGATCAGAATCCTGTCCGGCAGTGGGCCGCTGGTGCGCCTCTCCTCCCTTGGCTTTGCCGCCGAGGACACCCGGCTGCTGGACGCCCTGTTCAAGAAACCGTACGGGATCATCCTGATTACCGGCCCCACCGGAAGCGGCAAGACAACTTCACTCTATGCGGCGCTTCGCGAGATCAATATCCTGGAAAAAAACGTCCTGACGGTGGAGGACCCGGTTGAATACCGTCTGAGCCTGGTTAAGCAGACGGCGGTGAACGCCAAGTCCGGCTATGACTTTGCCATGGCCGGGCGCAATTTCATGCGCCAGGACCCCGACGTGATCCTGCTAGGCGAGATTCGCGATACCGAGACGGCCAAGATAGCGGTGCGGGCCTCGGTGACCGGCCACCTGGTCATGTCGACCCTCCATACCAACGACGCCATTTCGGCCATTCCGCGCCTGATCGATCTGGGGGTGGACCGTTTTCTCCTTTCTTCATCGCTGCTGGCGGTCATCTCCCAAAGGCTGGTGCGAAAGATCTGCCCCCACTGCAAGACCGCCTACCGCCCCACCGAGGATGAACAGCATCGGCTGAAGTTTGCCGGGATCGATGACCAGATCACCACCGCGTTCAAGGGAGCCGGCTGCAGCAACTGTAATTCCAAAGGGTACATCGGCCGGACGGTAATAGGCGAAATCCTGGTGGTGGATGACGAGATCAAGGATCTGGTCTCCACCGGCGCTTCTATCAAGAGTATCAAGGAAGCGGCAACAGGCAAGGGGATGCGTTTCCTCCGGGAGGACGGCATGCGCAATGTGGCGAAGGGGATTACCACCATTGATGAAATCCTGCGGGTGGCCGGCTGATGCCTTACTATCAGTATAAAGCACTCAATAACGACGGGGCGGTTGTGCGGGGGACGCTCGAGGCGCTCGACCTGGAAGCTGCCGAGCAATCAAGCGTCATGACCCCGTTGCATATCCTCAGCATCAAAGAGACCAGTGGTACGCTAATCGCTCTGCGGAACAGCTTCCGTGCGCGCCAGGTAAAACGTGAACAGCTGGTGGAATTCGCCAACAACCTGGCGGTGATGCTCCGTGCCGGCATCCCCATCGTCGGCGCCCTGAACGACCTGGCCGAATCTGCGGAAGATCCCTATCTCCTGGAGGTGATCGGCCAGGTCAGAAGCGACATCAGCATGGGGTCGTCGTTTGGTGCCGCGGTGTCTAAACATCCGCAGGTCTTTCCGGCCATGTTCATCCGGCTGGTATCGGTGGGAGAAGAGACCGGCAACCTCGACGGCAGCCTGGAGGAAGCGGCTGTACATATCCAGCGGGTGGAAGACCTCACCTCCGCAATGAAGCAGGCCATGATCTACCCGATGTTCGCCTTCGTCACCACCCTCGGCTCGCTGATCTTCTGGCTGGTCTATGTCCTCCCCAAGATGACCTCCCTGTTCAAGGAAATGGGGGTGAAAATCCCGGCAATTACCAGGTTTCTGATCCTGATGAGCTCTTTCACCCGCCAATACTGGTTGTTGCTGCTCATCCTGCCGTTCCTGCTGTTCTTCGGCATCCGTCTGGTGCGGCGGAGCGAACGGGGTGAGTATCTGCTGGATCAGTCCATGCTGAAACTCCCGGTACTGCAGCTGATTCTGATCAACAAGTCGCTCGGGATATTTACCGAACAGATGCGGATACTTATCAAGTCTGGATTGACCATCGACCGCTGTTTCGACCTGGCTGGCGGGGTAGTCGGCAACCGGGTTTACCAGGATGCCATCGGCCGGGTCAAGCAGGAGGTCCTGGCCGGCGCCACCATCTCCGAGTCGATGGCGATGCAGAAGGTGTTTCCGCCGATGCTGTTGCGGATGGTGCATGTGGGGGAGATGAGTGGCACCCTCGATGAGCAGTTTGCCTTTCTTGCCGCCTACTATGTGAAAAGGCTCAATGAAGTTTCCGAGCGGCTGGGGAAGATGCTGGAGCCGATCATGATCATCTTCCTTGGCATCATGTTTGCTGTAATCATACTAGGGCTGCTCCTCCCCATCTACGACCTGATCTCGAACATCGGAAGGATGTAATGGATTTCCTAAGCTTTTACGGCCTGAAAGAAGAACCGTTCCGGCTCACCCCTGACCCGGCCTATTTTCTCGCGGCCAAAAGCCACAATAACGCGCTTCTCTCCCTGAACTACAGCGCCCACCACCGGGAAGGGTTTACCCTGCTGGTGGGTGAGCCGGGGACCGGCAAGACCACCCTGTTGAATGTCTTCATTGACAACTGGATCGACCGGGCCGAGATCGCCATGATCCTCACCCCGCGCCTGTCGCCGGAAGAATTTCTGCTGGCGGTGTTGGACGACTTCGGCATCCGCTG
This sequence comes from Geobacteraceae bacterium, assembly GCA_025356035.1. Classification (GTDB taxonomy): domain Bacteria; phylum Desulfobacterota; class Desulfuromonadia; order Geobacterales; family Geobacteraceae; genus JANXYN01. The sequence goes on from JANXYN010000148.1 coordinate 8,430, forward strand.
CCAGAGCACCAACAAGAACGAGATAATCAGGCGCTTCCGGGATTTTCTTATCGAAAAGTCCCAGTCCAACAAGGGGATCATCATCGTGGTGGACGAGGCGCAGAACCTCCCGGACGAAACCCTGGAGGAGCTGCGGCTTTTGAGCAATATGGAGACCGACAAGGAAAAGCTCCTCCATATCATTCTGATCGGCCAGCCGGAGCTGCTGGAGCGCCTTGAATCCCACGCCTTCCGCCAGTTCAACCAGCGGATCGTCACCCGCCTTTTCCTGGCCGCGCTTGATAGGGATGGTGTCAGGGAATATCTCAACTTCAGGCTGTACAAGGCGGGACGAGGAGTAGTCAGGTTCAGCGGCGCGGCCGTCAAGGGAGTCCATAAACATTCCCGGGGGATTCCGCGGCTGGTCAACAGCATCGCGACCCGCGCCATGATGTCGGCATTTCTCGAAGAGGCCGAGGACATCAAGCCGCGCCATGTCACCTTTGCGGTGAAAAGCCTGCAGCTGGAAGAGGGGGGCGGGAGCATAACGCCGTGGCTGCGCTACGGCTTTGCCTGCGGAGTGACAGCGGCAGTGGCGGTGGCCATTTACTTTGCAGCCCCGTATGTCCAAAAGCAGCTGGCAACGTTCTCCCTGCCTGCCGATATGTTTACCATGTTTGCCAGGGAAAGTGCTGCGGCCACCAGGCCGGCCATTCCCCTCTCGCCTCTCCCCTCCAGGGTCGAGCAGAAGCCGGAAAATTCGAGCGATATCGGGGCGGCTGCGACCAAGGGCGCAGTTCCGCCATTGTCAGCGGTTGATGCCAAGGGCGTTGCCGCTGGTTCAGCCGCTGTTGCTGCCAAACCACTGTCAGCGGCCACTCAGCCAGTCGTTGCCGCTGTGCCGCAGCCTGTGCTCGTCACCGCCGTCGTTACCGCGTTTTCGGCTAATGTCCGGGAAACGCCCGGGCCCGACGGCAAGCGCCGCTATCTCCTCTACCGGGGGGAAGAGATCAGGCTGACTGAGGAGAGCGTGAAGGCCAAGGGGAAACGCTGGTATCGCACCGAGATGAAAGGGAACGGCACCGGCTGGATTGCCGCCGAAGTGGTGCGGATCGTGGCGAAGAAGGAGCGGTAGGTCAAGGGTTAGTTAGGGACAGCGGGAAGGCGAAGACATTAATAACAAGGATGTACGCAAGATGCAGAGACACAATCAGACCCAATAAATTCAATGGAACGCGGATCAAGTCTGATTGAGCGGATTAAAACGGATCTTCAGAATTGAAACTGGTTTTTTTGTTTGATCCGTGAAAATCCATTCAATCCGCCTTTTCCGTGTTCTATTTGCTGCTGTTCTCATAATTCACAATCCATAATTAGGCTTTCAAAACCTCTGCGGTCATTTTTATTATTTCCCCTGCAGTGCCGCCAGCCGCTTTGTTGCGTATTTCCGGGATTCCCTGGAGGTCGCCGCGGCATCGAGCATCCCCTGATAAACCCGTGCGGCGGCCTCCCGTTGCCCGGACATCTCGAAGATTCTCCCCACATGGACATTGGCGGATGAATCCCCGGCATCCACCATCTTCCGATAGACTTTCAAGGCCTCTTCAGCCCTCTTTTCCTTCTCATAGAAGAGCCCGAGGTTGTAGAGTGCCTCCCGGTTGAAGCGGGGCGACTCCAGGGCCTGCTTGAAGTATTGTTCCGCCTCTTCCTTCTTCCCTAACTTCGCATAGCAGATCCCCGCATTCACCAGGGCCGGCGCATAATCGCGGCCGGCATTGACTGCCAGCAGGGCGTAATGCAAGCCCCGTTCATGCATCTGCAGCCGTGCATAAAGATAGGCGACGGCGTTGAGGAGGAACGGGTCGGCCGGCTTCAGGCGGATGGCATGCTCATACTCGGTGATGGCTGCGGCATAGTTCTGCTCCTCTTCATATTGTCTACCTGCGTAGATGAAGGCGTCGATCCGGTCGTCACTCTTCGTGTCCACTGCCGTGGGTTCTGCCTGACTTGGAGGTTGCGGCAAAGCGCTGATGGCTGGCGTGGGCGCCCGAACCTTCACCAACATTGTTTTGTGGGGGCCAGGTCGCTTTGTCCGGACTTTCGGCAGCGCGGTCTTCTGATGGGGGATTGGTTTAACGACAGGATAGGATGCCACCCTGGCCGGCAGAGCCGCCACAGTTACCGAAGAAAGCCGTGGTTGCTGGGCGGCGGTGACCGGCAGGGATGCCTGCACCGGTAGCGGTCTGGCAGCCATTTTTCGCCGGTCGATGCCGGCCTGCAGATAATTGACGATCATGATGCCGGCCATGATAGCGACGATGGTGAGCATGGTAAGGAGTGCCACCGGTTGCCACGTTGCGCCCCGTTTCTTGCCGGCGCCGACAATTTCTTTTAGGCCGGGGGGCACTTCCTTGTCCCCCCCTGGCGGGCTTTTTACTTTTGCGAGTAGATCAGCAAGCAGACTCATGGCTTCCCCTGATTGACGTGTAAGAGAGTGTGAACGCCGCGGCTGCCGGTTGGTGCCTTCCCTGGCAGGCTACTGGCAACTTATTTACATATAAGCAATTTGCACGCCAATTCCCCGGCGGTTGGTTGGCTGCACGGGGGAGGATCATGCCCCTGTAAGTATGTATCGGCAGAGGTGTGCAATTCCATGAAAGGTATTTTGCACAGCGCTGTTCAAATATTTGACAATCCCGGTCATGGATTTGTAATGGCCACGCCCAACTGACCGATATTATTGCATTGCTCGTCGGCATGCATGTTGCTATCTCAAGTTTACCGGCCAATGGCCGATGGGTAGAGAAAACCACTCGCGGTAACGGTAGCATAACTAATTCAACAGGAGGGCAACATGAAAAGATTTATTGGGCAGAGAGGTTTCACACTGGTAGAGCTCGCGATCGTGCTGGTGATCATCGGGATCATCCTCGGCGCGGTCCTGAAAGGGCAGGACCTGATCCAGGGGGCGCGGTCCAAGAAGTTCATCACCGATTCGGGGAGAAAGTTTGAGGTCGCGGCCTGGGGTTTCTATGACCGGAAGGGGAAATTCCCTGGAGGGAGTACTTCCGGGACCACAGCGGGCATGATTACCGGGAATGTCTATGCTGATTATTCCACTGCAAAATTAACCAACATGCCGAGTACCTCCAATCCCGTGACTATAGGCTCGTACCAGTTCTATACGTATTACGGTAATGATAATAATGGTGCAGCAGGGTCGAAAAATGTCATGGTAATATGTAAAGATATTGCTTGCACTTCGAAATTCACTGCTGATGAATTGGGTTTTATGCAAGCATTTGATACTGCCATTGATGGCCTGGCCAATGGCACAACCGGCCTGATCAAAGGTGCGACCGGCGTGGGTACCGTAACCCAACCTCAGTGGCTTGTCGCTGGCCCCATCGTTTTCGATGCCACCGATTGGAATACCAACGATGTGGCGCTTGTTTACTACTTTGACAGAAAATAACGACGTGCAACCTTTTTAACCGGCAAAGGGAAGAAGCCGTTGGCTTCTTCCCTTTCTTTAAACAGGAACTCTATGCCTTTTGATACATCGGCGGAAAAAGGCTTCACCCTCGTAGAGCTCGCCATCGTGCTGGTGGTGATCGGACTGCTGATTGGCCTGGGCGCCGGTATGGTCGGGCCACTGATGACCTCCATCAAAGTGCGGGAAAGCAAAGATATTGTGGGGGCGGCAGCGGAGTCGGTCAACAGCTGGGCGTCGGGAAATAATCGATTGCCCGATGTGGCAGGTTTCCCCACCGCCGTCAGGTCTTCAAACGACGCCTGGGGTCGAGCACTGATATACATCTTCGACAACAACCTGTTTACTCCAGCCACCAAGGACACCATTTGTGGCCGCAGATCCACATTCATCACCCTCACCGACACCAATACCGGAGCGACGATTTCCAATGTGGCCTATTTGATTGTCAGCCAGGGGGACGACGCCGTCACCAACACCAACATAGCCGGTACCGCCGTCACCTCTAGCGCCCGCTCCGCAGCAACAGCCATTACAGCTAACACTACCAACGATCTCGTCCGCTGGGTCACCCTAGACGAGCTGCGCACCAAGGTAGGATGCCAGGGGGCGCAGTTGAAGATCGTAAACAATGAGCTGCCGCCTGGAACAGTGTCCGCACCTTACCCCTCAGCCGCTGTCGGAGCAGTGCTCGGCTTTACCGTAGATGGCGGCGCCACACCGGGCACCCTGCGCTGGTGCGTAGAAGCCCCATCTGCCAAGCCGCTTCCTGACGGACTTGTCTTTACTCCACCCCTCACCGTTGCCATTCGGGTAGCGCCGAACAGCTGCAACGGTACCAACCCGTTGGTTGAGTCCAGCTGGATATCGTCGGCCACCTTGAGCATCTCCGGCACCCCGGCAGCCGCCATCCAGGGTGCTTACAATTTCATTGTGTACGTCCGGGACAACAACGATACGACACGGGATGCTCTTGCGTTGCCGAACGATACCGACAATTTTGCCCAGAAGAATTTCGTGCTTACCATCAACCCCTGAGGGACGACCATGTTCCGCTCTGTCCGTTCCCAATCCGGCATGTCAATGCTCACCGTCATCTGCCTGCTTGCGCTGGTGGGCGCCATTGTAGTTGCCGGTATAACCCTGATTGGCCCCCTCGTCACACGTGGCAAGATCAACGACACCAAGACAACCCTCACCAGCGCGGTTGATTCAATCGTCAGCTGGTCGGTGGCAAACGGACGTATCCCAAAAAATACAGAAATTCAGGCCATTCTTCCCAATCCCAACGATACCTGGGGAAAGCCGTTACTTTACCTCTACGACGCCAAATTGGCCGATACGGCAACAGCCGGATACGGCGGGCTCTGCGGACGCACAACTGCAACATCGTACAATGGCCAGGAAACTGCCTTTGTGGTACTTAGTGGCAGTGATGACTCCACCATCGAATCGACTCCCAGCCCATCCCAGGCGTTTGCAGGTGCTCCAATGCTCCAGACAAGCGATCTCTTCCGGGTCGTCACGCTGAATGAACTCAAGGCCAGGGCCGGTTGTGCCGGGGCCACGCTGGGACGGCTGCGGATCGTCAATAATGAATTACCGAATGCCTGTTCGGGGAGCACCGCATACACTGCCACGTTGGCAGCCGATGGCGGCGTTGCCGGTTATACCTGGTCGGTGGTCACCCCAGCCTGGTTCCTGGTCAATTCCGCTTCGGGCGCAGTATCCTTCAGTGCGGTCCCATCCGCGGTTCCCGTTACTGTCAAATTAACGGATTTCCAAGGCGACTGCATTCAACGCACCTACAACCTGAAGCTTGCAAGCTGCAGCGGTGGCGCCCCAATCGGCGGCGGTGGGGGTGGCGGCATTATCATAACCGACCCACCCATCGTGGTTTCCACCGCTCCCCAACCAATCGTGGTCAACAACGGCAGAATCGAATTTGGCCGCAATCAAGGTAACAGCTCGGGCTGCATCTGGTATCCATACAACTTGCCGCTGCCGGGGAAAACCATGCGGGCTTACTGGGATTTCTGCTACTCGGGCAAAGACCTCTCCGCAACCAGTACTACCTATGGCGACGGTTACACCTTCACCCTTATGCAGGGGAGCAATCCGACCAGCTATTGCGGGACAGGCACAATCTACAACGCGACGACAAACCCATTTTTTGACTGTTCTCCCATGGGCGGTCTGGGTGAATATCTCTCCTATTGCGGGCTTCCGGGGCAAAACACTGCCCTGGAGTTCGACATTTACCCCAGTGGTAATCGCAACGACCCTGCTGGCAGCTACAACCATGTTGCCGTCGTCAAGGGGATCAGCACGCATAAAGCCGGCGGACCTGCAGGCCTGTATGGCGACAACACCCATAACCAGGGGGGCAATCCCGCCTGTAACGGGACAGACCTCGGCTGCCTGTACGGTACCATGACAGGACACAACTACCCTGTTGCCTGGCTGGAAAACGACGGCTGCAATGCCGGCTATAACAACCATAATACGAGGGTTGAGGTACACACCCGCTGCAACAGCGACTGCAGCCTCTGCGAAACCAACAGTTGCACGACTAAGACGCTCATAAAAACCTGGATAGACAGGGGGAACAATAATCTCGGCAGCAACGAGACCTTGACTCCAGATCTCTCCTACTGCGCAGACCTCCCCACAGCCCTGAACCAGTTCAAGGTGGGCTTCACCGAGGCCACAGGCGGGGCTATTCAGTATGGCTATATAAGCAACTTTATCCTTAAATCATACGGTTCATGCCCGCTTGCAACCATTTCTCCTGCGACGCTCCCCAATGGCCTGGTTGGATCGGCCTATTCGGCTACCGTATCTGCAAGCGGAGGTACTCCACCATATTCCTGGAGCTGGAGTGCCGCGAACATTCCGGGGGTTATCGCCAGTACACTGCCGCCAGGGCTGACCATCTCCACAGCCGGTCTGATCAGTGGGACGCCGACAACCGCAGGGACCTTCAATACCGTTCTCGTCTCCATGAACGACTCTTGCACTGCCGATCTCTGTACCAATACCGTTTCTCAATCATACACATTACAGATTGACGTGCCCCCGTTACCGACCTGTGCAATGACAGCCGCAACAAACATTGTCCCCTACAATGGTTCCACAAATCTCACCTGGACCATCGCCAACGGGCCAGCTGACGGTACCTGGACGGCATCTCCCGGCGGGACCTGCGCCAACTTCACCGGCTCATCAGCAGGTTCATGCACTATGGGAAATCAAATATGGCCGGGAGCCAATAACTATACCCTCACTGTCAGCAATGCCGGAGGGAGCAGCAGTTGCTCGGCCACGGTTTATACGGGATGCAATGGATACCGGGTTTGGAGTACCACCGGCGGAGGGAACGCAAATCGATTTGACTTCAGCGTCACTGGGGGGACATGTCAACAAAATGTGAGTGGCGGCGGGACTGAAATTACCAATGGCACCCCCCAACTGAACGTGGGAGAAGCCGTGACCAAGTATACCCGAAACAGTGTCTGCAGTGGGGCGGTATTGGGGGATATATTGTACACTGATGCGATGAATGCCGATATAGGGGCCAATGGCGGCG
>JANXYN010000194.1 GCA_025356035.1 Geobacteraceae bacterium
AAAGGCTCCAAAAAGGTGGAATCGAAGCAACGAACAAGGATTTCAAAGAGCAAATGCCACGCTGAACGAAGAAAACGGTTGAAAAAATACGTAACAGGAAGAAAAACCACTCATACAAAGAAGTTTTTCAACGGCCTGCTAAAGAAGGTTCACGCTGAAAAACGCCCATCTGCGGCGTTGCCTTCGTCGCTCCGCTGCTCACATACTATTCGTATGCTCCGCTGCTCGCTCCTCGGCGCCTTGCACCTAGGCATTTTTGAGCGTGAACAAAAAATAGAAATAAAAGGCAAGAGGTCAAAAACGGCCCGTTGATGAAACGGGCCTTCTCTTTATGGGGCATTATGGACCAGCTGCAGGTGAAGTACGAGAAGCTGAAGGGGATTTTGACCGGGATGGAGTCGGTGCTGGTGGCCTTTTCCGGTGGGGTCGATTCCACCTTTCTGCTGCGGGTCGCCCATGACGTCCTTGGGGAAAAGGCATGCGCTATCACTGCCACTTCTCCCACCTATCCAGCCTCGGAGTTCAAGGGAGCAGTTGAACTGGCCGACCTGATCGGCGCCAGGCAGCTGGTGATCGAGTCTAACGAGCTGGAAATTGAGGGGTTCAGCGACAATCCCCGGGACCGCTGCTACCATTGCAAAAAGGAGCTGTTCCAGCGCTGCGTCGCCAAGGCCGCTGAGCTCGGCTATGCCTGCATTGCCGATGGGAGCAATACCGACGATCTGGGCGATTATCGCCCCGGTCGCAAGGCTGCCGGTGAACTGGCGGTACGCAGCCCCTTACTGGAAGCCGGTCTCGCCAAGGACGAGATCCGGGCCCTCAGCCGGGAATTGGGGCTTCCGACCTGGGCAAAACAGCCCTATGCCTGCCTGGCCAGCCGTTTCCCCTATGGGATGGAGATCACCCAGGAACGGCTCGGGATGGTGGAAAAATGCGAGGAATATCTGAAGCAGCAGGGATTTACCTGCTATCGGGTGCGGTTCCACGGCGAAACCGCCCGCATCGAGCTGGCAGAAGCCGAAATGGCCAGGCTCCTGGAGCCAGGCCTGCGCCGGCAGCTGGTTGACTATTTCAAGACCGCCGGCTTCGTCTATGTGGCGGTGGACCTGCAAGGCTACCGCACCGGCAGCATGAATGAAGGTTGAGGAAACGCGGCTTTTCCGCAATCTCTGCGTTGCTCTGCGGGATTGCGTGTGCGGCGTACTTCGTGTACGCCTCCGTGCAATCCCTTGAGCGCCTTGACCTTGCGAAAATCCACGTTTCAGATGAAGACGGAAAAAAGCCGCGTTTCATTTGATTTCCACATTGATCTGCTTCGGCTTGGTCTCCTCCCGCTTCGGCAGGGTAATGGTCAGCACCCCCCGTTCGCAACTGGCCTTGACCTTTTCCTGGTTGATGGTGTGGGGTAGGGAGAAGCTGCGCTGGAAGGTGCCATAGTACCGCTCGATGCGGTGGTAGTTCTCCTTCTTCAGATCCTTCTCCTGCTTCCGCTCACCGCGCAGCGTCAGGGTATTGTCCTCGATCTTCACCTCGATATCCTTCTGGTCGATGTCGGGGAGTTCCGCCTTAATCACCACCGATTCGCTATCCTCGTAGATATCCACCGGTGGCTGCCATAACCCCTCTTTCAGCTCTTCGCCGGTTTCCTTCTGCCATGCAAGGTCCAGCAGCCGGTTCATCTGCTCCTGGATGCTCCGCAACTCACCGAACGGGTTGTACTTGACAATAGCCATGGTGTTTCCTCCTTTGCGCAATGATAACATGTAATCACAACATAATAATATTCTGGGCAAAGTCAAGGGGGGTGAAAACCGGTTCCACCCCCCTTGACTAACGATTCAACTATCAGCCGCTGACGGCCGACCTTCTTGGTTTTTGCCGGCCGCAGCCGGTTGCTCTATTTAGTTATCAGACGCGTTTTCCTTTCGGGACGCTATGCTTTAGTTTCTTTGAGCCATCGTAGAGATGGGTCTTGATTGCCCCGCGTGTTTCCTTCAGATCGCGTTTTTCGTAGTCGGTCTCCAGGATTGTTTCAGCTTCGTTGGCCAGCTCTTCGATTTTGCGCACTTCGGTTTCCGTCATAAAGGGCACCTCATTGTTGATTGGTTTACCTGGCATGCAAGGCGGAAATTGTGGTAAGGAACGGTCACCTCCTTTCTCTGTTATAATAATACCTGACTCTCTGCCAGATGCAATACTGTTGTGGAGGGGGCTTGCAGCAAGTGGGTGCGCAGTCGCAGAAAATGGCCAAAGGGCTGCTACTCAGGTTTTTACTGGTTCTCCCTTGAACAGTGAGGAGTAATCGGCTAAGATGGGCAAAATAGCTGCAGCGGGGGAGTGTGTGTTGATTTACAAGGTCGTTGAGATAAGCACGGTTACGGAAGTCGAGCTGGAAGAGGTGCTGAACAAGTGGGTGACCCAGGGGTGGCAGTTTGACGGGATGCAGTTTGCCATGCGCGAGTCGAGCAAGCGGCCGGCCATGGCGTTTGTCATCTTTAGCCGGGAAGGGGGGAACTAGATGGCCCAGCCGACCTTGTATCTGATTGATGGCTCCTCCTACATCTACCGGGCCTATTATGCCATCCGCCATCTCTCCTCGCCGGCGGGGGTTCCCACCAACGCAATCTATGGCTTCACCCAGATGCTGCTCAAGGTTATCAAGGACCGGCAGCCGGATCATCTGGCAGTGGTGTTCGATGCAGGCCGGCTCACCTTTCGCAACGAGCTCTATCCGGAGTACAAGGCGAACCGTGCCGCCATGCCCGATGACCTGCGCCCGCAGCTGGAGCCGATCAAAGAGATGGTGCGCGCTTTCAATATCCCCGCCTTGGAGCTTGCCGGCTATGAGGCGGACGACATCATCGGCACCATCGCCCGGGATTGCGAACATAAGGGGCTGGCGGTAGTGGTGGTGACCGGAGACAAGGACCTGATGCAGATCGTCAGTGACCGTGTCACCCTGCTCGATACCATGAAGGAGAAGGCGAGCGGCGTCAAGGAGGTAGAGGAGCGTTTCGGGGTAGGCCCGGAGCTGGTGGTGGATATCCTCGGCCTGGCCGGCGATAGCTCCGACAATATTCCTGGGGTGCCAGGGATTGGTGAAAAGACAGCCATCAAGCTGATCCAGGAGTTTAAATCCCTCGACGAACTGCTGGCGAGGGCTGCCGAGGTGAAGGGGAAAAACGGCGAGAAGCTCCAGGCGTTCGCCGACCAAGCCCGTCTCTCCCGGAAGCTCGCCACCATCGACTGTCAGGTGCCGCTGCCCTACAGTTACGATGACCTGGCCGTTTCCCCGCCGGACAATCAACGGCTGGCCCAACTGTTTAAGGAATACGGCTTCACCACCCTGATGAAGGAGCTGACCAGCGCGCCGACCTTGAGCAGTGAGAGCTACCGGACCATTCTCACCCCCGCCGATTTTACCCCGCTGCTGGGGGAGCTGCAACAGGCGCCCGCCTTTGCCGTGGATCTGGAGACCACCAGCCTGAACCCCCTGGAAGCGCAGATCGTAGGTATCTCTGTGAGCTTCCGGGAGCACGAGGCATACTACATCCCGGTCGGCCACCACTATCTGGGGGCTCCGGAGCAACTGCCGCGCGCCAAGGTGCTGGCCGAACTGCAACCGCTTTTGACTGACTCCGCCAAGCACAAGATTGGCCAGAACCTCAAGTACGATTATCAGGTGCTGCGGTGCGCTGGCATAGAAATGGAGGGAATCTGGAGTGACACCATGCTTGCCTCCTACCTGCTCAACCCGGCCCGGACCAGCCACGGCCTCGATTCGCTGGCGGTGGAATTCCTCGACCACAAAATGATCTCCTATGGGGAGGTGACCGGCAAGGGGAAGGAACAGAAGAACTTCGCCGAGGTGGAGGTCGAGCGGGCGAGCGTCTATTCCTGCGAGGACGCCGACGCTACCTTGCTCCTCCACCAGCTGTTCCTGCCGCGTCTTAAGGAAGCGGGGATGGAGCGACTTTATTTCGAACTGGAGGTGCCGCTCTTGAAGATTATCGCCGAGATAGAGCTGGCCGGGGTCAAACTCGACCTCAAGCTCCTCCGCGAGCTGTCAGACGGTTTCGGTACACAGTTGGCCGCGCTGGAGCTGGAAATCTTCAGGCTGGCAGGCCAAGAATTCAACATCAACTCCCCCAAGCAGATGGGCGAGGTGTTGTTTGACAAGCTGGGACTGGCGGTCGGGAAGAAGACCAAGACCAAGAGCGGCTGGTCGACCAATGTGGATGAGCTGGAGCGGCTCGCCGTCGACCATGAGATCGCCCGGCTGATCCTTGCCTACCGGAGCCTGGCCAAGCTCAAGTCGACCTATGCCGACGCCCTGCCGAAGATGGTTGATCCTAGCTCTGGTCGGGTCCACACGTCCTACAATCAGGCGGTGACCAACACCGGCCGGCTTTCCTCGTCGGAACCGAACTTGCAGAACATTCCGGTCCGTAGCGAGGAGGGGCGCAAGATCCGGCGTGCCTTTATCGCCGAAGCAGGCCACCTGCTCCTCTCCGCCGACTACTCTCAAATCGAACTGCGGGTGCTGGCCCATCTCTCCGAAGACCGGGTTTTTTGCGACGCCTTTGCCCGGGACGAGGACATCCACACCCGTACCGCCAGCGAAGTGTTCGACATCATGCCGGGGCTGGTCTCCGCCGAGATGCGCCGCCAGGCCAAGACCATCAACTTCGGCGTCATCTACGGCCAGACCCCATTCGGGTTGGCCCGGGAGCTCGGGGTCTCCACCAAAGTCGCCAAGGAGTTCATCGATAACTACTTCGACCGGCACAGCGGCGCCCGCCAGTTTCTCGACAGCTGCATGAAGGAAGCGGCGGCACATGGCTACGTCACCACCCTTCTCGGCCGGCGGCTCCCCATTCCCGACATCAATAGCGCCAACGGCAACATCCGCGCCTTTGCCGAGCGGAATGCGGTCAACTACCCGATCCAGGGGTCGGCGGCGGATATCATCAAGCAGGCGATGCTCCGGGTTGTGGCGCGGATGCGCAGGGAAGGAGTGCAGAGCCGGCTCATCATGCAGGTCCATGACGAACTGGTGTTCGAGGTGCCGGAGCAGGAGAAGCTGCTGATGGAGCGGCTGGTGCGGACGGAGATGGAACTGGCAGTGACCCTGCGGGTGCCGCTCAAGGTTGACCTCAATTTTGGCCGGAACTGGAGCGAGGCGCATTAAAATCGGGCAGGTATAATTACAATAAGCGTCCAATCTGAAACTTACCACCCCTCGCCCCTCCTAAAATAGGAGGGGGATTTCACCTCCCTCCTCCATAAGGAGAACCCATAGGGCCTTAATGGGTGAGAGTGTATGCGAGTCTGACCATGTCCATATTACGCCACAAAAGAAAATCGCGCATCTTCCGCACCCCACGATTCTTTCGCCTGTTCAGCAGGACGACCCAGGCGACGTTCTGCGGGGGAAATCGACTGGAATTGTTCCGCAATGGTGGCGATTTTTTCCCCGCCTTGCTGCAGGCCATTCACGACGCCAAGCGCAGCATCCATCTGGAATTCTACATTATCAGGAATGACCGCACCGGCCAGCTGTTTGCCGAGGCGCTGGCAGCGGCAGCCGAGCGCGGCGTAGAGGTCCGTCTGCTATACGACTACATCGGTTGTCTCGATACGCCAGCAGCCTATTTCCGGCATCTGGAGCAGGAAGGGGTGCGCTGTCTGCCGTTCAACCCGCCGACCTTCAGGCGCGGTCTGGCCTGGCTCGACAAGCGCGACCACCGCAAGTTCGTCGTCTTCGACGGGAGCAGTGCCTTTCTCGGTGGCCTCAATATCGGCGACGAGTATTCGGGGTTCGGCGAGAGTCTGGAGCGGTGGCGCGACGTGGGGATGCGGATCGATGGCCCGGCAGTCGCCGAGCTGGAGCGGCTGTTCTGGGACAGCTGGCAGGGGGAGGGGGGAACGGTAACTGCCGATATACAACTGGCTCCGGCGGCGCCAGCCGGCGATGCCGAGGTGATGATCGTCAGCGGAGGACCTCACCAGACCCGCTCTTTCATCCGCAGCAATTTTCGGATGGCCATCGCTGGCGCCTCCGAAAGTGTCGGCATCATCACCCCGTATTTCGTCCCGGGCCCGCGGATAGTCCGTTCGCTGCTGCGGGCCGCCGGGCGCGGCGTTAAGGTGCAGCTCATCCTGCCGTCAATAAGCGACGTGCCAATCATCAAGCACGCCAGCCACGCCTTCCTCACCCCGCTGCTCAAGGCGGGGATCGAAATCTACCAGCGGCAGGAAACGGTGCTGCATGCCAAGGTAATGCTGATCGACGGCTGCTGGGCCACCATCGGCTCCGCCAACTTCGACCTGCGCAGCTTCCATCGCAACTACGAGGTGAATGTCATTGTCGATGACCCGGAATTCGGCCGGCAGGTGGATGAGATGTTCACTGGGGACCTGGCCAGATCCCGCCGCTTGACCCTGGAGGAACATGAGCAGCGAAGCTGGTATGAGCGGTTGCTGGAACAACTTTCCGCTTCGTTATGCTGGTTTCTCTAGAAAATTTCCCTTATCTGCGTGCTTCCCGCCAGAGCATCAGTGCCATCCCTGCCGTGATCATTAAGCCGGGGGCACTTATCCAGCGTGGCACGACCATCCCATTTACCATGATTTCCCAGCCGATAAACAGCCGCAGCAGATGCACCACAGCGACCAGCGCGAAAAAACAAGCTGCAATGGTAGTGAAGGGCTTCATGGGGGCTCCTTTCTTTGCTGTATTGTAGTTAGACTGACAGTTGTGGCGTAAATCAGCCACCATCAGCAATCTTGACGGCAGTGCCGTTGGTGAGGTTAATTTTGAACCGGCCTGGGCGCAGCAGGGAGCGGCCAACCGACAGGATCACAATGTCCGGCTCTCGCGTGACTGTGAGGGTGGCCCAGTCGCCAGGGTCCGCCGCTCCGGCATAGTAGTCGACCGGCTTATCAAAGATCCTGACAGGAATGCGTTGTTCTTTTCCCCGTCCCACCACAAGGAATTCGGCGTGTTCCCGGCTAAAGGGATTTTTCAGCTCCAGCCAGTACTTCAGCGGTCCCTGTGCCGTCTGGATGACTGCCGGGGGGCTCTGGTCTACATGGTTCAGGTAAAAGCGGGGGAACCCGCCAAACACATGATCATAGACGAAGAGGACCAGGATGGCGCCGGCTACGGCCGTTACTATGGAACTGGTCAGTAACATGGTGCTTCGCTGCAGATAGGCGGTGGTGGCGAAAATAACGATGGCGGCGACGGCCAGGTAGAGGGGGATCGCTACCAGAATCCCCTCCAGCGAGAGCTCGTAGCGAAACCAGTTGCTGAGCAGGCCGCTGAGGACGAAGGCGCCTGCCAGCACAAGAAAATTAAAGAATAGCGAGATAATCCGGACCATGGTAACTCTGCCTTCAACCCCGCATTAGCAGGGCAGTTGACCGGCGGGGTGAAAATTCGGGGGAAGGTCTCCTTCCACTACGTTGCGCAGCTCTTCTCTGAGAATAGCATAGAATCGGTCCCGCGCCTGCCGCTCGATCCACGGTTTGTGCCCGCAGTTATCAAGCAGGATGAAGCGGAAGCTCTGGAGAATCTCCGCGAGCGGCTGTTGGACCCCTTCTGCCAGATGGGGATCGTAGTCGCCATGAATTGCTGTCACCGGGCAGCGCAGCTGCTTGCCAAGCTCCAGCAGCATGCTGCTTCTGCGCAGTTCCGCCGCATCCTGCCAGACCGGCTCGAAGATCTCCACCCGGTAATCGATTGCTTCCTCCTCATATCTTATCGGATCGTAGGCATCGGCTATTGATAATAATCTGCCGAACCGGGCGAATGCCCGGTTTTTGTCGTTGGCCACGGGATTCGTCAACACGGCAAAGAGTGCCTCGATCTCGGCCCGATCCGCCGCATTGAGTCTGTTCAGCCGGGTCTGCTGAATCCCCTCGGCAAATTTCTCTTCATAGCTGCCGCTGCCGATCAGGATCAGCTTGTTGACCTTCGTCGGATAGCGGGCGGCAAAGATGAAGCTGAGCCAGGCCCCCCAGGAAAAGCCGATCAAGGTGACGGGCTGGCCGCTGTTTTCCGTCAGCACCGTGTTTAACTCGGCAAGCTGTCCTTCGAGGGTCGCAGCAGTCTGCAGCGGTTCCAAAACGCCCCGATCTACCGCAAGTTCGCGTGCTACCGGCGCCATCTCACCCGCCGCACCGGGACCGCCGTGAACGACCGCCACCCTGAAGGGGGCCTTGCCATATCTGCGTAGATTTTTCACAGTTACCCTCGATCTGGCTCAAACTACTGGTGGTAAGTTTTCTGCAGTTATTAAAGCAATTTGGGAAACAGTAAACCGGTTTTCTTCTTGTACTCGGCAAACTCTGGGTAGCGTGCTAACGATTTGTCTTTTGCCAGCATGTTCCGCACAAAGAAGCCACCTGTCCAGCCGGCCAGAACCAGGAACGGGAGCCAATGCAGCGACATGATGGCAAATGCCGTGTAGCTGAGGATCTCACCCAGATAGTTCGGATTTCTCATGCGGCTGAACATCCCTTCCTGGATCAGCCCCTTTTTCAGTTGCAGGGTGTAATACTTTTGGGCGTCACTGACGTAATGGAGGAAGACCCCGAGCGTAAATAAGAATAGCACCAGGCCGATGAGGTATGGTGGCAAGGTAATATGCCTGCTGATGAGCAGATAAGGTGCAAGGTAATATCCCGCAAGGGGGAAGAAGATGAAACAGACCCCGATCCAGAGGGGTTGCCGTTCCTCGAATCGTTTGTCGGGATAGAGTGCATGCTTGAGGAGCCACAACAGGCTATATGTCCCATGAATGCTCAAATAAACAAAGGCTTCCACGGACCAGTTCTGATAGAACCACATCATTCCCAACACTACCGGGAGTACCAGTGCTTTGTGGGCATTGATATAGACCGAAATTTTCATTGGGTTCCCCTTTTCATAGTGCATCCAGCTTCTCTTGTTGTTTGAAACGGCCATGCGCTGCTCAATTACTCGGGGGGGCGGCCTCAGACAGCTCAACTCCCGGTCAGTCTTTATCTGTTCCCTTCTTGATCTTTACCCAGCAATGCTGCGTGGCATCTAGGTATTTTCGGATTGCCTACCACGCGCAATCCTGTCTGTTCAGCAGCAGCTAGCGTCAGCTCAAATTCATGGGCTGAAACATGTCCCTTGGGCTCCGCAATCAAGCATCTTGCTCCAGGTTTTAGCGCCTGGAAAACCTCGGCAAAGAGTGATCGAGCGTCTGGAACCTCATGTACTACGGCGAAAGCAACCGCAAAATCTATGGTTCCAACAAAGTCACCCAAACACAGTGAAGTAGGGTTGCACACTCGGGTGATGATCCTGTCCGCCACGCTTGCCTTGAGGGCACGTCTTTGGAGAGATTTAAGCATTTTTTCCTGGACATCCACGCACACAACCTTCCCGTCTGGCCCGACCATTTTAGCAATCGGCAGGGTGAAGAAGCCCATCGCAGAACCAATATCGAGAACAGTCATTCCCGTTGCAATAAACGGCCGGAGGATCTCTTCGGGATTATGCATCAACCGCCTGAAAGGGCTGACCAGCAAATAACCCACCCAGTAGGGACAGACTCTATGCGCCATGGACAGTTCTCCTTTCACTATAGCCGGCGTTTAAAGAGTACGTAACGGTTTTTGCTCCCTCATCTTTTCCCCTGGACGATCTTTCCATGGTGTCCTCCCCTTTATCACTGCAAGGCCACAATTGCGAGCAATAACTTCTTCACAGTGCCGCCAGCACTCGCCGCATTTTCTCGGCAATCTGCTGGGCAATTTCGGCTATCTGCGGGTTGCCGATCATGGAGAGTGCCGCAACCGGGTCCATGACCATGACTGCGGTCTTGCCGTCATCCCTGGTATGGACCACCACATTGCAAGGCAGTAACGTGCCGAGATTTACTTCCCGCCCGAGAGCCTCGTAGGCAGTTGGCGGACTGCAGGCACCGAGAATCACATAGTTACGGAACTCTTTCTGGAGCTTTTCTGCAAACTTCTTTTTGACGTCAATTTCCGTCAATATGCCAAAGCCTTCCTTCGACAGCTCTTCCCGGACTTTCTTTTCCGCCTCGGCATAGGTCATCTCCACGGTTTTCCCAAACGCATAGGGTGTTTTCAATTCCATTGGCGTCTCCTTTCTGTATTGTGTCGTATTCGAGGGTCTCGCTTCTTGAACACAATAAACTCCCTTACGTAAAAGTAATTGCCGCACCCTTATTCGAATTCCACCATGTCTTGTATTCTGTCAGCTTGTTCTGTATCGAGGTCTGGTCATTATTTCCCAAGTAACCATCATATATTGGCGGCATATCCCAGACCGAATCTAATACAATTTTAATAAGGAGGAGCATAGTACGACGGCAGGCGGGTGTCAAGAGGAGACAGGCAAAGGGGATCAGGCGAAAGGCGTAAGGGGTAAATACAAGGTGCTGACCAAAGTTAGTGGGAAAATGTCAGGTACTGCGCCGGTCAATTACATAACAGCTCTCATTCGACTGCTTCGCCAGTTTCTTCATCTCGGCGGCCACCTCGGCAACCTTGCCGTAGTGCTGCATTTTCTGGGTGTGGGTCGGGACGATGGCAATGGCGATGCCGAGCAGGGGGACCTGCTCCTCCTGGCCCTTGCGGTTCAGGGCGCAATAGAAGCCATTGGACTTTTCGACTTCGCCAAACAGGTCTGCCACAATGGTGGTGAAGTTGGCAATGACGGTTTTGGCCACCGCTTCGGCCCGCTCCAGCGGCACCAGATAGACGAAGTCGTCGCCGCCGATGTGGCCGGCGAAACCGCCTCCCGATTCGTTGACCGCGTTGAAGATGATCCGCGCCAGCATCCGGAGTACCCCGTCACCGTGGGAAAAACCGTAGACGTCGTTGTAGGGCTTGAAATTGTTGATGTCGACGTAACAGACGGCCATCGGCTTGCCGAGGGCCTTCTCGATGGCCTGTTGGATCGAGGTGTTCCCCGGCAGGCGGGTGAGGGGATTGTTGTCGAATACCCGCTGAATCCGCTGCAACGACAGGGAGATGCGGCTGAACAGCTCCGGATAAAGGACCGGCATGGCGACAAAGTCGTCGAGCGGGCATTCTTGCCAGTCAAACTCCTCCACCCTGGCGCTGCTGAGCAGTCCAAGCACCGGAATAGTGCTGAAATAGCAATCCGCTTTCATTGACTTGACAATGGCGAGTATCTCTGGATCAATCTCCGCCAGGTCGGCGATGACAATATTCGGCGGGTCCGAATAGATGCTCCCCAGGACCCCGGCCAATCTGGAAAGACAGAGCACCTGGTACCCCTTGCTTTGCAGACGGATTGCCAGGTGTCCGGCCAGGGCCTGATCCGTTGAGACGAGGGTTAATCTAAGTTGAGGTTTCATCGGCACTCTGGATCTCCATGCTAAAGTTTTTGACCTCGATCAGGCGCTCTTCCAGCTCCTCGACAATCTCCGCCAGCAGCGCCTCGCTCATTCCGAGCAGGTCCCAGGCCACGGGCTGGATCAGTGGCACGAAATCGTCGCCGCTGCAGCCGAAACCGCTCGCCTTGATCAGCACATCTGCCAGGTGCACCACGGCGGTCTTGAGTTGATGGGTGGTGGACTTTTCCACCTGGTGGTGGCAGGCTACCGGCTCAATCAGTTTCTCCGGCAAATGCCAGCTCTTGGCGAGCCAGGCTCCGACCTCGGCATGGTCGGTAGCCAGCAGCTCCATCTCCCCATCCCGAATCGAGATCCCTTTTGTATCGATCAGCGCAAGCAGCTGGTCGTAATCGTCGGCGAACTTGATCTTGATGATGACCTTGCCGATATCGTGCAGCAGCGCCGCGGTGGAAATTTCTTCGCATTCCGCCAGTTTCAGGCGGCGGGCAATGACGTTGGCGGCTACGCCGGTACCGAGCGAATGCTCCCAGAGGCCGACTACGTTTTTTTCCATGATCTCGAAGATGGAGGAGCTGAGCGCCAGGCTCTTCACCACGTTGACGCCAAGGAGGATCATTGCGTTGGAGATTGTAGAGACGCGATAAAAGCCGTAGGATGGAGAGTTGACCAGCCGCAGCACGCGGGCCGAGAGGACCTGGTCGGACGCCACCAGCTGCGCCATTTGTTCTGCCGAGCTCTTGTCGTTACTCGACAGGGAGTTCAGCTTGCTGATGATGCCGGGCAGGGTTGGCAGCGACCGGGTATCCATGATCGAATGCCTGATCTCAGCTCTCTTGTCATCCATCCTGCTCCCCCATCGATTTCTTGATCTGTGCCCGGTAGATATCCTGCAGCTTCCGCATCAGGGGATCGTCGGTCACCCGGCTGAAGCGCCTGTCCAGGGTGGCGAGCTGTGCTGCCACCGTTTCGTCTCCTTCATTCCAGACCGGGTGCCCTTCCACCACCACCGACTGGATTCCCATCCTCTTCAGCCGTTCGATCAGGGATTCGGTCAGCACGATTCCCCTGCCGCAGATGGGGGGGCCGTCGGGATTGTCGGCACGTTTCAGCTCCTTGGCCAGGACCATTTCGGGCTCTGCCAGGGCAAGTGGAATATTCTGCATGGAGTTGTCCTTTGGGTGGGGAAAAGCGTACACGTATTATTTAGTTCGGCATAACCATGGATATCTTTAGGGGGAGGGAGCTAAGTAGGATGCATTTCATGCACCATGTTATGCGATGTCGTGGCGGCCAATTGCTGCGCAGTCGATGGCGGGAATTGTTGCGGGGGCAGCTGGAATATTGCTGCGTACGTAACTCGCAGCACTGCATTATTCGTAGCGCAGCGCCTCGATAGGGTTGAGTCCCGCCGCCTTGCGGGCGGGATAGAAGCCGAAGAAGATGCCGACGCCGGCGGAGAAGACGAAGGCGATGATGATCGCCTGAGAGGAGATCAGGGCCGGCCACTGGAGGAATTTGGAGACGGCAAGAGCGCCGATGACGCCGAGACCCATGCCGATCACTCCGCCACAAGTGGTGAGCAGCACTGCTTCAGTGAGAAACTGCAGCAGGATGTCGCGTTGCTTGGCGCCAATCGCCATTCGAATGCCGATCTCCCTGGTTCGTTCGGTCACCGAAACCAGCATGATGTTCATGATGCCGATCCCACCGACGATGAGCGAGATGGATGCCACCGCCCCGAGGAGTAGCGACATCACCTTGGAGGACTGCTCGGAAACGGCGAGGATCTCGGAGAGGTTGCGGACGGTAAAGTCCGCTTCGCGGGTGGGGCCGACACGATGGCGCTGGTTCAGCAGCGAGATCACTTCCTCTTCGGCCTTTTTCAGCACGTCCGCTCCTTTGGCCTGTATCATCATGGCGCCGACCGTGTTGGGGAACTGGCTGCCGAACAATTTGCGCTGGGCGGTGCGCAGCGGGATGTAGATGACGTCGTCCTGGTCTTGGCCCTGGGGGGACTGCCCCTTGTGGTCGAGGAGACCGATGATGATAAAGGGGACCTTTTTGATACGGATAATCTGGCCGATGGGGTCGGCATCGCCAAACAGGCTTTCCGCCACGGTCTGGCCGATCAGGCAGTTCTTCGTGGCGCCGTCCACGTCGGACTGGCTGATGTTTCGCCCTGCCACCAGCGGCCAGTCCCTGACCGTGAGCATTTCCGGGGTAACCCCCATGACAATAGTGGACCAGTTCTGATTGCCGAAGACCACCTGGGCGGACCCCCTGACCGTGGGTGCCACATCGGCCACCGACGGGCACTCTGCCTTGATTGCCTTGGCGTCGTCGTAGGTGAGAGTGGGTGCGCCGCCGGAGCCGGTGCGCAAGCCGCCGCTGGTGGTGGAGCCAGGAATTACCAGCAGCAGGTTGCTGCCGATGCTGGAGATTTGGTCGGCAATCATCTTGCTCGCGCCGGAACCGATGGCGACCATGGCGATGACGGCGGCGATGCCGATGATGATGCCGAGCATGGTCAACAGGGCGCGCATTTTGTTGACACGTAGCGAACGGATGGCTATCAGCAGGCTTTGCCAGAGAGTGGTCATGACCTCGTCTCCTCTCCTGCCTGAGTTGGGTTGGCGTTCACAGTATCGCCTATGATCTGGCCGTCGCGGAAGATGAGGTGCCGGCTGGTGAAGGCCGCCACATCAGGCTCGTGAGTGACCATAATGATAGTAATCCCTTGGCGGTTCAGCTGCTGGAAGATGGTCATTATTTCCACGGTGGTCTTGCTGTCGAGGTTACCGGTCGGCTCGTCGGCCAAAATGATGGCCGGCTCGTTCACCAGTGCCCTGGCAATGGCCACCCGCTGCTGCTGACCGCCGGAGAGCTGGTTGCTGTAGTGGTCTTCCCGTCCGGCGAGTCCCACCCGTGCCAATGCAGCTGATGCCTTCTGATGCCTGACGGCGGCGGGAATGCGGGCGTAGACTAGTGGTAGCTCCACGTTCTCCCTGGCGGTGGTCCGGGCAAGCAGATTGAACCCCTGGAAGACGAAGCCGAGCTTCCGGTTCCTGATCTCCGCCAGCTCGTTCTTGGAGAGCCGGCCGACGCTCACCCCCTCCAGGAGGTAAGCGCCGCTGGACGGGACGTCCAGGCAGCCCAGCATATTCATGCAGGTAGACTTGCCACTCCCCGAGGCACCCATGATGGCAACGAATTCACCCCGCTGGACCGAGAAGGAGATCCCTTTGAGGGCTTCCACCCGCTGGTCGCCCATGGTGTAAACCTTGGTGACGCTGCTGACTTGCACGACCTCGTTCATTTCACTAGAACCTCGGCCCCATGGGGCTGCTACCCATCCCGCCCGACTTTTTCTGCGTGCTGACCAGTTCTACGATCACCTCGTCATTTTCCTTGAGGTTTCCATCCACCAGCTCCAGCTGGCCGTCATTGCTGATACCGGTCTTGACTGTCACTGGCACTGGCTTGTTGTCTGCGCCGAGGAGATAGACCTGCTGGGTGACTTCCTTTTTCAGCCGGCGCTGCTCGCCCCCGCTGGGCTTTTCCTTGGCATCCTTGGCTCCCTTTGGTTTGAAGCGGAGCGCGGCGGAGGGGATTTTCAGGACATTCTCCTTGCGCGCCGTCTCGATGCTAACGTTAGCGGTCATTCCCGGCTTCAGCTTCAGATCACGGTTATCGACCACGATCACCACCACGTAGGTGACCACGTTCTGGGTGATGACCGGTGAGTTCCTGATCTGCCTGACTTTGCCGACGAATCGGCTCTCCGGATAAGCATCGACGGTGAAGGATACTGGCTGACCCTCCCGGAGCCGGCCGATGTCGGCCTCGTCGACGCTGGTGTCGATCTCCATCTTGGTCAGGTCCTGGGCGATGGTAAAGAGAGTGGGGGTCTGAAACGAGGCGGCCACCGTCTGTCCCACATCCACATTGCGGGAAACCACGATGCCGTCCACCGGCGAGCGGATGGTAGTGTATCTGAGGTTGGTCTGGGCCTGATCATAGGCTCCGTGGACCTGGATCACCGAGGCTTCGGCCGCCTTGAGCGAGGCCAGCGCTGAGTCTAGGGCGGTTAGGGCGAAATCAAAATCACTCTGGGCGATGATCCCATCCTTGATGAGTTGGCGGTTTCTCTCCATGGTCCTTCTTGCATCGACCACCGTCACCTTGGCCTTCTCCAGGTTTGCCTCGGCGGAGAGATAGTTGCCGCGGGTCTGCTCCACCTGGGCATTAAACAAGGCCGGCTCGATCTGGGCAATGGCCTGACCCTTTTTCACCCGTGAATTGAAATCCGCATAGAGTTGCTGAATGGTGCCGGAGACCTGGGTTCCCACCTGTACGGTAATGACCGCCGAGAGGTTGCCGGTGGCGGAGACCGAGGAGATAATCATTCCCCGTTCAACCTTTGCGGTCCGGTAGGTTGCTTCCGGTTTGGTTCGGAGCAGGAAATAGGCGCCCACGGCAATGGCGAGCAGGACAACAGCGGCCAGCAGCAGATATCTTTTCATCGGTGACCTCGGCGGCAGTATTTAACTGAACAGTTGTTCACGTGAACGATTGTTCAATAACCGACCCCTTTTGTCAAGGAGATTTTTCTGCCCCAGTGGCGGCACCAGGGGAAAGATTGATAGCCACGAAAAAAGCCCCCTGCTAGGCAGGGGGCCGGTTGTGACGCCCGCCGGTAAAAGCCGGCGGGCTAGCTAGGGCAACCCTCTTTGCAGCGGGTCACCGGTCTGAGCATATAGATTGATGTCCACATAACTGGGGTCTCCTTTCTCTGGATTTCCCCCTCCCTGTTGCGTGTCGGGAGGTTATCTTCATAGTAATACTCCCCCTGGCAAAAGTCAACGGCATGGTGGGATTAAATTTGGCTATAGGTATTTCTTGATGAGATGAAGGAGTGTTCCCTCTTTTACGTCGAGGGCGCCGTCCGGGCAGAGCTCCCGGCAGCAGAAACAGCGGATGCAGCGGTGATAGTCAAAAAGCAGTTTGCCATCCCTGATTTCGATCGCCCTTGGCGGACAGGCATCTCGGCAAACGCCACACAGCCTGCATAACTCCGGGTTTGCCACTGGCCGGGAGGTGAGGTAGTGACGGAGACGGTTCTTCAGAAAGACCGGGAGGCCGAACTGGACATCGGAGAGGTGGGGGAGACGGAAGCCCGCCACCCGAGCATCTTCGAGGGGGATGCCGATGGTCTCGATGGTAGCGCGTTCAGCGCCGGCAATCTGAAGTTTGCGCGCCACCCGTTCCACATAGCGGAGCTTTTCCGGAATGCCGAGGATGTCGGCGGCAATGAGGTCGACTGCCAAGGCGTTATCCCCAGCCAACAGCAGTCCCACATGGCGAGGGTCGCCGCTCCCAGGACCGTCTCCCTCCATGGCGGTTATGGCATCGACGATGGTCAGATCCGGCGGTCGCAACAGATATATTTCCAAGAGCATCCGGGCAAACAGCTCCCGGTCGGCGCCGGCCTTCAGGTGCCAGGCCGCCTTGCCGGTCCCCACCACCGCGCCGAACAGGTTTTTTACGCCACAGGTGATGGTCATCATCTCATGGGTCTTGAGCTTGGGGAGGTTGATGATGCGGTCCGCCTCCAGGTAGGGACGGGCCAGGGCTAGGCGCTTGAACATCCCGGTGCCGGCAACCTCTACCGGTTCGCTGAATTCGACCAGCTCGGCGCCGCACTCTTCTGCCACCTGCAGCATGCCGGATTTTTCCGCCACCTTATGCATCCCGCCGAAGCCGGGGGAATCTCCCACTAACGGGATGCCGCTCGCCTCCTGTACCAGTTCGATCACTGCGCGCAGCACTTCCGGGTGGGTGGTGACCGCCTTCTCCGGCGGCTTCGCCGCCAGCATGTTCGGCTTTAACAGGACCCGCTCCCCGGGTTTGACGAAGGCTGCTATCCCACCGAGTGGTGCAAGGAGCCTGCTGATGGCGGTCTTTACCTCTCTCCGCAGATAGCTGTCGGCTTTTTCGATGGTGACACGATGCATGGCAGAAATATAGGGGAAAATGGTCCTTATTGTCAAAGGGATTCCGGCGTATTTAATGGAAAATAAGCACATTTTCTGTTAAATAGATGATGGTTCCACTGCTGTTTAACCAGGCCGGCGAGTTCATGAAAACCGGGCACTCCCTGGCAGGAGTCGCCAAAGGATGCATTAGCCATGAAAAACGAGATTGACCGGTTCTGCTCCTACCTTGCCACCGAGCGCAACGTATCCCCCCATACGCTGGACGCCTATCGGAGCGATCTGGAGCTGTTTTGGCAGTTTCTCTGCCGGGCAACCGGCTCAGAGCCGGCGGTGGACCAAGTAGACCACCTGCTGGTCAGGCGTTACCTCGCCTCCCTGCACCAGAACCTGGCGAAAAGTTCCATCGGCCGGAAGCTCGCCGCTATTCGCGCCTTTTTCAAATACCTGGTGCGCGAAGGGATCGTCCCCAAAAACCCGGCGGAGCTGATTGCCACGCCGAAAAAGCCGAAGACCCTCCCCTATCATCTGAATATCGACGAGGTAACGGCCCTGGTGGAGGCACCAAACGAAGGGTCTCCGTTGTCGCTGCGTGACCGGGCCATCCTAGAGACCCTATATTCTTGCGGCATCAGGGTTTCAGAACTGACTGGTCTCGACGTGGGTGGAGTGGACCTTGCGGAGCTGCTGGTCAGGGTGCTGGGGAAGGGGGGGAAGGAGCGCATTGTACCCATCGGCAGTTATGCCGCTGCGGCGCTTGCTGCCTACCTGGCCGTCCGGGGTAATCCGCCGCCCGATGCGCCGCTGTTGACTAATGCCAGGGGTGGCCGGCTTACCAGCCGGAGCGTGGCGCGGATCGTCGACAAATATATCCTGCAGCTTGCCGCCATGAAAAAGATCTCGCCGCATACCCTGCGCCATACCTTCGCTACCCACCTCCTGGAGGGAGGGGCAGACCTGCGTGCCATTCAGGAGCTGTTGGGCCATGCTTCCCTTTCCACTACCCAAAAATACACCCATGTCAGCATCGACCGGCTGATGGAGGTCTACGACAAGGCCCACCCCAAGGCGAGGCAGGGAAAGTAGCTTGGGGCTGCAGCATCGGTCAGCTGGTTCCCCTGCGCCACGTTTAGATTCTCCTCGTGATCATGTAAAAAGCCCCGCCGGTATGCCGGCGGGGCTTTTTTGTGTGCAGTCTGCGGAAGATGTTCCTATTCGCAGAGGTCAACCTTGACGTCCCAGTTCTTAAGCTTCATGGTGCCGTTCTTCTCAAGGTTAAGGTGCATCTTGAAGGCGCGGTCCCAGAGTTGCGGCTCATGCCCAACCTTGCGCTTGAGGCAGTCAGCTTCGGCAATATTGAGGTATTCAGTAAGCTGTGCCTTGTAATCCGGGTGGGCGCATTTCTCAATGATCTTCCTGGCGCGCTCCTTCGGTGCCACTCCGCGCAGGTCGGCCAGACCCTGTTCGGTGATGACGCAGTCAAGATCGTGCTCGGTGTGGTCGATGTGCGAGCAGTGCGGCACCACACAGGAAATGCCGGTCGGGTCGGTCTTGCTCGGGCGTGACGACGGGGTATGCATCATCTTCAGGTAGCCGTTCCGCAGGAAGTCACCGGAACCACCAAGACCGTTGATCATGCGGGTACCGCCGACCAGGGTGGAGTTGGCGTGGGCATAGATGTCGATCTCCACCGGGGTGTTCATGGCGATGCACCCAAGGCGGCGAATCGGCTCCGGTGCATTGGAGATGGAGAGCGGCCGCAGGGTGATCTTGTCGAAATATTTGTCCATGTTGTCAAAGAAGCGCGGGAAGCCCGGCGATGCTGACAGCGAAAGCGAACAGGAAGATGCGTGGTCCAGTTTGCCCGAGTCGAACAGGTCAAGCATGGTGTCCTGGAGCACCTCGGTATAGACGGTCAGATTCTTGAAGGGACCCTTGGCCAGACCACCGATAACGGCGTTGGCAATAGAACCGACACCGGACTGCAACGGCAGCAGGTTCTTCGGCAGACGACCGGCCTTGACCTCCTGGGTAAAAAATTCGATGACATGGTTGGCGATTGCCTCGGAGGTATCATCCTGCTCGGCAAAGGCGCGGCCCTGGTCACGGAGTTTGGACTCGACTACCGCGATAATCTTGCTCGGATCGCAGGCGATAGAGGTAGAGCCGATCCGGGAACCGGCCTTGACGATATTAAACGGCTGACGGTTAGGCGGTGTGGCGGGGGTAAGCAGGTCGTGGATCCCTTCGAAAGAGGGCTCTCCGGTGTTGACCTCGATGATGATCCTGTCGCAGATCATCAGGATTTCTGGAATAACGCCGCAGGAGGAGGTCGGAACCAGACTGCCGTCTTCCTTGATGGCGGAGACTTCGATGATGGCCAGGTCAAGCTTGCCTGACGCGGAATCCTTGGTGTAGAACCCGTAGCCCAGGTCCTGGGCAAACAGGGAGAGGTGCTTGTCGCCCATCCGAATGCGGCCGGCGTTGATGCCGGCAGCGATGTTCTTGCCAGTCTGATACGGCCAGCGACGATCGATCATGTCGTTAGTTGCCCAACGGTCTTCGGTCTCAGCGCCAACTGAGGCGCCGATGAACAGGTTGAACTTCAGCTTCCCCTGGAGGTTGTTTTTCTCAACGTGTTCAGCCAGGGCGATGGGAACCACCTTCGGGTAGCCGGCGGGGGTGAAGCCAGACCAGCCTAGGTTCATGCCGTTCTTGAAAAAGGGGATGGTTTGCTCGGCGGTCATCACCTTGCTCATAAGTGACTTGCAGCGGACGCGGTCTTGCAGTGTGCCGTACTCAGACATTTTCTTCCTCCGTTTTGTTTTGATGTTTACAAACGATGTTAATCCAGACCTTGAACACTATCCGTTCTCGCATCCAGAATATGCAGGGTAGTTGCCGGGGGGAAACTGTTACTGCGGCAGGGGATTACCTGCCAAATTAGAACCGGATTTTACTTAACGGAATCCCTTTAGTCAAGTTAAAAAAGCGGTGGCGTGTTAGCGGTCCGGATGGCGCTCACTGGAAGTAGCAAAAGTAGGTACGGGGTTG
Organism: Geobacteraceae bacterium; assembly: GCA_025356035.1. GTDB lineage: Bacteria > Desulfobacterota > Desulfuromonadia > Geobacterales > Geobacteraceae > JANXYN01. Next base: position 20,438 of record JANXYN010000194.1, read on the forward strand.
CAGGGGGACGGCCGGGGTGGTAGGGGGTGGCTAACCGTTAAGCAGGTTTAAATATTCGGCGGGATTTTTTTAGCGATACTAAAACTCGGTTGCCGGTACCGCATGCGGGAAAGGGGGGGCTGACGCTACAGGCCAGCGACAATCTTCCAGCCGTCAGCTTCCTTCCGGAGGGTAAGGATTTCCTTGCCGGCATATGGAAAGCTTTTCCCCTGGCGCGTAACCCTTAATGTGTATTGCTCGGTGACAATTGCGCAGTCACCCGCCAGTTTAATCTGGCGGTCAAAAAAGCGGGCGTCGATCCGTTCAAAGGTGGTGAACAACGCTGCCAGTTCTGCTGTCTTGGTCGCATAGTCCTTACCCTTGTCCAGGTAATCCCGGGACAGGAGAGCCTGGTAACGGCCAAGGTCTTTGGTGCTGAGTGCTTGTTGGCGCTGGTTTAAAAGCACCTCAACGGCCTGTCGCTCCAAGGATGGAGCAACACAGCCGGTTAGCGCCAGAACAAACAGTAACCAGAAGGGGAAAAGACGGCTCAATAGTTGCTTTCCATAAAGCTTTTGGCTTTGCCAATGAACTGGCTCAGGGGGTACTCCTTGAAAAGCCGATTAAATACGTCGCGCCCCTTGGCCTTGTCGCCAGTAAGGATATACGCCTTTCCCAGATAAAAGAGCGCTTCATCGTTGGCCGGGGTGGTCGGGAATTCATGCAGCTCGCCCTCCAGCCTTTTGATTGCAGCCTGGTAATTGTCGGTGCGGAAGTAGAACCTCCCCACATAAATTTCGTACTCGGCCTGCTTTATCTTGCACTCCGCCAGCTTCTCTCGAACCTCTGCCGCGTAACCGGATTGCGGGTAAAGCTTGATAAAAGCTTCGAATTCGGTCACCGCATTCTTTACCGGGGTCTGATCGGTGTCAATGCCGCTGATTTGCTTGTAGTAGCAGAGCCCCAGCCGATAGAGGGCATGATCTGCCTTTTCGTGGGTAGGATGGAGTTTGCGAAAATTTTCATATTCGGCTGCGGCCTCGATGTAGCTTTTGTTGTCAAAATAGGCATCGGCAATCTTCAGTTCGGCCAAGGTGATGAGTGCGGGCGAGGAGTAGCTCTCCTTCACCTTTTTCCACTGGGCGATTGCGTCTTCGTAGGCGCCTCGCTGGTAAAACTCTTCCCCTTCCTTGAAGTAGGTGTCCGCGTTCTTGACGGGCGGTGTCGTAGTTGCGCATGAGGCAAGGAAGAGTAGGCCGAAACAGAGAAGGAGGTGGGACAGGGTGCGGAGGCGCATGGAGTGCTCCTTGTGATTAAAGGGTATTGACCAACCACCCCAACTCATCCATATCAAGGAGGGGAGTTTTAAAATCCCCCTCCTGTTTTAGGAGGGGTTAGGGGTGGTCAGCTGTCAGCTTGAAAGCTATCTGAATATCTACCGGTTTGAACGTTTCCGTTTGGTCGGGTCGAGCTCTTTCTTGCGCATGCGGATCGTGGTGGGGGTCACCTCCACCAGTTCGTCGTCATCGATGAACTCCAGCGCCTGCTCCAGGGTGAGAAGCCGTGGCGGGGTGAGTTTGATGGCGTCATCCGTGCCGGAGGCGCGGACGTTGGTAAGTTTTTTCCCCTTGTTGGGATTGACTTCCAGGTCGTTGTCCTTGGCGTGCAGGCCGATAATCATCCCGCCATATACTTCGGTGCCTGCGCCGACGAATAGGGTGCCACGTGGCTGCAGCGCGTCGAGTGAGTAGGCGGTGGTTTCTCCCTGCTCCATGGCGGTAAGGACGCCGTTCTTCCTGCCGGGAATATCGCCTTTGTATGGGGCGTATTCATGGAAGGTGTGGGTCATTACCGCCGTGCCGCGGGTGTCGGTCAAAAGCTCCCCGCGCAGGCCGATCAGGCCGCGGGCAGGAATGACGAACTCGAGACGGATCGTCTCCCCCATCGGATGCATGGCGACCATCTCCGCTTTGCGCGGCCCCATCTTCTCGATAATGGCCCCCTGGTACTCGGCAGGGACGTCCACCACCAGGTATTCCATCGGCTCCATCTTCTTGCCGTCGATCTCCCGAAAAATCACTTCCGGCTTAGAGACCGCCATTTCAAACCCTTCGCGCCGCATGTTTTCGATCAGGATCGACAGGTGCAGCTCGCCACGCCCGGAAACCTTGAAGGTGTCGGCGTTGCTGGTATCCTCAACGCGCAGTGAGACGTTGGTGCGCAGCTCCTTGTCAAGCCGTTCCCGGATATTGCGCGAGGTGACGAACTTCCCTTCGCGGCCGGCAAAGGGGGACGTGTTGACAATGAAGTTCATGGCGATGGTCGGCTCGTCTATGGAGACATAAGGAAGTGCTATCGGGTTGTCCGCTGACGCGATCGTTTCACCGATCCCCACGGTATCAAACCCGGCGATGGTGACGATGTCGCCGGTGCTGGCTGAAGGGATCTCCACCTGTTTCAGTCCTTCGTAGCCCAACAGTTTGGAGATGCGCCCTTTCACCAAACTCCCGTCGCGTCTGATTACGGTTACCGTCTCGCCCGCCGTTACCCTGCCGTTAAAGATTTTGCCGCTGGCGATCCGGCCGATATAGTCGTTGTAGTCGATGTTGGTCACCAGCAGCTGGAACGGAGCGTTCGGGTCCCCTTCCGGCGGGTGCACGTTGTTCTTGATCGTTTCAAAAAGTGGCTCCATGGTGGTTGATTCCTGGTCGAGCTCCAGCTTGGCGTACCCCAGCTTGGCGCTGGTATAGATGATGGCGAAATCAAGCTGGGCATCGGATGCCTGCAGCTCGCAGAACAGATCGAATACCATATCTACTACCTCGGTTGGTCTGGCGCCGGGGCGGTCGATCTTGTTGATCACGACGATCGGCCGCAGGCCGAGGTCGAGGGATTTTTTCAGGACGAACCTGGTCTGTGGCATCGGGCCGTCCAGGGCGTCCACCAACAGCAGTACCGAGTCGACCATTTTCAAGACCCGCTCCACCTCGCCGCCGAAGTCGGCGTGGCCAGGGGTATCGACGATATTGATCTTGTAGTCACCGTGGTGGATCGAGAGGTTTTTGGCGAGGATGGTGATACCGCGCTCTTTTTCCAGGTCGTTGGAATCCATGACCCGCTCGGTAATCACCTCGTTTTCACGGTAAACGCCCGACTGCTTGAGCAGTGCATCGACCAAGGTGGTCTTGCCATGGTCGACGTGGGCGATGATGGCGATGTTTCTGATTTTCTGCTGCATTGTTCACATTCTCCTGAAAGTTATTCGCCGCTTTTGCCAGTGGCTCGGCTGTTCATGGGTGTTGCCGCGTAGCGTAAGCGTTGGCGGCAAAGGGTGCAGATTGGTAAGCAAAGAAAAAGACGGGCTTGCGCCCGCCTTTTGACCATTTTCCACTATGACAATTTTTTGCCGAAATTACAAGGGAATTTTTGCCGGCTGGGGCTGCCGTCTCATGGGTTTAATATTTGCCTCCCACCAGAGTGGCTGTAATACTGCCGATCGTCACTTTGGTCCGCATCCTGATCGGCACGCGTTTTTCATCGTCCGTCAGCCAAATGTAGACCTCACCCTTCCTTTGAAAAATCCCCTCGGATTTGATCAGCGGCTTGATCAGAATGGTATTGAATTCGCCCAGGTCGGTGCTGATCCGCTCCTTCTTCAGCACCTGCACTTCCACCTTCCAGAGCTGCTTGTTGTCGAGAATAGTGACGAATACCGATTTTCCCACCTCCAAGGGGAGGGTCCTAACGTAAAAAAAGCTCGAATAGGTGTCATAGGTATCGCTGCTGATCTCGATGTCTGCCGTGTCCTTCCCAAGGTGGTCGACATAATGGGCCTTGCGCTGTGCATGGTCAAAGGTGATCTCCCGGTCCCGCTTGTGCTTCCCTTCCGAGATTTTTAGCCGGAAAGTCAACGGCAGTCCCAGGAGTGGCGGTGCGGCTTTGGCCAAGGTTCCCTCGATTCGGTCGTCAACCGGGAAAAACACCGAAATCCATGCGGACGAGCGGGCCGTGGAGAGTATTCTGACTACACCTTGGTCCTCAAAAATCTCCTGGGTGGCGGTGCCAGCGGTAATGCCAGACCAACTCAGCTCATACACGAGCTTTTCTGGGATATTCAGGGCCATGGCCGGGGCAGCAAGAGCCAGAACTGACAAGCAGAGCAACAGGTGCAGGCTGGCCGGGATGCGGGGCCACTTTTTTACGGAAGTAGCAGCAATACTGTCAGGGCTTTTTTTCACGATTTTCAATGGCTCCACGTGTTGAGGTTCACTAAGGTATATAGCGTATTGCTAAACCGCTGCCGGCATCCTGCAGCGGGCCGAGCGGATTTATTATATCGCTTTCCACTAGGATGGTGGGATTCCCGCCCCAGAGCTTATACACAATGACGTCCTCAACAACGATAAAGAGCGCCTTGACTTGCCACCCGACTTGGCGGGTTTTTCGACGAAAATTGAGGATGTCGAGGAAAAAATTGCCGTAGCGCTTGTTGTTGATGCGCTGTGGTTGAAGCTGATAGCCGACGCAGTGGGTTTTGGCACTAAGGCATGCCTGCAGGCCAGCATCAAGCTCTTCCCTCTTTAGCGTCTGGGTGGTTACGGCGATGTCGAGGTAGTTCAATGTGGTAACGTTGGGGGTCGAATAGAGGTCAAAACCAAGGGTTTTCAATTGACGGGGTGTGGTCTGGCCGGGGACAACCTTGTCGAATGCCAGCTTGACATCAGAATAAGAGTTCCATGGTGACTTGGTTTCCTGTTTCGCGGTTGGCAGGAGCGCCGAGCAGCCGTACGTCAGAAACGCCGCGAGCAGAAGCGAGGCAAGGGGGAGTTTATGCATTGCCATCCACGTTTTCCTTTGTTTCAAAGGTGGTTTTTGCCGCCAGTCTCAAGATCGGCATGGAAAGATTAAACTATACAACCGACTATTGTCAACCGCTAATGTGGGTTCCAGAGTGCGCGGCCTGGGCTGGCGAAACCGGGAGCCCTCTGGTTGCCGAGATCCAGACGTCATTTACCCCGACAATTCAGCAGTGCCGCCCCGCTCCCACAGAAACCGCCTCTGCGGCTGGTGCTACCTGTTCTTGCCAAGAACAAGGGGGCAAAGGGGACAAAACAGCCGAATCCCGCTGCTGGAGGTGTGGGACAAAGATTAATTCTATTGACTAAGATATCAATATATTATAGTTTATTAAAACTTAATAAATGTTGCCCATGGCGCCGGCTGGCCGAGCTGACCATGGCTCGTCAGCCTTTGTAGCTGGCAGGGGAAGGCAACAGCAATTGACCAAGGAGGAAACATGCAAAGGGTAAAGAGGATGATGGGCCGCTGGGCGCTGCTGTTATCTCTGATAGCCGCCATGACCGCCGGTGTTGCGCTGGCTGATGCACCTGTCCAGACGGTGAAGGGGCATGTGAAGACCGTCGCCAACAAATCGAAGACCATCTCGATTGTCCTGGACAACAAGAATGTCATGGTCATTGGTTTCGATGACGCCACGGTACTGAAAAATGTGCAGACCAATAAAGAGCTCCAGCCGGGCGATGCGGTTGTTATCGACTACAGAATCGTCGCCCAAGGGGAGCTGGCAACGGTCATTACCAAAGCCCTGATCAAGCTGCCTGAAGGGGTCAAGGGAATCAACTCCGCGGAGCTGGCCGCCCTGGTCAAAAAGGGGCCAGCAGCCGGCAATTATCTGCTGATTGATGCGAGACCGGCAGGCAAGTACCAGGAAGGGCACCTACCGACCGCTGTTTCGATCCCGTTTGCCGAGCTGGAGAAGGAGGGGGAGAAACTCCTCCCAGCCGACAGGCAGAAGCCGCTGATATTTTACTGCGGCGGTCCTACCTGCGTGCTGAGCCCCAAATCGGCCGAACTGGCCAAAAAGTTCGGGTTCACTAACCTCACCGTCTACACGGATGGGGAGCCGGGGTGGAAGAAGAGCGATTACTATACCGTTCCGACCGTTGAGTTTGTCAAGAACGGCAATCTGGTAATCATCGATCTGCGCGATGCCAAGGCGGTCAGCGCGGGCCACATCCCGCGGGCGGTCAACATCCCCGCTGCCCAGCTGGAGAGCGCCGTTAAAATGTTCCCTGCGTTCAAGGGGGCGCCGATTGTCCTGTATGCCGACCAGGAAGATTCCCTGCCGGAAGCCGGCAGCACGATCCGTGACGGGGGCTACTCCAATGTCATGATTTTCCCAGGCGGGGTGAAGGAGTGGAAGGCAAAGGGTTTTGAACTTGCCACCGGCGCCGCAGCCACCACTATTGCCTATGTTCGCAAACTCAGTCCGGCTGAAATCAGCATTGCCGACTTCGAGCAGGGGTTGAAGGGAGGCACTCTTCTGGTGATCGATGTCAGAACCCCGGAAGAGTTCGGCAAAGGGCATTTCAAGAGCGCCGTCAATATTCCTACCGAACAGATGGCAAAACGCTATGCGGAACTCCCCCAGGACAAGCCGTTGGCGCTGCACTGCTCCACCGGGGCACGGGCGGAGATGGCCTATGATATCCTGATCGCCAAGGGGGTCAAGGCCCGCTTCCTTAAGGCCAAGGTGGATTTTGCAGCCGATGGTACCCCGCAAATCACCGAAGAATAGTCCCACAGCTACTTTTTGGCAAATGCCGGTCTACATGACAGTTTACAAGGGGTCCGCCCACACGGACCCCTTTTTTAATCAGCGAGCGGCTAGCGTTTGCGTTGCCTCGCCGTTTGCGCCGAGGATCAGCAATAGCTTCCTGAACTCCGCCGGGGTGAGGGAGACCGGCTGCATGGCGGCTGTTGTGCCGAAGGCCCGCGGATTTTGCAGACGTTTTTGCAGCAGCGCCGGAGTCCACTGCTTGTTCAGAGCTGGCGGCTGTGGATACCAGAGGGAGAAGAGTCCGGACAGGTTGGGGCCGGCCGCACCCCGTCCGAGCGCACCATCCTGCGGAGAAAGGGCCTTGTGACAGGGGCCGCACTGCTTCGCGAACACATTTTCCGGTTCCCCACGCCGATCGGCAAAGTGAACCACCGCCACCATCCTGGCTGAGTCGGAGGCTCTCTGCCGCTCTTCTGCCATGAGGACGTTAATCAGCTCGGTTATCTGCGGCTCGCTGCAGTGGAAATCAGGCATGAACTGTGCTGGGGTGCTGATAGCCTCCACTAGCCGCCGGGGTGGGGCAGCACGGACTAGGGGATCGAGGTCGGTAGCCAGTCGGTTCCCTTTTCCGCCAATACGGTGACAGCGTCGGCACCCAAAGATGGCCAGCAGGCGATCGCCGCGCGCTTTCGCCTGGGAGCCGGGGAGACGAAACGCGGCATATTTTCCGGCTACCAGGTTATAGTGGGCGATTGGGGCCCGGTCGGTTCGGTTGTTGCCCCGGTGACAATCAACGCAATCGGCCAGTTGCTGGTAGTGGGGCCGATGACAGCCGAGGCATGCAGGTCCGCGGTTGATGGGCCCGGCGC
>JANXYN010000226.1 GCA_025356035.1 Geobacteraceae bacterium
GAGCTGATCCATCATCTCGAACTGCACGTGCAGAAACGACTGCAACGCAGCGCACCCAAATATTCAGCGGATGCCGGCTTCGAGGCGCCCAAAGCGCGAATCCTCGATCTCCGCCAGGAGGGAAAGAGTGCCCGCCTGTCCGTTGAGCTTAACGACAGCCGCGGCCTTAAGGCCATGCAGGTCTTCGTCAACGGCGTGCCGCTCTATCCGGAGTCAGGCAAACCGGTCAAGGGGCGTGTCGCAAAGTTTGAGGAAAGTGTCGAACTGGGAGCGGGACGGAACAAGATCGAGATCAGCGCCGTCAACGACTCCGGCGTCGAATCGTTGCGGGCAACGGTGCCGGCGCACTACGACAAGACAGTTCAGGGTGACCTCTACTTCGTCGGCATCGGCGTCTCGAAGTTCCGGGACCAGAAGCTGAACCTCCGCTACGCGGACAAGGACGCGGTGGACCTTGAGCGCCTGATGCAGCGCTATCAGGGCCGCTACGCCCGCGTCCATACCTTGACCCTGCTGAACGATCAGGCCACCCGCGCCAGTTTCGAGCGGGTGCGTGAGTTCATCAAGCCCGCAGGGATCGATGACACGGTCATCGTCTTCGTCTCGGGGCACGGTACTTACGATCTCACCACCGAGGCAACCTACTATTACATAACCTACGACACCGAGGTCGGCCGCCTGGCGGAGACCGCGGTCCCGTATGCGAAGCTGGAAGGGTTGCTGGCCGGCGTGCGCGCCCGTAAAAAACTGCTGCTGTTAGATACCTGTGAGTCGGGGGAATTGGGTCCGGAGCGGGTCCGGGAGATTCGGGCATTGGCAGACAAAAAAGGGCTGGATATGCGGACGAGCGCCGTGCTGGTCCAGCGTGAGGCGATGGCCCGGCCACGGCCGTTTCTGTATGCGAAAGACCGCTACCTGTACAACGACCTCAACCGGCGCACCGGAGCAATAGTCTTTTCCTCGTCCGAGGGAGGAGAGCTCTCCTTCGAGCACCCCTCGATCCAGAACGGCTTTTTTACTGAAGCGGTAATCACCGCACTCACCTCGGCGGAAGCCGATCGTGACAAGAACGGCTCCGTTTCCATGGCTGAGCTGGAGGCATTTGTCCGGGGCCGGGTCGCGGTCAGCACGGCGAACCTGCAGCACCCGACCATCGATCGCGACAACATCGAGCAGGATTTCAACCTGCCGCTGCTGTGCAGCGCGCCCCGCAAGCCGGAGCGGTAAAGGCCGTTAATACTAGAACAGCATTACTCGCGCAAAGTCGCAAAGGACGCAAAGAAATTCAAATGCTCTAGGCGCTTGCTGCCTTGCGAATAACCTTCCCGCGAAGGAAGCTGGTCACCACCGCGACCGGCACCAGCCAGATCACCATCATCAAGATTGCACTGACGACGCCGACAGTATAGTAACTGCCGGCCTGGTCACTCCCCCGCTTGATCCAGCCGAGCAGTTCCACAACCTGATCCACAATGATCCAGGCCATACCGAGCCAGCAGGCAACCTCCAGCCCACCCCTTGCCCAGCTGCGTAGCTGCAATAACTGAGCAGCAGCAGCAAGGATATAGATACCGAAAATGGCCCGCAGAACCGGCAGCAATCCATGATTTAGAAAGAGGGACTCCGCCGTAATCTGCTTTTCTGTTGAATACGGGTCAAACGGCGGAGGGGTCATCATCGAATAGGCGTACAGGTCCTTGCCGCCTGCAATGAGGAGGAGAACGGCAACAATAATCGCCAGCCAGCCGATGACCGTGACCGAAACCGGCAGCTCCGCCGCTTTCATTCCCGGCTGGTTCTCATCCAACGGTTGGTTCCCAGGAATCGGCTGTTGCTTGCCGTACTGCTTCCGGATTATCTCTTCTTCGCGGCGGAGCCGTTCTTCTTCCTGAGCCCGGGCTTTTTTCTCCTTGAGCTTTTCGTTGTACTCTTCGACCACGATCCCGCATTTCGGGCACTGGCCAAAGGTCTCCTCGGTAAAAGTCGAGTACTGGCAGGCGGGACAGACACTCACCTCAAATCCCGGCTTCCACCCTGCCTTTACTTCCTTTTTCACCACGATGCGGCTCTTGCATTTCGGGCAATCCAGCACTAGCCCCTCGGGTGGTATTTTGCTATCCTCGACGTTGCCAGTAAGTTTGCAGCTCTCACATTGGATCTTCATAACCTTGCCCTCTCTTTCAAGCGACGCGCAATTCCTGCAAATCTCTTTGACTTGCAAACATCACGCCATTGCCGCTGCATCCCCCCTTAAAGGCGTGGCCATCTTTAATCACCCCCGGAGCGGGGCGGGTCATTAGCTTCCGGCTGGTTTCTGGTCCCCAGCAATAGCAATGCCAGTGATTCGACCAGCCCTTATTACTATTTTTTGTCATTATCTGGCGCAACTTGTCCCTCTTTCGTGGGCAAGTTTATTGCTTTTGCATTTAGGAATATCGGTGCAAGGGGGAAGTTGGCTGGAGAGGTGAGGTGATACCGCGAAGAAGGAAGTGGGGACCGGTTCAGTCGAAGCTTTCGGAAAAATGCGCGGCGATTTCGCTGTTGAGGAACGATTCGACCTCAGCGGCGGTGGGGAAAGTGAGGGCCCGGGCGACCAGCTGCTCCGCCTCTTTTTTCGAGCAGCGGCGCAGGATCTTTTTTACCTTCGGAATGGAGACGCCACTCATGGAGAGCTCATCAAAGCCGAGCCCCAAAAGGATCGGCAGATAGGAAGGCTCTCCGGCCATTTCACCACACATGCAGGCATCGATGCCGGCGGCGTGGGCCGCATCCACCACCATCTTCAAGGATCTCAGAATGGCCGGATGGAGTGGCTCGTACAGATGGGAGAGGTGCTCATTGGTCCGGTCGATGGCGAGCGAATACTGGATCAGATCGTTGGTGCCGACACTGAAGAAGTCTACCTCCCGGGCCAACAGGTCGGCAATGATGACCGCCGAAGGGATCTCGATCATGATCCCGATCGCCAGTCGCTCGTCAAAGGGGACCGCCCGACTCCGCAGCTCCTCTTTTGCCTCGGCCAGCAGAGTCTTGACCATCCTGATCTCAACCACCCCGGAGACCATCGGGAAAAAGAGCCGGACTTTGCCCAGGGCGCTGGCCCGCAGGATGGCCCGCAACTGGCTTTTGAACTGCTCCGGTTGCCTTAGAGACAGACGGATGGCGCGCAGGCCAAGGGCCGGATTCAGCTCATCCTCCAGATGGAGGTCGGCGGCAAATTTGTCGCCGCCGATATCCAGTGTCCGGATCGACACCGGATGTGGTGCCATGGCCTTGACCACTGCCGCATAGGCAATGAACTGCTCTTCCTCATCGGGAAAGGTGGAACGGTTCAGGAACAGCATTTCAGTACGGTAGAGGCCGATCCCTTCGCCACCATGACCTTTGATGGAGGGTACCTCTTCTACAAACTCGACATTCCCCTTCAACAGGACCCGCTCCCCCTCCAGGGTTTCGGCAGGGAGGTCCTTGAGCTTGAGCAGTTCCTGTTCCTGGTATTCATAGCGTTGTTTGCGCTGCAGATAATTACGGAAGGTCTCCTGATCGGGATTGATGAGCAACGTTCCGGCAACGCCGTCAATGATGACCGGATCGCCATCTTGAACCTCGCCAGTGATCCTTTCCAGACCCACAACCGCTGGTATTTCCAGGGAGCGGGCAAGAATTGCGGTATGGGAAGTCTTCCCCCCAAGATCGGTTGCAAAACCAATCACCTTGTTCTTGTCGATCTGCAGAACATCGGTGGGAGAAAGGTCATGGGCGATGATCACCACCTTCCCCTCCGCAGCAAAGAGGGGATCGTGGCGTTTTCCGACCAGGTTGCGCAGGACCCGCTCGATCACCACCTCCACATCGCCCCCCCGCTCACGCAGGTATTCATCTTCAATTCCGGCAAAGAATGCCTGGAACTTCCGCAGGGCTCTCTTAAGGGCGGCTTCGGCGTTGATCTTTTCCCGCTCGATAAAATCGACCGTTTCCAGGGTCAGCATGTTGTCCTGGAGGATCAGCAGATGGGCATCGATCACGTAGAGATGCTCGGACCCTTTGCTGGTCGAGATCTGCTGCTTCAAGACCTTAAGCTCCTCGGTAGCCTTTGCCAGGGCCAGCCTGAATCGGTCAATCTCCGCTGGGACCTCGGCTGAGTCAATTAACGCCTCAACTACCGATACCCTGCTTCGATCGGCAATCCTCGCTTCGCCAATGACGATCCCTGGAGAAGCGGCGATCCCGTGAAAAATCAGATTTTCACTCTTCGCCGAAACCATTCTTGATCAGCTCTCCCAAGGCGGCCATGGCCTCTGCCTCGTCTGCCCCCTCAATCATCACCTGGATAGTGCTCCCCTTCGCCGCAGCCAGCATCATGATCCCCATGATACTCTTGCCGTTCACCTCGACCCCTTCCCGGCCAATCCGGATCTCGGCGTTGAACCTGCTGGCAGTCTTGACCAGCAGTGCCGAGGCCCTGGCATGCAGCCCCAGCTTGTTAACAATGTTAAAATCCTCTGCAAGCATAGCAATCCTTTTCATGCGACGTTAACCGTGCGACGAGCGAAGTGCAATGCTGGGCACAAGCCGTGCTAATGGTTTAACAGCACGTTGCACGAATCACGCATCATTTCTTCAAATATTCGCCGGCCACCAGAATCCCTTCGCGACCGCACTCTCTAAGCATCCGCGCCAGTTCCACCAGGGTCGATTTGCCCCGTTCGCCGGCGAACTTGATCAACATCGGCAGGTTCACGCCAGTCATCACCTCCACCTGACCATCCTCCAGGAAGGAGAGGCCCATATTCGACGGGGTACCGCCGAACATGTCGGTCATGATCATTACCCCATCGCCCGCAACCTTGCCGATGGCTGAGGTCATTGCAGCTCTCATGCTGTCAACATCGTCACCAGGCGCAATCCCGACCACTTCGGCCTTCTCGATCTTTCCAACGATCATTTCTGCCGCAGCCAGCAACTCCCGCGCCAATCCGGCGTGGGTTACCAAAACCAGTCCAACCATAATCTATCCCTTCTCCATATCCCGGTGAGTTACCTTGAGTGTTACCCGTTTGTTGCTGAAAAATTCGCGCAGTTCCTCGGTAATGACCACGGAACGGTGTTTGCCGCCGGTACATCCGACGGAAATGGTCAGGTACGACTTCCCTTCCCGCTGGTAGCCCGGGAGGAGAAACTCCATCATTTCCCGAAATTTTGCGAGAAACAACCGGCTCTCTTCTTTCTCCAGAACATAGGCACGCACCCGTGGGTCCAGGCCGGTAAACTCCTTCAGTTCGGGAACAAAAAAGGGGTTTGGGAGAAATCTGACGTCCATGACCAGGTCTGATTCCAGGGGGAGGCCGAAGCGGTAACCGAAGGATTGGAGATGCACCGTCATCTCACGGGCGGCGTTACTCCCTTTGATGCGGCTGATGACCATCTGCTTCAACTGGTGAACGTTCAGTTCGGAGGTGTCAATGACTAGGGTGGCGAGTCTACGCAGACCCGCCAGCTGTTCACGTTCAAAGCGGATCCCGTCGGAAACTGAGCCACTGTCCAGCGCGGGATGACGGCGGCGTGTCTCGGAGAAGCGCCGGATCAGCACTTCATCGGAAGAATCAAAAAAGATGATCTCCACCGTGTGGCCGGCCTCGTCAATCTCCTGAAAGACCTTCTCATACCCTTTAAGAAAATCACGGCCACGGATATCCATGACCAGCGCAATTTCTCGAACCTTTTCCTTAGACTTCTCCACCAGTTCCACAAAGGTCGGGAACAGGGTTACCGGCAGGTTATCGATGCAGAAAAAGCCCTCGTCCTCTAGCGCACGAATTGCTGTGGACTTCCCTGAACCCGACAGACCAGTAATAATAAGGATACGCATGCAGCTATTCCACCTCGTCGCCCAAAGGTCGGACTTCCATGCGGGCCAGGAGCTTTTCCTGAAACTCCCGGGCCGAATGGTACCCCATCCCCTTGAGCAGAAAGTTCCTGGCTGCCACCTCGATGATCGAGGTGAGGTTCCGGCCCGGCCGGACCGGCACCTTCAGATGCACCAGGTCAACGCCGAGAATGGTGTACACCTGGTCATCAATCCCGAGCCGTTCATACTCCTGGGCGGGATCCCATTCCACCAACTCAATTACCATGTCAATCAGCTTCTTCTCCCGAATGGAGGAAACGCCATACAGATCCTTGACATTGATAATGCCCAGGCCACGAATCTCCATATGGTGCTGGATCTCGCCGCCGGCCTGCCCCACTAGTGACGCCGGCATTTTCTTTTTGACAAAGATGATGTCATCCGCCACCAGCCGGTGGCCACGAATGACAAGGTCGAGGGCACACTCGCTCTTACCGATGCCACTCTTCCCCAACAGCAGCACACCGACGCCGAGCACATCCACCAGCACCCCGTGAATATGGGTGGTGGGGAGCAGCCGCTCCTCAAGAAACTTGGTGATCAGCGAAATGAAGGTGGAGGATTGATGCGCCGTCACCAGCAGCGGGATGCCGGCCTTTTCCGCCTCCATCTTGAGAAAACCGGGAGGGTCAAGCCCCTTGGTGACGATAAAGCAGCAAATCGGCTGGGAACAGAGTTTACCAATGTAGGTGATTGCAAGGTGTTCGGGGAGCTGGCGCAGGTAAGATATTTCGGTATTGCCGAGCACCTGCAACCGGTCCGGATGGAGGTGCTCGATGTAGCCGGTGAGGGCGAGGCCCGGCTTCTGAATCCGTGAGCTGCTGATCCTGTTGGCAAGGCCCTGCTTGCCGGCTATCAGCCGGAGTTCAAGGCCGTACTCGGTTTCCTTGATCAACTCTTCGATGGCGAGGCTGATGGTGGTCAATGACTGCAGTCCTGTTCACGGATAATGGCGAAAATTGCCGCTGCGTCAGGGGCATCCAGCAACCCCGTGCGCACCGCCGAGTCTTTCAGCAGTCGCGAGATGCGGGCCAGCATCTTCAAATGGATACCTGCCGCATCCTCGGGCGCCACCAGGACGAAAAAAAGGTGCACCGGCCTGTTATCCAGCGCGTTAAAATCAATGCCGGAAATGCTCCGACCGAAGGCGAGCAGGATATTGTCCACCCGACGCATCTTGCCGTGGGGGATTGCGATGCCATCGCCGATACCGGTACTTCCCAGGCGTTCACGCTCCTGCAGGACGCGCAGAAGCTCGGCACGGTCAACTCCAGCGTGGCTCTTCGCCAACGCGCCGGCCAGTTCATCAAGGAGTTCACTCTTGGTGCTTGCGGACAGACGCGGGACAATATCTTCAGGATGCAGGAAGTCAACAATCCTCATCAGAACTCCGGCCGGCGGGGAAATTCCCCTCGCCTTAGCGCCTCAACCTCTGGCAGGCTCGATCAGGCCGTAGTTACCGTCTTTACGCCGGTAGATGACATTGATGCTTTCCGTGGAGGCATCGGTAAAGACCAGAAAATCCTTGTGCAAGAGATCCATCTGCATGACCGCCTCTTCCACCGACATCGGCTTGATGGAGAAGGTCTTGCTCCTAATGACCACCGGCTCTTGCCGCTGTTCGATGCTCTCGGCCGCCACTACGCTCTTCTGCACCTTGCGCTCCAGAGAGGCATCGCCCGGCTTGTGGTCCTTAATCCGCTCCTTGTAACGGCGCAGCTGTCTCTCGATCTTGTCGAGCACCGCATCAATGGCTGCGTACATGTCATTGGTCTCTTCGGAAGCCTTGATCGTGATCCCTTTGGCGGTCAGGGTAATTTCAGCACTGTGGCGGATCTTTTCCACGGTCAAGAACACCTGCGCCACAATCGGCTCGTCAATATATTTCTTGACCCTGTCCAGCTTCTCCTCCGCATAACTCTTCAGGGCATTACTCGGCTCAGTGTGTCTGAATGTCGTGGTAATCTGCATAAAATCCCCTCTCCTGTTAAAATCAATTTGACTTGCTGGACTGCTGTTACAATCTATCTATAACAATTTAACCGCGAAACCTGGAACCGGCAACCCCAAAAATCAGAAGTGCCTTTTCCGCTCCGATGAAGAGCCGATCCGCAGCATCTCGCGGTATTTGGTAACGGTCCGCCGGGCGATGTTGATACTGCCGGTCGATAATATCTCGGCAATCCGCTGGTCGCTGTATGGCTTGCGCTGATCTTCCGCTTCAACGATTTCCCTGATTTTGTTTTTGACGCTTTCCGAGGCGATAAAATCCCCTTCGCCCGTGGAAATACCGCTGTTAAAGAAGTATTTCAACTCGAACAGCCCTTGGGGAGTCTGCATGTATTTGTGGGTAGTGACCCGGCTGATAGTCGATTCGTGCATGCCGATGTCCTCCGCCACGTCGCGCAGCACTAAAGGGCGCAGATATTCGATGCCACGGTCGAGAAATTCCCGCTGGAACTTGATGATGCTCTTGGACACCTTGTAGATGGTCCGCTGCCGCTGATGAATGCTCTTGATCAGCCACATGGCGGAGCGCATCTTGTCAGAGATGTACTCTTCAGATTTGGCGTCCAGCTGTCGTCCAGCTTTGGCATCTGTGGCATAAAAGGGGTTGATCCGCAGATTCGGCAGTCCCTCGTCATTCAGCACCACCACATACTCTTCGGCGATTTTATAGACAAAAATGTCGGCGGAAATGTAATGGACGTCGTCCTGGCTGAACATTCGCCCCGGCTTCGGGTCAAGGCCGGCAATGATCTTTGCCGCCATCAGCACATCGTTGACATCGGTGCCGAGGGCCTTGGCAATGACCTTGTATTTGCGGGTTTCCAGGTCCTTCAGGTGGTCGCGCAGGATCGCCTCGACCACGCTCCCGTCCATGCTAAGCTGCTTTACCTGCATCAGCAGACATTCCTGGAGATCGCGGGCCGCCACCCCAATCGGGTCGAACTCCTGGATTTTCTTCAGGACTGTCTCGACAAAAGGCTCGTCCACCTGGCAGGCCGTGGCGACATCGGCCAGCGAAGCACGATAATAACCTTCCTCGTCAATATTGCCGATAATCTCCGCCCCGACTGCCACCTCCCGGTCGGTAAGGTTGGTCATGCTCAGCTGCCACATAAGGTGGTCGGAGAGGGTACCCTTTTTGGTCAGGAGATTTTCGTAAGAGGGACGGTCGTCGTCATCATCGTAATATTGTTCGCCCGCGCTGTAGTTGTACCCTTCCAGATAACTTTCCCAGTCCATCTCGCTGCGGGTCTCTTCGCCGGCCTGGACTTCCTTGAACCCGTCCTCTTCGGTTTGGGGGGGAGTTTCTTTTTCGTTGAGCTCCAGCTGATCAGGTTCCTTGGTCTCTTCAAGCTCCGGAGACTCGTCGAGGATCGGATTCTCCTCCAGCTCCTGCTGCACCAGGTCCTGCAGTTCCAGACGGGAGAGCTGCAGAAGCTTGATCGCCTGCTGCAACTGGGGGGTCATCACCAGCTGCTGGGTCATTTTCATCTGCTGGCGCATTTCAATGGCCATAAGCGATTACACCTTGTACTGGTTTCAAGTTTCGTGCTACTGGATGCGGCTTGAGGCTTTAACCGTAGACACGAAACCATCGAAACTGATTATAAAGTGAACTTCTCTCCCAGATATATCTCCCGGGCCCGCTTGCTCTGGGCGATCTGCTGGGGGTCGCCGAATTCAAGGACTTCGCCGGCACTCATGATATAGGCCTTGTCGCATACGCCAAGGGTTTCCCGTACGTTGTGATCGGAGATAAGAATGCCAATTCCCTTTGCCTTGAGCTCACCGATAATGTTCTGGATATCGATGACCGCGATCGGGTCGATGCCGGCAAAGGGCTCGTCAAGGAGGATAAAGTCCGGGTTTGTCACCAGCGCCCTGGCGATCTCAACCCTCCGCCGCTCGCCGCCGGAAAGGGCATACCCGCGGCTTTTGGCGATGTGGGTAATCCTGAATTCTTCTAGAAGCTGCTCCATCCGGACAGCGCGTTCGCGGCGGGAAAGATCGAGAGTCTCCAGAACTGCCAGCAAATTATCTTCAACCGTCAACTTGCGAAAGACCGATGGTTCCTGGGCCAGATAACTTATCCCCTTGCGCGCCCTTAGGTACATGGGATCGCCGGTGATTTCCTCATCGTCAAGGAATACCTGGCCGCTGTCCGGCCGAGCAAAACCTACCACCATATAGAAGGTGGTGGTTTTCCCTGCGCCATTCGGCCCCAACAGGCCGATTACTTCTCCGGAGGAAAAGGCGAGGTCCGCGCCGTTTACCACCAGCCGCTTGCCAAAGGCCTTTTTCAACCCCTTTGTCGAAATTGTCCGTTTAGTTTGAGCCGCCATTGTCCCTCTTGCCGGCAGGATGAATGACCGCCTGCACCCGGGAATCATCGCCGCCATCCACCAGGCTTTTCCCCTCGGCGACGAAATAGGTGATCACCTTGCCCGTCACAAAATCCTTCCCCTGATAAACTTTGGGTGCTTCGGTCAGGGTAATTTTCCCCGCCTTGCTGTCGTAGATGGCCCGCCCTGCAGTGCCAAGCCGGTTCCCCTGGACGATGCGGACATTGCCTGACGCCTCGACCTGCTCCACCTCGCCACCCTTTTCCGCATAGTGGACGTCAAGCCGGTCGGAATAAATGGTCAGGTCGCCCTGGCGGGCCGCAACCGTGCCGGAAAAGATTGCGATCCTGGAAGTATTATCGGTAAACAGCTCCTTGGACTTGATGACAATCGGCTGGCTGCTGTAATCAACCGGCACCGGTGCCGACGCATACAGCTCGTGCCCAGGAAGCATGGCGATTGCCAGAGAGATCAGAAGAACGGTGCGTCGCATCCTACCTCTCCTCCGGCATCACGGTTGCCGTAACTTTGTTCAGGACCTTGGCGGTCTTGGCCTTGAGCAGGAGTTCCATCCCGACCCCTTCCACAGTAAGCCTGCCATCAACCAGCAGGACATGGTCATCGGTGCTGACCATGGAATGGGCCGCCAGATAATCGGCGCGCCCTGTGGTGAACCTCATCCCGCCTGTACTCCGGGCCAACACGTGGCCGGTGAGTTTAATATCCTTGGTCGTGTTGTTATACAAGGCGCGGTCCGCAGTCAGGGTGATGTCGTCGTTCTTTTGCCCGCCAAACAGGATCATCCTGATCGATTTCAGGTTGGTGGCATTGCCGTTTCGGTCGTAGTCGGCCTGTTTTGCGACCAGATCCCACTGCTTGATCCCGTCCTTGGTCTCCGTATAATGAATGTCGTGGAGGGAAATATCGATATTTTTCGGCAGCTCGGCCAGCATTGCCTCCGGTCCGTGCCCCCCCCGGAGTTTCAGGGCGATGATCGCCGCCAGGGAAACGGAGACAACAATTATGGCCACCGCCAGCAGCTGCTTGATTTTATTCAGCTTTTGCTTCATCGTAGGGGCAGTATACCATCATCAAAAGGGGGTGTAAAGCGGATTCTGGCGGGGAACGGCAGAATTGGCATGGAGATTGTAGGACGAGAGAGAAACTGGCCGGAAGTTAAATCGGCTCGGCCGGCCTTGGAGGTAATGGCGCAGCCAACCAATCAGGGAGTGAAATAGCGGGCGGTGACGGTGTTCCACGCCCCCTGTTGCTTTAACAGCAGGTCGCACACCTCCCGCACTGCCCCCCAGCCGCCACGGTTCCTGGTCTGAAAATGGACGTAAGGAACAATTTCCTCCACCGCATCGGCTGGTGCGGCGGCAAACCCGACCCGACTCAGGATCGGGATATCGATCACATCATCACCGATAAACGCTACCTGCTCATCGGCGAGGCCAGTCTCTGCCAAAGTTTCACGGTACGGGGTGAGCTTGTCGAGGGAGCCTTGGTAGACCCGGTTGATCCCGAGTTCGGCCGCGCGGTTGGTCACTACCTGCGATTGCCGACCGGAGATGATGCCAACCTCGATGCCCGCCCGCTGCACCATCTTGATGCCATGGCCATCCTTCACATTGAAGAATTTGCTCTCCACCCCGTTGGAATCGAAGATGATCCGGCCATCGGTCATTACCCCGTCCACGTCGAGGAGCAGCAGCTTGATTTTTTTCATCCGTTCGTTCATAAGTTCTTTCGGTCATCAGGAAACGTGGATTTTTCGATAAGCTCTAGGCGCCCGAGGGATGACGCAGAGGCGTACGATTAGTACGCCGCACAAGGAATCACGACGGGCAACGACGAGATTGCGGAAAAGCCGCGTTTCCCCTTAGGCTAGTCCCGCCTTCAGCAGATCGTGCAGGTGCACAATCCCCACTGGCCGGTCATCGTGGTCATTGGCGAAAACGAACAAGGAGGTGATGGAATATTCTTCCATCCGCTGCAGGGCTTTGGCCGCCAGCTCCGTCCGATTGATCCGCTTCGGTTTGCTCGACATCAGATCGCCGGCAGCGGCGTTCATGATATCAACCCCTTTTCCCAGCGCCCGGCGCAAATCCCCGTCGGAGATGACGCCCAGCAGGGCTCCACTGGCATCGGTCACGCCGGTAACCCCCAAGCCCTTGGCGGTTATGACAAACAGGGCATCGCGCATCAGGGAAGCGACCGGGACCAAAGGCACAGCGTCCCCAACATGCATGAGGTCTTCAACCTTGAGCAGCAGCTTTTTCCCCAGCGCCCCGCCTGGATGAAAGAGGGCAAAGTCTTCCGCTTTAAAGCCACGCTCCACCAGGAGAGCAACCGCGAGGGCATCCCCCATGGCCAAGGTGGCCGTAGTTGAGGCGGTCGGCGCAAGCCCCAGGGGGCAAGCTTCTTCTTTAACCGAGACATCGAGGAACACGTCGCCGGCCTTGGCCAATGTCGAAGCAGCATTGCCGGACATGGCAATGAGCTGCGCACCGAGGCGCTTGATGGCGGGGAGAATTCGCACCACCTCGTCGGTCTCGCCACTGTTGGAAAGGGCGATGACCACATCCCCCTTGGTGATCATCCCGAGGTCGCCGTGGATCCCCTCGGCGGGGTGGAGGAAAAAAGCGGGAGTGCCAGTGGAAGCCATGGTGGAAGCAATCTTCTGCCCGATCAGACCGGACTTACCCATGCCGGTCACCACCACCCTCCCCTTGGCAGAGAGGATCAACCGGACCGCCTTTTCAAATTCGCCGTTGATGGAGTCAGCCAGCGCCAAAAGCGCCTCTGCCTCCACCCGGATCACCCGTTTCGCTTCTTTGAGAATCACTTTAACCTCGTTCGTGCGACGTGCTGCGTGCGACGTTCAGGCAAACCTTACGGCTGCTGCGCACGGTAGTGCGAAACTTTTCAACAGAAAACGTCGCACGTCGCACGATGAACGTCGCACGTTACTTGACAATGGCGTCGATCGCCTTGAGTGTCTGCAGCAGTGCCGGCAGATCGGTTAGCTTGATGGAATTGGGGCCATCGCAGAGGGCCTTTTCCGGATCCTCATGGACCTCCATGAAGATGCCGTCGATCCCTGTTGCCACGGCTGCGCGAGACAGATATTCCACGAACTCGCGCTGGCCGCCAGACGAGCCGCCCTGACCGCCAGGGAGCTGGACGCTATGGGTAGCATCGAAGATCACCGGGTAGCCCATTCGCCGCATGATTGGCAGACTGCGCATGTCGGTCACCAGATTGTTGTAGCCGAAGGAAACCCCACGCTCGGTCATGATCACATTGTCATTGCCGGTGGAGAGGAGCTTCCCAATCACATTCTCCATATCCCAGGGGGCCAGGAACTGCCCTTTTTTCACGTTCACCACCCGGCCACTCCTGGCGACAGCCACCACCAGGTCGGTCTGGCGACAGAGAAAAGCGGGGATCTGCAGCACGTCGAGCACCTCGGCGGCCGGTGCCACCTCCTCGATCGAGTGGATGTCCGACAGGACCGGCAGACCCAGGGAGGCCTTCACCTTGGCGAGAATCCGTAATCCCTCCTGCATGCCGGGGCCGCGAAACGAGGTGACCGAAGTCCGGTTGGCCTTGTCGTAAGAAGCCTTGAAGATCAGCGGCACGGAAACGCCGTTGCAGATAGTCATCAACCGCTCCGCACAACGCAGGGTAGCGGTCTCGTTCTCAATCACACAGGGTCCGGCCACTAAAACCAGCGGCTGATTCCCCCCGATTTTCACCGTACCGATGGTTATTTCCTTGACCATTGTCGATCCTTTTTTGAACAAGAATTCAGAATTCAGGAGCCAGGAGTCAGAATAAATCCAAGCTCCTGGCTCCTGACTCCTGGCTCCTAGATTTACTTCCTGTTTTCCAGCGCCGCCGCCACAAACGCCTTGAACAATGGATGCGGATTAAGCGGCTTCGATTTGAACTCCGGATGAAACTGGCAGCCTAAAAACCACGGATGAGCGGCGATCTCCACGATCTCCACCAGATCCCCTTCCCGGTAAAGCCCCGATAGCACCAGGCCTTTGCTGACCAGCTCGTCACGGTACCGGTTGTTGAATTCGTAGCGGTGACGATGGCGCTCGGAGATGTCGGTGGCGCCGTAGGCCTTCTGGGCGAAGGTCCCCTTGGTTACCGAGCAGGGATATGCACCGAGCCGCATGGTCCCACCTTTGCGGCTCACATCCTTTTGCCCCTCCATCAAATGGATGACCGGATTGGCGCACTCCTGCTGGAACTCGCTGGAAAAAGCATCGGCAAGGCCGCAGACATTCCTGGCATACTCCACCACCGCCATCTGCATGCCGAGACAGATGCCAAAGAACGGCACCTTCCGCGTTCTGGCAAACTCGATCGCCCGGATCTTCCCTTCGGTGCCGCGCTCGCCAAACCCCCCCGGAACCAGGATGCCGTCCACATCGTCGAGCAGACCGTCCACCCCTTCTTTTTCGATCTGCTCCGAATCGAGGTACTTCAGTTCAACCCGGCAGTCGTTGGCGATGCCACCGTGGGTAAGGGACTCGGAGAGGGATTTGTAGGACTCGGTCAGGTTCACGTACTTGCCGACAATGGCGATGCGGGCGATCCCTTTTGCCGGGTTGCGCAACTTGTCCACCACGGCCTGCCACGGAGTGAGGTCCGGGGCTTTGGTCCAGATATTGAGCTTTTCCACCACCTGCTCGTCAAGCCCCTCCTTGTGAAAGGCAAGCGGCACCGCATAGATATGCTCGGCATCCATCGCAGGGATAACCGCCTTCTCAGCCACGTTGCAGAACAGGGCGATCTTGGCCTTCATCTCCTGGGGAAGCTCCCGCTCACTGCGGCACAGCAGGATGTCGGGCTGGATGCCGATTTCCAGGAGCTCCTTGACCGAATGCTGGGTCGGCTTGGACTTCAGTTCGCCGGCAGTCTTGATGTAAGGGACCAGTGTCACATGGATGAACAGGACGTTGCCGGCGCCCCGGTCGGTCTTTAACTGGCGAATCGCCTCCAGAAAGGGGAGCGACTCGATATCCCCCACGGTCCCGCCGATCTCGACGATGGCGATATCGGTCCCCTTGGCGTTCTCCAGGATATTTGACTTGATCTCGTCGGTGATATGCGGAATGACCTGGACTGTCCCACCCAGGTAATCGCCACGGCGCTCCTTCTCGATCACCGAGAAGTAGACCTGGCCGGTGGTGAAATTGCTCTTCTTCGACAGCTTGGCGTTGGTAAAGCGCTCATAGTGGCCAAGATCGAGGTCGGTCTCGGCGCCGTCGTCGGTGACGAACACCTCGCCGTGCTGGAACGGCGACATGGTGCCGGGATCGACGTTAATGTACGGATCGAGCTTCTGGATGGTGACCCGCAGGCCGCGGGCCTCCAGAAGCGCGCCCAATGACGCTGCCGCAAGTCCCTTGCCGATGGATGAAACCACCCCGCCGGTGACGAAAATAAATTTGGTCTTCATGATATAACTCCTAGTGAGGCGTAAAGAGTGAGGAGTGAAGGGGACAAGCTCCAAATCTCTACTCCTAACACCTCACACCTCACGATTTTTTCAGCCTTTCAACTACCTTCTCCAGGTCCGCCGGGGTATCGACTCCGATGGAATCGAACTCCGTCTCTACCACCCGGATGCGAAAGCCGTTTTCCAGGACACGCAGCTGCTCCAGTTTTTCCGCCAGCTCCAGCGGCGTGGGGGTCATCCGCGCATACTGCAGCAGAAAGTCGCGGCGGTAGACATAGAGCCCCACATGCTTGTAACAGAGAAGTTTGCCGGCAGCAAACTTCTCATCCTTCAAGTCGTTCCACTTATCCCGGAAGTTGGGGAGCGGCGAGCGCGAGAAATAGAGGGCAAACCCGGCGCCGTCGGTGACCACCTTGACCACATTGGGGGAGAGAAAATCATGGAGAGTCCTGATGCGGGACTTGAGAGTAGCCATCTGCACTGAACCGTCCATGGTTAGCGGCTTGATCGCTTCGTCGATCATGGCCGGCTCGATCAGCGGCTCATCGCCCTGCACATTGACGATAATATCCGAATCAAGGCGGGATACCACCTCCGCCAACCGATCGGTCCCTGTTTCATGGGTGCTGGCGGTCATCACCACTTGGCCGCCAAAACTGCGCACGGCAGCCGCGATCCGTTCGTCATCGGTGGCCACGATCACCTCGGAAACCAGGGAAGCCCTGGCAGTCCGCTCGTAGACTTGCTGCACCATCGGCTTGCCCAAAATGTCAGCGAGAGGTTTCCCGGCAAAACGGGTAGAAGCGAATCTGGCAGGAATTATGGCGGTTATTTTCATAGGGAAAAGGTGCTGGCGCGCAAAGTCGTCCCTTCGTCTGGCAGGACACAGTAAGTTACCTCAAAAGGAAGGAGTGTGTCAAGGAGGGAAATGACCGGCAGTTGTTAAGATAAACGGCTGAGAGAATTGGTCCAGTTAATGGCCTCCAGCTGGGCGGCCATGAGATGATCGATACTGAGCTGGGATTGTGCCATGAGCTTCAGCACTGAAGGAAAATCGACCTGCTCGACTTTTTCTGCCAGCTGCAAAAGCCCACCCAGTCTTCCTTCTCTGGCGAGCAAGGCCTGACTGATCTCCTTGTCGAGATTGAGCTGCGCTACGATGTCATCCATAGCCACGCCGAACAGCACGTCGATGAGGGAGAGCAGACCGGTCATGAAAGCGCTGTCAACATAGTCGTGGTCTCTTCCCAGGACCGGGTGTTTCTGCGCGAGAAGCTCCATCAGTCTACCGCGCATGGCGGCAATTTCCAGGAGCGGGCTGATGGCGCCGGGGGTGTCCTTGTACGCAAATAGTGCCAGCAGTATCCAGCGCTTCAGCTGCTGTTGGCCCAGCACCATGATGGCATGGCGCAAGGTTTTGGTCTTCTCCCGCAGGCCTATGGCCACCGAGTTTACCAGCCGCAGCAGGTTGTAGGTAAGGTTTGGGTTCTGCCGGAAGGTATCTTCGATTTCTTTGATGTCGGCGTTGAGCAGGAGCTGGTTGAGCAACTGCATCAGGGTGACCTTGGATATGTCCAGCCGATTCCGCTTCAGCACCACCGGATGGGCGAAGTAATACCCCTGGAACAGGTCGAAGCCAAGCTCGCGGCAGAGGTTATACTGCATTGCTGTTTCCACTTTTTCCGCCAGCAGCTTGACTGGCCAGGCGCGCAGCTTCTTCACCATCGCCGGCAGTTCCTCTTCCCCCACCTGGAGGATATCAATCTTGATGATATCGACAATCCGGTAGAGTGGCTCAAAGCGTGGAGAATAGACATGGTCATCGAGGGAGAGGACGAATCCTTGCAGGTTCAGCTGCCGGCAGCGGTCAATCACCTCGGCGTTAACATCGATCATCTCCAGCAGTTCGATGACAATCTTGTCCTTGGGGAGCAACTCCAGGGCATCGTTCATCAACAGATCGGTGTTGACGTTGATGAATCCCTTGTGTCTCCCCAGCAGCGCTTCGATGCCAAACTCGGTCAGGGCATCGACGATGACGCTGGCGCTGGCCTGCAGATAATTGGTCACATCGGCGGCAAGGCAGTCGGAGAAGCGGAACAACAATTCAAAGGCCACGATATTTTCGTGCTGATCCAGAATCGGCTGCCGCCCCAGAAAGAATTTTTGTCCAGCCATCGGTTTCACCCCTTGTCCTTCTGAATCAGGCGCTCTATCTAATTCATCGGCTCACCGCCGCTATTCTTTACCCGAATCTGCGGAGAGCGGGCCAGCTGCAGTGTTACACCCGCACCGCGCGGGTCCCGAGCCAAGCGAAATGGACAAAGACCTTCCGCGTAATGTCATGGAGCGGCACCACCTCGTCCACCCCCCCCTTGGCAATAGCCTCCTTGGGCATGCCGAACACCACGCAACTTTTCTCATCCTGGGCGAACGTGTAGGCACCGGCCTGCTTCATCTCCAGCATGCCAGCGGCGCCGTCACCACCCATCCCGGTCAGAATAATGCCGATCACGTTCTTTCCAGCACAATTGGCGGCGGAGCGAAACAGCACATCGACCGACGGCCGATGCCGGTTGACCGGTGGTCCGTCGGAGAGCTTTGCCACATAGTTGGAGCCGCTCCTGGTCAGGAGCAGATGGTGATTACCCGGCGCCACATAAGCATGACCGGGAAGGATCCGGTCACCATCTTCCGCCTCTTTGACGCTGATCTTGCACAGGCCGTCGAGTCGATGGGCAAAGGCCCTGGTGAACGCCTCCGGCATGTGCTGGGTAATGAGGATGCCGGGGGCGTCCGGAGGCATGGTCAGCAGCACCTCTTTCAGTGCCTCGGTCCCGCCGGTGGATGCACCGATCACGATGATCTTCTCGGTACTGATCATGGAGCTTTTTAACGCCGGCAACACCACATCTGCAGAAAGTTTCTTCGTCCCCGCAAAATGCGCCGGGGTTACGAGATTCCTGACCCGGGCCTGGGCCGCCATCCTGATCTTCTCGGCAATTTCGCTGCTGTATTCCTGCATGCCGTGCTGAATGTCGATTTTAGGCTTGGTGATATAATCGACCGCTCCCAGTTCCAGGGCGCGCAGGGTGATATCGGAGCCTTTTTCGGTCAGGGAGGAAATCATGATCACCGGCATCGGCCGGAGCCTCATCAGTTTCTCCAGGAACGCCAGGCCGTCCATTTTCGGCATCTCCACATCGAGCGTCAGCACGTCGGGATTGAACGCCTTGATCTGATCTCGTGCCACCAGGGGGTCGGATGCCACCGCCACCACCTGCATGTCGCGCTGGGCATTGATGATCTCGGAGAGGATGCCACGCATCAAGGCGGAGTCGTCGATGACGATGACCTTTATCACCTGTGCCGCAGATTTTGTTGCCGACTTCACCATAGCTGCATCCCCCGTTCCGCCCGCACTTAAAACAATTCCACATCCCCCTCAACAGGCGTCTTCTTGAGCCGTTCCAGGTATGCCTGCTCAAGCTTGACCACTGTATCATCACGCAAGCTCCGGAGCTGCCTGACAAAAACCCGGCCGGTCTTGGGCGCGAAATAAATCTTGCGCGGGTAGATATCGCCGAGATCGCTCGCCAGGATGCGGATCCCCTCCAGCTGCAGATAATGAATGGCGAACTCCCCGTTCATTCTGCCGATATCGGTCACCCCTTCGAGAATCTTTCCTCCGCCAAATACCTTGGCCTCCAGATTGCTGCGGATCGCGCCGAGCTTGAGGAGTTGGTTGATTAGCAGCTCCATGGCAAAGGCACCATACCTGGCTGGTGCGCCTATTGTTTCAATCAGCCCGCCGGCCGGCAGCGGCAGCATGAAATGGTTCATCCCGCCAATCCCCAGTTGCCAGTCGCGGAGGCAAACCGATACGCATGAACCGAGCACCGTCACGATCATCAGGTCCCGGTCGGTGGCGTGGTATTCCCCCGGGCCGATCTTAACCGCATTGGTATTGAAGGCGCGGTCGAAGTAAACCGCGGTGACGAATGGCCTGGCGAATTCTTGCATGGTATGGTTACCGGGCGTCAACGCCCGGGCTCCCTGAGTCGGTAGACCGTCTTGCCACAGGTCTGGAAATGTTCCGTCGCGTAGTGAAAACTTTCCGAATGCCCCGCAAAGAGAAGCCCATCGGGCCGGAGTTGGGCCGCCAGCATCCCCAGTATCCGCCGCTGGGTAGCCTTGTCGAAATAGATCATCACATTCCGGCAGAAGATCGCATCGAATTGCCCCTGCATCGGCCAGCGTTGGCTGAGCAGGTTCAACTGGCGGAAGGCAATCAACCCTTGCAGCTCCGGCCTGATTCGGGCAAATCCCTGCTGGGCGCCGCTCCCCTGCAGAAAATGCCGTTTCATCAGGGGGGGCGGCAGCTTTTCAACCTTTTCCAGGGGATAGACCCCCCGCCGGGCAATCTCCAATACGTTGGTATCCAGATCGGTGGCGAGGATCTTGACCGGCATGTTATGGCGCTTGTAGAGATCCACCACCGTCATCGCCATTGAATAGGGCTCTTCACCCGTGGAGGCAGCGCAACTCCATAACCGGACCGGCCGGGTCAGGCTGATTTTTTCCAGATGCTCCGCCAGCAGCGGAAAGTGGTGGGGCTCACGAAAAAAGGAGGTGAGATTGGTGGTGAGGGCGTTGACAAATGGCTGCCACTCCGCCCCATCACCGTTTTCCACCAGGTCTAGGTAGTCGGCAAAGCTTCGCAGCCCGGCTGAGCGCAGAAGTCGTGCCAGGCGGCTGTAAACCATGTCACTCTTGCTCTGACTGAGGGAAATCCCGGCACGCTGGTAGATCAGCTGCCGAATCCGGGCAAAGTCGTTTGGCGTATAGAGGAATTCCCGCTCTTTCTTCTGTTGTTGAAGGTCCATGCCCGCACCCGTCCTACCGAAGGTTAGACGCTACAACCGGGCGTCTCTACATTGCATCATCCCAGGCGACGGCCAGACCTGGCAGGTTGTTTAAGCCTGCCAGGTATTCCCTCGCCTAGAATTCCTTCCAATCCTCGTCGTGGCCGACCGCCTTGGCCGGCCTATGCCCACCGTTTGCCTGCCTGACCTCTTTGGCCGGGGTCTTCCCCTTTTTGTCCTTGGCAAGAGTAGTCGGCTTGGCGGCAACCGCCTTATGTTCCGTCACTGTCGCCGGCTTCTGCTCCCTATGCTCCACAACCTTGGCCTGACCCTGGGCTGCCGCTGCCAGTTTGAAGCGACTCATCAGCTCCACCATGTGCTCAGCCTGCTCTTCCAGAGACTCGGCCGCCGCAGCCGCCTCTTCCACCAGCGCCGCGTTCTGCTGGGTCACCTCATCCATCTGGGTGATGGCAGTGTTGACCTGCTCGATGCCGCTCGACTGCTCCACCGAGGCGGCGGTGATCTCCGCCATGATGTCGGTGACCCGTTTCACGCTGGCCACCACCTCCTGGATGGTCTGACCCGCTTCACCCACCAGCCTGGAGCCCCCCTCCACCTTCTCCACCGAGTCGCCGATCAGCCCCTTGATCTCCTTGGCTGCTGCAGCACTGCGCTGGGCCAGGTTCCGCACCTCGCCCGCCACCACCGCAAAGCCGCGTCCCTGCTCACCGGCCCGGGCCGCTTCCACTGCCGCGTTAAGCGCGAGGATGTTGGTCTGGAAGGCAATCCCGTCGATGACGCCGATGATGTCGGCGATCTTCTTCGAGCTGGAGGTGATCGATTCCATGGTAGTGACCACCCGATTGATCACCTCGCCCCCCTTGGTCGCCACGTCGTTGGCACTGATGGCCAGCTGGTTGGCCTGCTGGGCGTTTTCGGCATTTTGTTTCACCGTAGAGGTCAGTTCTTCCATGCTGGAGGCGGTCTCCTCCAGGGCCGAGGCCTGCTCCTCGGTGCGCTGGGAGAGGTCTGAGTTGCCGCTGGCAATCTGCTTGGTGGCGATGGCGATGGAGTCGGACCCCTCCCGCACATCTCCGACGATCTGCACCAGGCTCTCGTTCATCTCCTTCAACGCCTGCATCAGCTGGCCGGTCTCGTCTTTGCTCCGCACCTCGATGCTGGCGGTCAGGTCGCCGGCGGCCACCCGTCTCGCCAGCTCCACCGCCTCATTGAGGGGCCTGACGATGGCCCGGGTGATCAGGAAGGCCATTATTATGCCGGCGGCGAGCGCGAGCGCCGCGATCAGCAGGTTGACCAGCATGGTGCTCTTGTAAGTGGAGACCGCATCGGCATAGCGCAATGCGATCCGCCCCTCGTTGTACTTGACCAGCGCCTCTAATGCCCCGTCTATCTTCGCCATCAGTGGCACGCCCTCCTTGACGAACTGCGCTGCCGCCTGCTCGGTCCGGTTGGAAAGGCTCAGTTCAATGATCTCGTTGTTCACCTTTTTTGCATCGTCAATGGCGCTCCGGACCTCGGCGATCGCCTTCTTCCCCGCGTCGTTGGTCTCCAGTTTTTCGACGATGGCCATCGCCTCCTTGTAGCTTGCCCTCTTCGCCTCGATCTTCTTCTTTTCCTCAAGCCTTGCCGCCTGGTCCCGGAGCAGCATCATCTTCTGCATCGACATGGATATGTTGTTCAAGGACTCCATGGCAATGTTTGACTGCTGAATCTTCTCGTAATTCACCTCCACGATCCGTTCCAGTTGCTCGTCCACCTTGACCAGCCCCCTGATTCCGAGCGCAGTCACCAGCGCCAGCAGCAGCAGAACCATGCCAAACCCGAAACCAAGCCGTGTGCCGATTTTCAAATCATGTACCTTCATCGCAATTTCCTCCTTGTAGGTATTCTGCAAACTCACCATCGCTATTGGTATCTGGATGATTAATCGCTTGGCAACTACGCTGCCAGCTCCACCAGCTGCAGCTCGGCGCTACCCATCAGCTTTTCGATATCGACAAGGATCAGCATCTGCTCGTCCACCGTGCCGATGCCGTTGATATACTGGGCATCGAAGCTGGCGCCGAATTCAGGTGGCGGTTTGATCTGCTCCTTGGCGAGGGTGACCACGTCGGAGACCCCGTCCACCACCATGCCGACCACCTTGGCCGCCACATTGAGGATGATCACCACCGTAAACTCGTTGTAATCCACCTTCCCCAGGTGGAACTTGATCCGCATGTCGACGATCGGGACGATCACCCCCCGCAGATTGATCACCCCCTTCAGATAATCGGGGGCATTGGCGATCTGGGTGACCGTATCGTACCCCCGGATCTCCTGGACCCGCAGAATATCGAGCCCGTACGCCTCGTTGCCGAGGGTGAAGGTCAGATATTCCTGGGCGCTGCTGTCGGCGGCCTTTCCAGTCAACTCCTGTTCTCCTTTCATCGTCTCCTCCTAGTTAGATATTTTTTCAGCCCCGGTGTTGGTCACGACCTTTGAACTTGAAAACTATTCGAACGCAGCTAAATCTGCGTTGAAGATCCCTGGCCGCGTCGCCCCATGCCGATCAGCGACCCGGCATCGAGAATCATTGCCACCCGGCCATCGCCAAGGATAGTCGCCCCGGCGCTCCCTTCCACCTTGCGGTAATTGGCCTCCAGGCTCTTGATCACCACCTGCTGCTGCCCCAACAGAGCGTCGATCAGCAACGCGACCTTCTCCCCTTCCGCTTCAACGATGGTCAGAATCCCCTGTTCCGGTCTGGTCACCGCTCCCTCGATATGGAACAACTCATGCAAAGGGAGCAGCGGCAGATATTCGCCGCGGATGTGCACCAACTGCCCCTGCCCAGGGACCGTTCTGAGGTCTTGCACCTGCGGCTGCAGCGATTCAACGATGGAATTGAGGGGAATGACGAAAATCTCCTTCCCCACCTGCACCGATAGCCCGTCCAGCACCGCCAGGGTCAAGGGGAGCCGGATTGTGATCCGGCTCCCCTTCCCCGGCTCCGATTTAACGCTGACCCGCCCTCCCAGATCCTTCACATTGCGGAGCACCACGTCCATCCCGACCCCTCGGCCCGAAACATCAGTCACCACCTCGGCGGTGGAGAAACCGGGGGCAAAGATCAGCTGCCACACCTCGTCATCCGTCATGCTGTCGCTGACCGGCACCCCCTTTTCCCGAGCCTTGGCCAGGATCTTCTCGCGGCTGAGGCCGGCGCCGTCATCGGCCACCTCGATCACAATCTTCCCTTCCTGTTGGGCAGCGCTCAGGGTAATGGTACCAAACGGCTCCTTGCCGGCGGCAATCCGCACGTCGGGGGATTCGATCCCATGATCAAGGCTGTTGCGCACCAGATGGGTGAGGGGGTCGGCAATCTTTTCGATCAGCCCCTTGTCGAGCTCGGTGGTGTCGCCACTGGTTTTCAGCTCCACCTGTTTCCCCAGCAGCGCGGCAGTATCACGTACCACTCGGGGGAAGCGGCTGAAGACGAAGCTGATCGGCACCATCCGCATCGACATGACGTTTTCCTGCAGGTCGCGGGTATTGCGTTCCAGCAGGGTTAAG
>JANXYN010000018.1 GCA_025356035.1 Geobacteraceae bacterium
CGGCGGCGGAGCGAAAATCGCAGACAAATTTGTTGAGCGTAAAACCACGCTCAAAATCGGGGCAGCGCCGGTCTGCTGCGCGACTGGGCACCACCTTAAACTCGATGATTTATTGTCTTGACTAAAGGGTCCACTATACTGGGCCGTCCTTGCGCAAAGGATATCGGTATGCCCCGCCCCCTGCAGGATTGATTCAAACACTGTCAGGGCCACCTCGGAATCATCTACAATAAGAATTGCCACGCTACCCCCACCTCAAAAACAGAGCACAACGGATTTGTTAGAATTCAACGGTCACGGTGTCACTCAAGGGGCCAATCTCCGTCCGCCCAGCGTTGTAGGGCGGCCCCCGCCCGGAACCCCAAAAGGCCCGGCTGACTGGCAAGCTGCTTTAACAAGGCTTCGCAACGCGCCGGGCTGTAACGGAGCGAGTAAACCGCCGCCATTCCGGCCACTGCCAGGTTTTTACTGTCAATCAGGACAAGGAGTGCCTCCCGCCCCTCTTCACCCTGCAGCACAATATCCTTAAACAACCGCGCCAGCCGCACGGCCTGCCGATTTGCCTGTTCTTCATCGAGCGCCTCAACCGCTTCGAAATGCAGATCGGCAGCCTCGGCAAACTCTTCCACCAGCTCCATTATCCGCTCCGTTGTCATAGAACCATTTCCCCCGTCGGTTCAACCGGTGTATCTGTTGGCTTAATCAACCGGCGTTTCACTGACTTCCCCCAGATTGCGACGGCTTTTGCTCAGGCTGCACCAGCAGGACGAGGAGCATGGCGGCCAGCAAGGCCAGGGCAGCGCCAAAACCGAAGGCCGCCTTGGCGGAAAACCGCTGCCAGATATAACCGAACATGAGACTGGCGGGGAGCGCGCCGATGCCAACGGCAAAATTATACCAGCCAAAGGCGCCGCCCCGCTCGGCAGGTGCCACAATATCGACCAGCAACGCCTTCTCCACCCCCTCGGTCAGGCCGTAAAAGAGCCCGTAAAAAGCGAACAACAGCCAGACATGGAGCTGGGTGGTGGCGAAAGCAAAGCCAGCATAGGCAAGGGCATAGACGCCCCAGCCGGCGACGATCATCCAACGCCGGCCGAGTCGATCGGAAAGGGCACCAAACGGCATGGCAGCAAGCATCTTGACCAGATGAAAATAGGTCCAGAGGAGCGGCAGCATTGCGGTCGCCACACCGAGCTGGCTGGCCCACAACAGCAAAAAGGCGTCGGAGGAATTCCCGAGGGTAAAGATCACGAGGATGATGAGATAGCGGCGCAGCCGACCGGTCGGAAGGATTTGCAGGAAGCTGGCATTGCCGGTGACCCCGCGCTGGTCGGCCTCCCTGACCTTGAAGACGATCAGCAGCACCGCCAGGATACCGGGAACAGCGGCCAACCAGAAAACAGTACGGAGATCCTTGGTGAAATAGGCAAGAATGAAGGTGGCCAACAGTGGC
This sequence comes from Geobacteraceae bacterium, assembly GCA_025356035.1. Classification (GTDB taxonomy): domain Bacteria; phylum Desulfobacterota; class Desulfuromonadia; order Geobacterales; family Geobacteraceae; genus JANXYN01. Next base: position 1,454 of record JANXYN010000018.1, read on the forward strand.
CCGACAATGGCCCCGGCATGGTCCATGGAGCGGTGAAAACCGTAGGCCTTGCCGCGAACCTCCGGGGCGGTGGAATCGGCGATAAGCGCGTCGCGAGGAGAGGTTCTGATCCCTTTCCCGACCCGGTCGAAGAAGCGGATCACCAGGACCGCCGCCGGCGAGGCGGCGATGGCGATCAAGGGACGGGCGAAGGCGGAGAGGGAATAACCGGCCAGCACTAGCCCTTTCCGGTCCCGGACCCGGTCGGAAACGATGCCGGAAATCAGCTTGAACAGCGCGGCGGTCGATTCGGCGACCCCCTCGATCACCCCGAGGAAGGCGGGGCCGCCCCCCAGCACGGTAGTGAGAAAGAGCGGCAACAGGGGATAGATCATCTCGCTGGAGACGTCGGTCAGAAAACTGACCAGCCCAAGGATCAGCACATTGCCGGTAATGCCGCCGAACAAAAGGACCTCCTGTGTCTATCTGCAGCTGCCAACCGCCCAATAAAAACAGCGCAGGTGCATAATACCTGCGCTGTCGACTGCCGTCAATGGGAGATTAAGGGTTTTACGTTAGGGCCCTGCCATTCCAACAGTTACTCCCCCAGATAGGTGTAAGCCTGGAGGGTCTTATCCAACAGTTCCAGGAAGTGGCTGCTCTCTTCGATGGAAATTTTCCGCAGCGCAACCCCCTTTTCCAGATTGTCCCGGACGTTCTTCAATATCTCGTTGCCGTTATACTGCACATACTTCAGGCTTTCGCTGATGGCGTCGCCATTAATAACCGTATCAATCTTGTAATTGGTCTTTTTGTTGAAGGTGATGTGGACGGCGTTGGTATCGCCGAACAGGTTATGCATATCGCCGAGGATCTCCTGGTAGGCACCGATCAGGAAGAAGCCGATGAAATAATCTTCGTCGCTGCGGATTTTGTGCAGGGGGAGAAATTTCGTCCGGCCATTTTCGCCAACGAAACTGGTGATCTCCCCGTCCGAATCACAGGTGATATCGGCGATGGACGCAATCACATCCGGTTTTTGATGAAGTCGCTGAATAGGGACGATGGGAAATAACTGGTCGATCGCCCAGGAGTCCGGGATCGACTGGAACAGGGAAAAATTGGCGAAATAGGTCTGCCGCAGACTGAGCTGAAAATTCTGCAGTTCATCAGGAATCGGCTTGAGCTTCTCGACAATACCGTTGATTTTCCTGATTATCTTTGCACAGATCCACTCCGCGATGGCCCGCTCGTTCAGAGTCAGGTAGCCGAGATTAAACAGACTGACCGCCTCCTGAATGAGCTGGATGGTATCGTGGTAATCTTCCCGGAGCGAATGGCGGTCGATACTTTTATGGATGTCGACCAGTTTTTTGACCGTTGGCGATAACTGTTCCGGCTGATCCAGCATGGATTCGAAATCGGGCATCTGGTTCTGGGTGTTGGTATTCAAGATGTTGGTGACCAGCACCGAATAATGGGCAGCGATGGCCCGGCCGGATTCGGAGATGATGTTCGGACAGTCGATCCCGGCGTTTTCACAGATATTTTTGATCTGGTAAATGACGTCATTGGCGTACTCTTCCAGGGAATAATTGACGCTGGAAAAATAGCTCGATTTTGAGCCGTCATAATCGACCCCCAAGCCGCCGCCGATATCGAGATATTCGAGGTTGACCCCGAGCTTTTTCATTTCCACATAGATCCGGGTTCCCTCGATCAGCGCGTTCTTTACCTTATCGATCTTGGTGATCTGGCTGCCGATATGGAAATGGAGCAGACGCACACTATCCATTAACCCATGCTTTTTCAGCATATCGATGGCGGCGATGATCTCGGAGATCCGCAGGCCGAATTTCGCATCCTCACCGCCGGAAGTTGCCCATTTGCCGGTCCCTTTTGATGACAGCTTGACCCGGATCCCCAGTTTCGGCTTGATGCCGGTTTTCTGCGACAGCTCGATGACCTTTTCCAGCTCGAACATCTTCTCCACGACGATGGTGATGTCATAGCCGATCTTGGTGGCATACAGGACCGTTTCGATGTATTCGGTATCCTTGTAGCCATTGCAGATGATCGGCAGGCCACTGCCGGTGGATAACGAAATCCCCGCCACCAGTTCCGGTTTGGAACCGACTTCCAGCCCGATATTGTATTTTTTGCCGAAATTGGCGATCGCTTCCACCACCTGGCGCTGCTGATTCACTTTGATCGGATAGAATGTCTGGTATTTTGCCGGGTAGTTGTTTTCCTGTATGGCATTTTTGAAGACGCGGTTGATGGAGGCAATGCGCCCTTCCAGAATATTCATGAACCTGAGGAGGATCGGCGGCTTGATTTTCCGCTTGATCAGGTCATCGACCAGGGCCCGCAGATCGATCGAATGTTTTGAATTGGGCGAAGGATGAACGCAGATGTTCCCCTTTTTGTTGATCGAAAACAGATCGGCACCCCAGTTGTCCAGGTTGTAGATCTTAGCGGATTCGTTAATTGACCAGCGTTCCATTATAAATCTCCAGGGTGCAGTGTTATCGTAGGGGCGCATGGCATGAGCCCTGGTTTGTTGCGTACCGTGGCAGCAGCAGGGCGCACGCCGTGCGCCCCTACATGATTACGACAATCTGCTTTTGAAATCCTCGTAACCGAAGCTGCGGACGACCTTGAGTTCGCCCGTCTCCGGTTCAAAGGTGCAAATGTGCGGCAGCTGAATGCCGTTGAAGGTCGTGTTCTTGACCATAGTGTAGTGGGCCATATCCAGAAAGGCAATTCGGTCGGCCGTTTGCAATGGCTGCTCGAAGGACCAGTCGCCAATCACGTCCCCTGCCAGACAGGAGGGACCGCCGAGGCGGTAGGTGTTGGCCTTGACACCAGCGTCGAACCCGCCATGGATACCGGGCCGGTAGGGCATCTCCAGCACGTCGGGCATGTGGCAGGCCGCCGAGACGTCGAGGATGGCGATCGCCATCTCGTTCTGCACCACGTCCAGCACCTCTCCCACCAGGATGCCGGTGCCGATGGCAATGGCCTCACCCGGTTCGAGATAGATCTCCAGGGCGTATTTACCCTGCAGATATTTGATCAACTCCACCAGGGCATCGACGTCGTAGCCGTCACGGGTGATATGGTGCCCACCTCCCAGGTTCAGCCATTTCATCTGGGGCAGGAACTCGCCGAACTTTTCCTCGATGGCCCCGACCGTCCGCTCCAGCGGCTCGAACTGCTGTTCGCATAGGGTATGGAAGTGGAGCCCTTCGACTCCGCTCAGGGACCTCCCTTCGAATTGCGCCCGCGTAATTCCCAAACGCGAATTGGGGGCACAGGGGTCATAGATGGCGGTGTGCCCCTCGGAATGCTCAGGGTTCACCCGCAGCCCCACCGACACCCGTCCGTGCGCCTTTTCCCAGAGGGAACGGAAGCGCTCCAACTGAGCGAAGGAGTTGAAGACCAGATGGTTCGAGGTTGCCAGGAGTTCCTGAATGTCACTCTCTTTGAAGGCGGCGGCAAAGCTGTGCACCTCCCGGCCGAACTCCTCCCGGCCGAGCCGTGCCTCCCAGTGCGAACTGGCACAGACCCCATGGAGGGTTTCCCGGATGATCGGGAAGACATTCCACATGGCAAACGCCTTGAGGGCAAGGAGGATCTTGGCGCCGCTCCGCTTTTGTACCTCGTCCAGGATGGACAGATTATGGCGCAACCGCCCCAGATCCACCACGTAAGCGGGGGATGGGGCGATCCTGAGGATTTTTTCGATGTCGATACCGGTCAATGCTTAGAACCTTATTCCACCGCAGAGGACGCTAAGAAACGCAGAGAAAAATCAAAATCCCTGAAAGTTGAGATAATTTCAAGGGTGAAACCTTAAAGGATATATTTTATGATTTCCTCTGCGTTTCTAAGCGTCCTCTGCGTTAAATTGCCTTTGACTTTAAAGCTCCAGCCATTCACCACCCTCGACCACCTGCCAGGGGAGGCCCATCTTGGCGAGTGTAGCGAGGTACGTCTCCGGGTCGAACTGTTCCATATTGAAGACCCCGGCCCCCCGCCATTGGCCGGTGAGCATCATAATGGCACCGACCACCGCCGGCACCCCCGTGGTATAGCTGATGGCCTGGGACTTGACCTCCCGGTAGCACGCCTCGTGGTCACAGATGTTATAGATATAGACCTGCTTCTTCTTGCCGGCCTTGATCCCCTTGGCGACCACGCCGATACAGGTTCGCCCCTTGGTCAGCGGGCCGAGGCTGCCGGGATCGGGGAGTACCGCTTTCAGAAACTGCAGGGGGACAATCTTCTGGCCGTTGAATTCCACCTCGTCGATCCGAGTCATCCCCACATTCTGCAAAACCTCCAGATGCTTGAGGTAGTTGTCCGAGAAGGTCATCCAGAACTGGGCCTTGCGGATCGTGGGAAGATGCTTGACTAGGGACTCCATCTCCTCGTGGTACATACGGTAGATGTTCATCGGGCCGATCCCCTCGGGGAAGTCGTACTGGCGCTTGGTGCTCAACGCCGGTGACTCCACCCAGCGGCCGTTTTCCCAATGGCGACAGGGTGCAGTGACCTCCCGAATATTGATCTCCGGGTTAAAGTTGGTGGCAAACGGCTGGCCATGGCTCCCGGCGTTGGCGTCGATGATGTCAATCTCCTGCACCTCGTCGAGATAACGCTTGGCGGCAAGGGCGGTGAAGACGTTGGTCACGCCCGGATCGAAACCACTCCCCAAAAGCGCCATCAGCCCCTTCTCCCGGAACCGGTCGTGATAGGCCCACTGCCAGCTGTACTCGAACTTGGCGGTGTCGCGGGGCTCGTAGTTGGCGGTATCGAGGTAATCGACCCCCGTGGCCAGGCAGGCGTCCATGATGGTCAAATCCTGATACGGCAAGGCGACATTGATGACGAGGTTCGGTTGCTCACGCTTGATCAGTTCAATAAGTTCTGGCACATTGTCGGCATCAACCTGGGCAGTCTTCACCGGATAGTCGAGCTGCGCGGCAATGGCCCGGCACTTTGATTCCGTGCGTGACGCCAGGGTGATGGCAGTGAACACGTCGCGCGCCTGGGCGCACTTGTGCGTGACGACCTGACCAACTCCCCCTGCCCCGATAATGAGAACTTTGC
>JANXYN010000038.1 GCA_025356035.1 Geobacteraceae bacterium
GGTGCAGCCAGTGATCCCAGGGTTAGCGTTGAGATTATCGACGTTGCCGAGCTGATTCACCGTTGCGCCATTACCAATGGGGAGGAGGGGTTTGACGCCATTGTCCTTGACCTTTATAAAGGTCCCCACGCCCGGACACACCAGCGCAACGATCCGCTTTACGGCACTTTGGCAATCGAACGAATGCGCGCCGCGCTCAAGCCGGGTGGTGTGCTGGCTGTCTGGGGCGAAAACTACGACGAAGCCTTTGCCAAGCGCCTGCAGACAGCCGGTTTTGCAGTGACCAGTGAACGGCCTGGCCGCGGCGGGTTGCGGCACGTGGTGTTTGTGGCGAAGCTGCCGAGGAAGCCACGTGCAGATTATCCTCTTCAATAAGCCGTTTAACGTCCTCTGCCAGTTCACCGATCCGGGCGGACGGGCGACCCTAGCTGACTACATCTCGATTCCCAACGTTTATGCCGCAGGCCGTCTGGATTATGACAGCGAAGGTCTGCTGGTTCTCACTGACAACGGTCGCATCCAACAGCGGATCGCCGATCCCCGTGCCAAGCTGGCCAAAACCTATTGGGTCCAGGTGGAAGGTGTTCCGATAGCTGCCGCCCTGGAGCAGTTGGCTAGTGGCGTCCTGCTCCGGGATGGCTGGACCCGCCCAGCCACAGTTAAGCAGATCGAGCCACCGCCAGTCTGGCCGCGCACCCCGCCGATCCGTGAACGGCGCTTGATTCCAACCAGCTGGCTGGCCATAATCTTGACCGAAGGGCGCAATCGCCAGATCCGCCGGATGACCGCCGCCGTTGGCCTGCCGACCCTCCGGCTGATTCGGTCAGCCATTGGTCCGTGGCAGCTCGGTGACCTGCAGCCTGGTGAATGGCTGGCCGGCACTGTTCCAACGGACTGGCTGGCACGCCGCCGTTAGCTGGGCGCAACCAGGCAGGAATGACACAGGGGTTTTGATTGACAGGAAAAGCCCAAGGAGTGAAGATGCAGGCGGGACTATGGACAGTCGGCCCTGATACGGTGCGGATGCTGGAGTTGGGGCATCCCTGGATAGTTGCCGATAGTTATACTAAGAAGTGGCCCCAGGGCCGGGCCGGCGACCTGGTGGAGTTAACGGATGGTAAAGGGCGCTTTCTGGCCACTGCCTTGCTCGACCCCCAGGACCGGGTCGTTGCGCGGGTGCTGGCCCGGGAACCAATCCGACTGGACCGGGCCTGGCTGAAGAAACGTCTGGCGGTTGCCATTGAACTGCGCCGCAGCCACGCCGATCTGGGTGATACCAATGCCTACCGGCTGGTGAACGCCGAGGGGGACGGCTTGCCAGGCCTGACGGTGGATCGGTACGGTGACTACCTGATGGTACAGCTCTATTGCGCCGGCTGGCGACCACATCTCGGGCTGATCACTCAGGTGCTGCAGGAGCTCCTATCCCCAGTCGGGATCTACGAGAAGACGCGGCCGCAAAAGACCAGGGAGTTGGAGGCGGTGAGCGACACCAAGATATGTGGCCTGCTGCTGGCTGGTGCGCCGGCGCCACAACCGCTGACGGTTAAGGAAAACGGCCTGAACTTTCTGGTCACTCTGGAACGTGGCCTGAACACCGGCTTGTTCCTTGATCAACGCAAAAACCGGCGCGACCTGATGGGCCGCGTGGAGGGGAAGCGGCTGCTCAACCTGTTCGCCTATACCGGCGCCTTTTCGGTGGCAGCTGCGGCTGCCGGGGCGCGCCTGGTGACCAGCGTGGATGCCTCGCCCGGCTATACCGAATGGGCCAAGGCCAACTTCGGCGCTAACCGGCTCAACCCCAAACGGCACGAGTTCATCGTCGGCGACTGTCTGGAGGTGCTGGCTGACCTGGCACGCCAAGAGAAGCTTTACGACATTGTCCTGATGGACCCCCCATCCTTTTCCACCACGGCCAAGAGCCGCTTCACCACCCGCGGTGGCACTTCAGAGCTGGTGGCGGCTGCGCTGCCACTTCTTGCGGATGGTGGGCTGCTGATCGCCTCCTCCAATCATCAGAAGGTGGAGGTGGCCGACTATCTCAAGGAACTCCGCCGCGGCGCCCTCCAGGCGACTAGCGATCTGCGGGTCATCTCCCTGTTCGGCCAGCCCGAAGACTTTCCCTATCCCGTCACTTTTCCCGAGGGGCGCTATCTGAAGTATGCGCTCTGTGTGAAGGCGTCGTGAGACGCTGACCATGATCTCGCGCCATTTTGCTGTGACCCGCTCTGCATTGCCATTGGAACTGCATTGAGGTAGCTGCGCGTCACTCTAGGTTGAGCTGGGCAAGGCAATTGCGCAGCCGGTCGAGGGAGAGCGGCTTGCACAGGTAGCAGAAAGCCCCTAATTCTCTGCATCTGTCGATTTCATGGGGGCTATCCGAGGAGCTCAGCACGATAACCGGGATCTCGCGGGTCGCCTCATGGGCGGCGATCTGCTGGAGCACCTCCAGCCCGCCGACCTTCGGCAGCTGCAAATCGAGCAGGATCAGCTGGAGGGGTACCGACGGGGCGCCGTCCTGCCGGCCAAACAGGTAGTCGAGAGTTGCGACACCATCCCTGGTTACTTCGATAGTGGCGCCCCCTACCAGTTTTCTTAAAATCCGGAGGGTAAGAAATTCGTCATCGGGATTGTCTTCAACGAGCAGGATATTTTTCCCAGGAATGGTGCACCTCCTCTGGTAGGGGTTGCCTGCATAAAGATTAGAAATATTACAAGGTAAAAAAGCAAGTCGTGCCTTTCCCCTCGGCACTTTCAAGCCTGATGGTGCCATCATGGCGGCTGATGATCTTCCGTACTACTGCCAGGCCGATGCCGCTGCCGGGGAAATCGCCGGCATTATGCAGACGCTGGAACGGGGCAAAAAGCTTGTTGGCATATTTCATGTCAAAACCGACCCCGTTGTCCCGGATATAATATGTCACTCTTCCTTCAAGCCGCAGGATGCCAACCTCAATCTTGGGCTCCGGCTCCTTGGCCGTGAATTTCCAGGCATTGTCGAGCAGATTCTCCAGCATTAACCGCAACAGTCTGAGGTTGCCATTGACCTCCATCCCCGGCTCAATAACCACCCTGGTTTGCAGTTCCGGTTGCAGTTCCCGGAAACCGGCGCAGATTTCAGCGACCAGAGCGCTCAGGTCGACCTTTTCCCGGCAGAGCTCCCCTTGTGTATCCTGGGAGAGCATCATCATGGCTTTGATGATCTGTTCCATCTGTCCGCACACGACGTTCATGCGCTCCAGGTAAAGCTGCCCCTGGTCATCCAGTTGGTCGGCATAGTCCTCCTGGAGCGCCTTGCTGTAGCCGCTGATGCGTAACAGCGGAGCCCGGAGGTCATGGGAGGTTGAATAGGCGAACGATTCGAGATCGGCAGTCCGCTCCCGGACCCGTTGCTCCAGTTGGGCGTTGACGGTGTGGAGCTGGTCGACTGCTTTCTTGCGGGCAGTTTCCCGCCTCTCCAGCGCATCGATCATGACGTTGAAGGCCTTGGTGACCTTGCCGATCTCATCTTGGGACAGTACCGGGATTTTTTTGAAAACCGCGTGGCTACCAAGGGCGTTGACCCCTGCGGTCAGCGCCTCCAGAGGCCTGGTAATTCCTTTTAACACCAGATAGGCGCTGGTGGAGCCGACCAGTAAAAAGAATAATCCCAGGAGGATAGTGGTCTTCGTCACTCTTTGTAACTGGTCATTCAGCAACTCTTTATCCAGCACGACGCGCACCAGACCTTGGGGCCTCTTCATAAGCGGCGTTGGGCCATCTTCGAAATAGAGGGCCTCGGCAGTGGCATAGCGGTGTGCCGAAGCTATCGGGGCAAAGAATTCGAAAAAGCCTTCCTGCTCAAGATACACAGGGACTGTGGCGGTTTTCAGCAGGTCTAGAATCCACTGCCGATCCGGCGCTGCTATCGTTCGGGGACCCGCGAACTGTTCTTTGCCAGGCCGAGCTTTTTCCATCAGTAGTTTGCCATCGGCATCGAACACCGCCACGGCTATGACTTCATTGCGCAGCATGATGCCGGCAGCGGCTTCCAACAGCATCTCGGAATTCCCTGAAAATACCGCCAGCCGCGTATTGTGGGCGAAGATGCTGGCAAGCAGCTCCCCCTCGATGCGGATTTGTTCCGTTTGCGCACGCCGATCATGCTGGAGGAAGAAGGCGGTTAAGATCGATGAGATGACGACAATGGACAGAATGAGCAGGAGAAAGATTTTTGTCCGGAAGCTCACTGCCAGATGGGTGATCCTGCGAACTAAGGTGCTCATCTCACTCCCTTTGCCGGCTGCGAGGGGCTGAACTGGCGCTCGGTAAGGAAGAGCCCCAGGTGTTTGGCCACGTTCTGGTTGATGTGTACTACCACCTGCCGGGCAAAAACCGGCGAAATATCTGGCGTAGTGGTTCCTGACAGGATCCGGTTGGCTAGTTTGCCAGCCTGGCTCCCCATGTCGTAGCTGTCGATATCCAGCGACAGCAATGCCCCCATTTTCAAATATTTCTGGGAAAAGCTGATCACCGGCAGCTGCTGCTCCTGGGAAAAGAGGAAGAGATATTCAACGGTCTCCGGGGTGAGGACCGTTGGGTCTGGCACCATCAGAAAGGCATCAACTGCGCCTTTCAGCCGTTGCAGTTGTTCCGGCACCTCTTTGGCGCTCTGCACCTCTCTGGTCAGCAGCTCGAATCCAAGAGTCCTGGCGTTGCCTCGCAGCTGTTCCACCAGCGGTCCGGTCCGTCGTGGATTGTAAAGGAGACCGATCCGGCGCGCTTCAGGGAGGGCTTGCCGCAGCAGGGCGAGCTCCTTCGCCGGGGCCAGATTCATGCTGACGCCGGTGATGTTCTTCGCTTCCATCGGCTGTGGTGGGGGATTTGCCACCATCAGATAGATAACGGGGATATCCACGATTTGTTTAACCCTGGCGAGCGCTTCGGCGCCAACAGCGAGGATCAGTACCGGCTTCCTGGCTCGCACGGTTCGCAGTAGCTCGTTTTCATCCAGCTCGCCAAGGATGATGGTGGTGGTTGGGGCGGAACAGTTGCTCTTGAAACCGTGCACGGCGTCGTCAAAGGGGTTGACCTTGAGGCTTTGCACCACCACGATTTCCTGAGCGCAGACTATTCCCGCCTGGAGCAGTAGCATGCCCGCGATGAACTGGACGAGGGCCCTCAAAACCGCACCTTCAGTCCGCCCTCAACCCAGCGCCGCAGATTTTCGTAGAATTCGAACTGGTTCTGCGAGCCGCTAAACAGGTTGTGGACAGTGGCGAACAGCTCCAGCTCGGTTCCCCCGATCTTGGCGATGTTTGCTCCAAGGGCGAGATCCCAAATCATGGCGCTGTACCGGCCATTAAATTGCGGATAGGGATTCCAGCGGATGTAGTGGCCGGAGAGGTTCGCCCGGTATCCATCCCAGGCATAGCGGACGGTCGTATCCACCGTGTAGCAGGGGGCGCCCTCCACCAGCTGGCCGCTTTCCAGATCCGTCACGTCAAGCAGGGCCAGGCCTGTGGCGAGCGACAGGTGAAAAAGGGGAACGGTCTGCAATTCCACTTCCACCCCACGCCGCCGTTGCCGCTCCCGAATTGGGCTGTTGAGCGAACTGAGGATATCGCTGGTCTCGCTCTGGAAGAGGGTGGTTTTCAGCCTGCAGAAGTCGAGCTCCGTCGACTCGAAACCGGCCTGCACCGACCAGACTTTTTCCAGATTCGGTCCGTTGATTAGGGTGGGATTGCTGAAGCCACGGGCTGCCATGGTCCTGAACAGGGTCTTCTCCGTCAGACTGTAGGTGACCCCCAGGCTGCTACTCAGAAAGTCGCCAAAGTGGCTCGAATTATCGTACCTGACCCCGGGCGTGACCGTGACTGGGCCGACGCTGATGGTATCATTGGCGAACAGCCCCAATTTATCCAGGGTCCCTAGCGCGGGCTTGGTCTGCTGATCGAGGTTGCCGTGGTCGAAATCGGCCCCTGCCACTAGGGTCTGCAGCTCCTGGCGCCAGCTCAATTTGGCGCTGCCGCCGTAGCTGGCCTCGTCGCTGACGAAAGTGACTGGCAAATTGCCAAAGGCCGCAGAATGGGCATTTTCGAGATGGCGGGTCGCCGCTCGCAGTGCCAGGTCAGCCTTAAGCTGGTCGGTGATGGTACTGGTGAGGGTCAGGGAGGAGAAGAGGTAGCGGTGTTCGATCTTTTCCAGGAAGTCGACGCTGGGGAGCTCCCCCTCGCGCCGAACCCCTTCGTTGTAGCCAATGGTGAAGAGGAGTGAATCCTGGTTCGCTAGCGGCCAGCGCAGTTTGCCGTACAAGCCAGTTTCGTCGGCCCGGTTCGAGAAGTGCCGGGCGTCTGCGGAAAGGTTCGTCCCCGCCAGGTAATAGCCAACATTTCCAGCCGTGCCGGTCAGCTCGCCACGGTAATCGTTGGTCATCTGCTCGCCGACTGAAGCCGAGAGGGCGCCACCAAGCCGCCGTTCTTCGGCGGGGGACTTGGTGATGATATTGATCACCCCGCCCAGCGCCGACCCCCAGGATGAGGAGGCTGGCCCCTTAATGATCTCGATCCGCTCCACAAACTGGACCGGGATCACTCCGAGATCGGGAAAACTGTCGGAGAGGTTATTGAGCGGGACGCCGTCAATCAGCACCAGCACATGCCAGAAGGGGGCGCCCTGGATCATCAGGTTAGCTGAGTTGCCAGGGCCTCTGCGCTGATCCATCTGCACGCCGGTGACGGTGGCGAGGACCTCTCCCACAGTATGGGCGTTGAGCGCCTCGATGTCGGCCGCAGTGACGATGGTGATATTTTCTGCTACCTGGGAGAGCGGCTTTGGCGTTCGGCTGGCTGAGACTACCAGATCCTTCCCCTCGTAATAGAGCTGGAGGGTCTCCATATCCTCATTCGCAAGCGCGCGGCCCGGTAAGGCATTGCAGAACACGACCAGGAGGATCATCGCGGGGAAAATCTTGCTGTAAGGGGCAGTACTGGGCATGTTGCTGAATATCCCTCTCAATCCTTGTTGCTGGCTGATGGACCGATAGCAACCGCTCACCGCCCAGTGGTGATTGGCCACGCAATGTAAAAAAAAACGCGCGATCGTCAGAGTGACGGTCGCGCGTTGGTGTTCAGTCAATGGAGCCGGCTGAATAGGTGCAGCATCTAATATCTCCATACAGTTTAATTACAGTTACCTCTGTATAAATATACCCTAACGATCCTGACGTCAATATATATATAATGATTCCCATGTGATCTCTGTAAGTTGACGTTAGTGGAGTGGGGGGGGTGTAGAACATTCTGGTGTTTTGTGGCGAATCAGTGTGCATAAGTGAACAGGAAAAAGGATTGCCGCTGGCAGGGGAATCGTGCTATAAATATGGCGTACCTGAACCACAGGGATCACCCCTGTGGTTTTTCATTTTTCAGATGGGAGTCAACGCATGATAGCTGCATCTAACGTCACCCTCGCCTACGGCAAGAGGGTTCTGTTTAAGGACGTCAACATAAAGTTCACGCCGGGGAACTGCTACGGACTGATCGGTGCCAATGGCGCCGGCAAATCGACCTTCCTCAAGATCCTCGCCGGCGAGGTGGAGGCGGACCGTGGCGAGATCACGGTAGGTTCCAGGGAGCGGGTAGCGGTGCTCCGCCAGGACCAGTTTGCCTTTGATGAGGAGACGGTCTTCAACACCGTCATCATGGGGCATGCCCAGCTGTACAAGGTGATTGCAGAACGTGAGGCGCTCTACGCCAAGGCGGATTTCTCCGAGGAGGATGGTCATCGCTCGGCGGAACTGGAATCGGAATTTGCCGAGATGAACGGTTACGAGGTGGAGTCGGAGGCGGCGGTGCTGTTGAACGGCCTCGGCATCCCCGAGGAGTTGCGCCAGAGGAAGATGCAGGAGCTGGAAGGGGGGGACAAGGTGCGGGTGCTGCTGGCCCAGGCACTGTTTGGCAATCCGGACGTGCTCCTGTTGGACGAGCCGACCAACCATCTGGACCTGAAGTCGATCGCCTGGCTGGAGGATTTTCTTTACCGCTTCCAGAACACGGTGATTGTCGTTTCCCACGACCGCCACTTCCTGAACCAGGTCTGCACCCACATTGCGGATATCGACTTCGGTGCCATCAGGGTCTACGTCGGCAACTACGACTTCTGGTATCAGGCCAGCCAGTTGACCCTAAAGCAGAAGCAGGACGAGAACCGCAAAGTTACCGACAAGGCCAACGAACTGAAGGAGTTTATTCAGCGCTTCAGTTCCAACGCCTCCAA
>JANXYN010000077.1 GCA_025356035.1 Geobacteraceae bacterium
CTTGCGCAGCTGCAGCGGTTTGCCATCGGGAGCATAGCCTGTCCCGCCGCTGGCCGAGTAAAGCTCCTTCCCAGAGCTATCCCAGGTGAGACGGATATTCTTGATCATTCCGGTATTAGTGTACATCAACCCCGATTTGACCCGGCCGAGCTGGTAACGGTGACAGCTGCCGCAGCTTTTATCCCAGCTGGCGGGCGCCGCCGGGTTTTTGCCACCATACATCAGGTGGTGCGCTGTCTGTTTGTCGGCGGACCGGGGATCACCACCATGGCAAGAGACGCAGGCGTGATGGTTCGGTGAGGCAGGTTCCAAACCCCGGTGGCAGGAACTGCAACTGGAATCATCGGCTTCTTTGCTGCAGCCAGTCACCAGTATACCCAAGGCTATGAGGCCATAGGCAATAAGTCTGAACCCTTTACCGAACTGCTGCGCTGTCGGTAGCCGGCTGCGCTGCACCATCCCCACCTCAATCATCTCCAGCGGTTGTGAAAAAAAACGACTGATGGGCACCAGCGCCCATCAGTCATCAAAGATAACGTAAATGTCCCCCGGCGGCAACAACTTATCCGGGGTAACCGACTGCCGCTAAGGGCGGGTGAAAATCTGCTAGCAGCCGGCTGCTTCCTTCCGCTTCTTCGCGGCTGGTTTAGCCGCGGGTTTTTCGGATTTGGCTTCGGTCGCTTCCAGCTTAACTTCGCTCCCCACTTTGAATTCTGCTGCTTTGGCGGCTTCGACCTCGATGGTAATCTTGTTGCCGTCGACAGCTGTCACCTTGCCGTTAACGCTCATCCCAGTGGCCAGCGCAAACCCGCCAAAAACTGCCACCACCAGGGCTACTACGATAACTACATAATACTTTTTCATTGCTGTTCCTCCTCAGATTGGTATGGTTACGTTCCGAGAGGGCTGCCCGGAACCTGTAAGCGCTGGAATTACATGCATTAGAGGCTAACGTCAAACGCCTTCCCGTTTCGCTTCAGACCAGGTGGCTGAGCTGGCCGGCATAGACCAGGGAAATCCTGAACATTAACCCGCCGGCTAATACCATTGCCGCACTCACCTGCATCAGCAAGACAGCTCGGTCCGGCAGCGCGTCGCTCCGTTCGTCCGTCACCAGCAACAGCTTGGCCACCAGGGCAATGGCCATGCCATATAGCAGATATTCAAGGATGAACGAAAATGACGGCATCACTGCTCCCCCTTGGGAGGTGGCTAGGCCGATTGAGAATAGCACCATCACAATTAGCTCGGCGATGACGATCGAGACATTGACCTTGGTGAAGAACAGTTTCACCGCCTTGCGCTTCGCAATAATGGCCATGAAAGCCGCCCCTGCCGTCAGGGCAGAGACCAGGCAAAGCAGTGGCAGGAGCGCCGAATGCCAGAACGGCCTGGCGACGAAGGCGCTCAACAATACGCCGGTGTAGAGCCCGACGAAGATCCCGAAGACGAAGTTGAGGATGGCGAGTAGGCGCTTATGCGGCTGGAGGCGGTCGACAAGAGTCCGCAACACATCAAACCTCAGCCAGTGCCGGTATTCTCCCGGCATGGTGACCAGTGCATTGAGTGCGCAGACCGGGAAAAACAGCAGAAGGCCCCACGACCCCCAGGACATCGGAGAGAAAGGCTTGAAGGTCAGATAGAGCCAGTAGACATTCAATTTCCGGTCGAGGTCCCAGAAGATGAAGAGCATCCCGAAACTGAGGATGATCGGCACCCAGAGCGGCCCCCAGAAACTGGCCGATTCCCCCTCTGCAGATTTACCCGCGTTTTTGAGCCGCAGGATTGACGACATGACCGCAAGCCCGGCCGCCATACCCCCTAAAAAAAGATAGAGCGCTACCCGCCAGTCCCAGGCATGGAGAAAGGGGGAGGTGATCGCATTGGTTCCGGTAACCGTTAGTTCCATGGCTGCTCTCCTATTCTGGCTTGCTGAATTTTTTGATGTAGTATACCCGGGGCTGGGTACCGGCGTGTTTGAGTAGTACCTCCGCATGGGCTCCCTGTAGGGCAACCCTTACTGGGCTTTTGGCGTCGTCCATGTCGCCAAAAATCCGCGATTTGCCGATGCAGGTGGCAACGCAGGCCGGCTCCTTCCCTTCTTTGATGCGGTGTTCACAGAAGGTACATTTGTCGGCGAATCCCTTGTCCGGGTTGATATAGCGGGCATCGTAGGGGCAGGCTGCCAGGCACGCCTTGCAGCCGACGCAGCGGTATTTCTTCAGCAGCACCAGCCCATCTTCCTCGCGTTTATAGGAGGCGCCGGTCGGGCAGTTGGCGACGCAGGGGGGATTGTCGCAATGATTGCACAACTCCGACCGAAGCTCCATCCTCAGCTTCGGGAATTCTCCCTCAACCATCTCCAGTACCCTCGTCCGAAAATGTTCGGGCGGCACCTCGTTTTCCTTCTTGCATGACACCACACAGGCCATGCAGGCAACACAGCGCCGCTGATCTATCACCATCGCGTATTTCGGCATCTCACGCCTCCTTCACTAGTTTGACAAAGTTCACCCGCATGCCGGTGCTGCCGCAGATGGGGTCGACTGCGTACCTGGTGACCAATCCCTGGTCGTCTGCGCCGCGCCGATAAGCACGTTTCAGCTCCTTGGAGGTGGTGCCGAAGCCGTGTACCAGGTAGACGCTGTCTTCCCGGATTCGCTCGGTGGCCTTGACCCTGACTTTGCTGCTTTTGACGCCGTCCTGGTTGACCAGCACCGCATAATCGCCGTTCTTCAACCCCAGCGCCTTCGCCTGTTTGCTGTTGACCCAGACTTCGTTCTCTGGATACAGCTCGTGGAGTTCCGGGTTGTTGGTGGTCCTGCTGAAGGTGTGGACCGGGCTTCTGCCATAGAGGAGCCGGAACTGGCCGGCGGCCGGTTGGGGGTGCTTGACGTAGCGGGGGAGCGGATCAAAGCCCGCCTCTTTCAGCTCCTTACTGTAGAGCTCGATTTTCTTCGACTCGGTCTTGAATTCCGGTGGATTGGTGGCGGTGAAGTAGGGGGCGGCCGTGTCAGGAAAAGCGACCACCCCTTTGTTCTTCAGTTCCTCGTAGTTGACCCCCCAGAGGGCGCACTGGGATTTCATCTTGTCCTCGTAAGTGTTCCAGGGGAAATATTCGCCGGCCCCGACCCTTTTGGCGAGCTCCTTGGCGATCCACCACGCCGGCTTCGATTCGTACAGGGGGGGAACCACCGGCTGCCGGATCGAGACGTTCATCATCTTTCCCTTGCCGACCACCAGGGTATCATGCCGTTCCAGGTAGCTGCATTCGGGAAGAATGACATCGGCCAGCATTGCTGTATCGTAAGGCATGACATCTACCACCACCAGCAGGTCGAGCTTGTTGATGGCGTCCAAGGTCGCTTGCTGGTTGGGGAGAGCCTTCATCAGGTTGGTGCCGGAGACGAACCACCCTTTGATCGGGTAGGGCTTGCCGGTGAGGGTGGCGGTCCGGATCACCTGGGTGACCCCTTCCGCGCCGGCAAACTTAAAATCGCCACGGTTCAACGGTGGGGTCGGAATAACCGGATATGGTTTGGCTGGTAACTTGGGCATAGTTGCGTTCGTGGCGAGAAAAATCCCGCCAGGGCGTCCCCAAGAGCCAAGGAGTGCGGTGAGGATGGCTATGGCACGGGTCCGTTGGACATCATCGCCGTACCAGGTGGTGTGCCGGCCGGGATGGATGCAGACGGCCGGTGCGTTCTTGCCGATCAGTCGGGCGGTTTCGATGATCTGGGCTGCAGGGATATCGGTTTCTTGTTCCGCCCACTCGGGGGTGTACTCCCGGACTGATGCAGCCAATTCGCGGAAGCCGTTGGTGTGACTGTGGACATATTCCTTGTCGTAGAGCCCTTCCTTAATGATGATGTTGGTCCAGGCCAACAGTAGCGCCATATCCGTGCCGGGCCTGATCGGAAGCCAGGTGTGGGCCTTGCCGGCGGCTATGGAAAAGCGTGGATCTGCAACGATGAACTTGGCGCCGCGACTTACCGCCTCGGAGAAATCCTGGACCTGAGAGTTGTGCATGTTCTCGCCAAGGTGGGAGCCCAACAGGACCACCACTTTGCTGTTGACCATGTCGACCCGTTCTGGCGAGCCGGGGTTCTCGCCGAAGGTGAGCTCAAAACCCACGTCGCGCGGGCCGCGGCATTGGGCAAAGGAAGGCATGCCGATGTTCTGCGAGCCATAAGCGGAAAACAATGGCAGGAAGTGATCGGTGGGGCAGCCGTGGCTGAAAAGGGCCATTGATTGCGGGCCGTACTTTTGCTTGATCTTGTTCATCTTCTCTGCAACCATTGCTAATGCTTCTTCCCAGGAGGCCTTGCGGTATTTACCCTCTCCGCGCTTTCCTTCGCGAATCAGTGGGGTCTTGATGCGGTCCGGATCGTAGAGAAGGCCCATGCCGCCGCTTCCCCTGGCGCACAGTTTGCCACGGCTATTGGGATGGGCCGGATTCCCCTCCAGCTTCACCACCCTGCCGTTAATCACCTTGGCAATGGCGCCGCACTTCCAGAAGCAGATTTCACAGTAGGTGGGGACGTACGTCGCCTTCACCAGGCCGGCCTCTTCTGCCCAGAGCAGAAAGTTGTCGGGCAGGTTCAAGGCAACCGTGGCACCCACAGTGGCAGCTCCTGAAATCTTGAGAAATTTTCTTCGTGTCAAATCAATGGCCACAGCGACACCTCCTAAGAATGTTTCCATTTGAATATGCTTATAATAATATTTTCCAAACAAATTACAACAGATAAATCGTTAGTTGTGGTTAATTAACTCATGGCAGAACCTACCTCCGCACCACCCTAGAGCAGCTGTCGATCGTTCCTCCTCTGTCCCCGCCCTGGCAGCGCGGCTCGATTCGCTCTCTATCGCACAGCAATAATCGCGCCAATTTCGGTAGTGATGGCAGCGGGCCGACTACCGCAAAATTTCTGTGGTCGATGGCGATCCCCACGATTGCAAAGCACCGCGGTCTCGGCTACACTGAAACGGACGCAGAATATAATCAAGGGACGAAAAGGGAGGGCGGCATGCAGGAACGTACGGGTATCATTACCTTCAAAGGGAAGCCGATGACCTTGCTGGGACCGGAACTCAAGGTGGGTGTGAAGGCACCCGCTTTCCGGGTGGTGGACAACGGGATGGCGGCGGTGACGCTGGCCGATTTCCAGGGTAAAGTAAAGATCATCAGCGCGGTCCCTTCGCTCGATACGCCGGTCTGTGACATGGAAACGCGCCGGTTCAACCAGGAAGCGGTCACTCTGCCGGATAGGGTGGTGGTTCTGACCATCAGCATGGATCTTCCCTTCGCCCAGAAGCGCTGGTGCGGGGCTGCCGGCATCGACAAGGTCAGGACTCTCTCAGACTACCAAGAGCGCTCCTTTGCCCTGGCATACGGGGTGCTGATCAAGGAGCTGCAGCTCCTCTCCCGCTCGATCTTTGTGGTGGACGGCACCGACATAGTGCGCTACATCCAGCACGTCAAAGAGGTCACCACCGAACCGGACTATGCGGCAGTGCTTAACGCCGCCAAGGGGCTGGTCTGAGAGATTGTGGCTGGTCCTCGGTCTGCTGCCGGGCCGGTCCGTGTGCCGGCCTTTTCTCTTTGCAACGGCCGCACTCTCCGATATAGTAGAGGGGCATGCCGTAAGGAGGCCAGCACCTGGCTCCTCTCCTACGGCCAGCACGCCGAATTGCTGGAACCAGAGGAGTTGCGGGGGGAAGTGCGGGAGCTTGTGCTGGCGATGCAGAAAACCTATGGCTGAAGGGCTGTGCGCTACACCTTGAACCACCCCACCATGCCGTTCAAATCCAAGGCCAACGCAGAAAGGTCCTCCGAGGAAGTCTTGACGGAGGCAAAGGAACTCCGCAGCTCCCGGGTGATTATCGCGATCTCTTCCATGTTGCGGGAGACCTCGTCGGTGGTCGAGGATTGCTCTTCGGCTGCCACTGCGATCCGTTGCACCTTTTCGGTTACCTCGCCCACATAGTTCACGATCTCTTCAATGGCGGCGAGGGTCTGCCGGACATGGGCCAGCACTTTCTCCACCGAGGCGCGCTCTTCATGCATGCAGCCAATGGAGTCAGCAACCCCCCCCTGCATGATTTTGATGGTCCGGGCGATCTCTTTGGTGGCAATTGACGTCTTCCCTGCCAATTCCTTGACATTGTCGGCAACCACCGCAAACCCACGCCCCTGCTCTCCGGCTCGTGCCGCCTCAATGGCGGCATTGAGGGCCAGCAGGTTGGTCTGGTCGGCAATATCCTCGATCAGAGAGACGATGCTTTCCACTTCCTCGGACTGCTGGCCGAGGCCTTCCACCTTGCCAGCAGCCACCTTGACCATCTCGGCGAATTTCACCAGCTCCTGCACGGTGCTTTGCATGACCTCCTTCCCCTGGTCGGCGATCTTTTTCATCTGCGCCGCTGAAGCGGAGGTGTCGGCAGAGTTGCGCGCCACTTCGGTGGTAGTCTGGGCCATCTCGGTCATGGCGGTCACTGACTGCTCGATTTGGGCGCCCTGCCCCTGGGACCCTTTTTCCATGGCGGTTGCCGTCTGCGCCAGCTGTTCGGAACTGGTCGCCAGCCCTTGGGTGGCCCCCTTGATTTTGCCGACCATCTGCCGCAGGTTGGTAACCATGGCGGCCATCGATGCCTGCACCTGACCCATCTCGTCGTTGGACAGTACCGTGCTGCTTATGGCCAGTTCTCCGTTGGCGACCTTTTTCGATACCAGTTGCAGTTCATGCAGAGGCCTGGCAATGGAGCGGTAAACCCAGCCGCCGAAGACGATGCCGAAGATTACGGCGCCGATGCCGGTGCAGATGATGAACAGGGTGGAGAAATGGACCATCCGGTTGACGGCGCTGATGGACTTTTCTTGCTCGCCCCGGGCGAGACCGACCGTTTCTTGGCCTTTTGCCGCCTGGGCAAGCACGATGTCGCGCAACTTGCCGGTGGCTACCAGCGCCTTCTCATCCATGGTCAGGCGGTGGCGGATTTTTGCGATAACCCCGTCCCTGACGAACAGCAAGGAGCGGATGGAATTCAGTGCGCCTACCGCGTTGCGAAGAATTGTCTGCTCCTGTGCCGCATTGAGTCCGGCTAAGTCCTTTTCCAGTTCGGCATCGACCTTGTCAATCCGCGTGTAAAGCTTGCGGATTTCCGCTTCGATTGCATCGATTTCCTGTGGCGTACTGACCGTAAACAGGCGCGTCGACAACCCTTCGGTGGTCAAGCCGAGCGCAATGAGTTCGGAATTGCCGCTAAGAATAGCGGTTGCAGCGTTGGTCCGGCTGAACAGATTACCCTGGCGGCTAGTTTCGGCGCTGTATGATTCTCCTGCCACCGTAACTTCCTG
This sequence comes from Geobacteraceae bacterium, assembly GCA_025356035.1. Lineage (GTDB taxonomy): Bacteria > Desulfobacterota > Desulfuromonadia > Geobacterales > Geobacteraceae > JANXYN01. Next base: position 7,361 of record JANXYN010000077.1, read on the forward strand.
CTCGATGACGATCAGGATCGCCCCAAGCTTCTCATTCAAACCGGCGGAAAGGGCGTCTCGTGCTGCCAGATCAGGAGAAGGCTGGCCGAGCAGGGCGCTTTGAACCTTTACCAGCTCCACAGTCCTGGCACTCAGTAATTTGATGTCTTCGCCCAGTTGAGGCGATGATTTCAGGCGGTCATTCTGCAGCGCTTTGCTGATGGCAGAATTGCTTTTGCCCTGGGCGATCAGCAAGCTCTTCTTGCTTTGCGCCTTTTGAATTTCCTGCAAGGCTAACTGGTAATCTTTCATGGTCAGGCGCAGCACCTGGATGTTGCGCTCATTTGTCGAGACATTCTTGGTGTCGTCCACGGATTTCGTATAGGTTGTGGAGGTGGCGAGCTGCAGTCCCTTAACCTTTGCGTCCAGTTCCCGCAATCTGCCGGTGGCTTCCGCCAGTTTGCGGGTGATGGTCTTGTTGGCGGCTATCGCGTCCTCTTCGGCTTTGAGCCGACCTTCGGTGATGCCGAACAGCTCAGTTCCAATGCGTTGCAGCTCGCTGTGGGTTTCGATGGACTCCCCGCCGACCAGTGATTTGAGTGTGTCCTGGGAATTTTTGACATCGGTCAGCGTCTTTTGTGCTTCGCTCCGAAAGGTCTCGAATTCCGCAAGATTGCGCGCCGCACTGACCTTGATCAGGTCGGCGGTAGTTGCCTGGATGGCTCGCTGGAGCTCCACCGTCCGCATCTGAAACGGGGTGCTCTGTTCGGTGAGGTACTGCAGCTTGCTCTTCACAAACCCCATGCCGACGATGCTCGTAATGGCAACGGCAGCAACTATGGCTATCACAATAACTACGTTCAGGGTCAGTTTGGTTTTAATCGTCATCACTTGCCTCACACTCATTGTTCCAGCTGTCGGTGCCATATCTCGGAAAAGCAGTGCTGCGGTGAAATGCAGAGTCATTCAATGCCGCACAGCGCGTAAGTGCCCCATTCGCCGCTTGGCGAAAGCCGCCGGGCGGGGGATTCCTTCATCGCCCCGTCCGAGGAGGTCGGTCAGTTTTTGATGAATTTCTTGCCGTCACCGAGGACATAATCGATCAACTGCTGCACCTTGGGCGAGGGCTTCCCCTTGGTGATGATGGTGATAGGCCGGGCAAATTCCGGCGTTTCCGGGCATTTGACCGTGGCATCAAGCAGAGTAACCGGGCCGAAGCCGATTGCTTCGGGATTGGAGAAGACAGCAGTGCGCACGTCTTCGAAGCGAACCGCATCGATAACTTCCTTAGTGAATGGCTCATTGTCGAGCGCCAGTTTTTTGAAGGCGCCACTGGTGGCTGGATTCTGGCTGGAGGAAACGACGATGACCGGTGCGTCGATGCCGCCCACATCTTTCCAGTTGGCAATTTTGCCGGTAAAGATTCCCTTTAGCTGCTCCTTGGAGAGCTTGGCAACCGGGTTGTTCTTATTGACAATGATATAGATCTTGCTGGTCGACAGGGTTACCGCCTGGAAAGTAGTAGGATCCTTCACCTCGAATCCATCTTTTTTCACGGTGGCAAGCAGGTCTTCGAGCGACATACCGGCCGTGGAAGCTTCGAGTTCGTTGTTGTAGAGCTGTTTGAAGGCAATCGTGGCGTTGGTGAAGACGAGGTTGAGCTTGTGGCCGGAACTCTGTTCGAAGGAGTCGCGGACCGGCTTGAAAATCGAATCAATCGGCGCACCGCCGCCACCAAGCTTGATTTCCTCGGCAACCACCACCGAAGTTCCCGCCAGCATGACCAACAAGCACCCTACTGCAACAATCGTAACTCTTTTCATCGTTGTTCTCCTTTCGCTGGTTAATGCTGCCATCGGGTGAATTACTGCTTTATGTATTGTTTCCCCGCACCTTGAATGAAATCGATTAGTTTCTGGAGATTGCCCGCCGGCTTTCCCTTGGTGACAAGGATGATGGGGCTGGTCACCTCGATGGCGGCTTCGACCACTTTGACCGATGCATCGGCCAGGGCCAGCGGGTCGATGCCGATGCTGTCGGGGTTGAACCCAATATTCTGTCTGATGCCGGCGTAATCAGTCGTTTCAAGGGTCTCATTCAGGACCGGAGCCCCGTCCAGGACCTGCTTGACGAACAGGGCATTCTGGCCGGGAGTGTTTTTCCCCCAGACCACGATGATCTCCCGGTCATTTCCCCCCACTGCCTGCCAATTAGTGATCTTGCCGGTAAAGATCCCCTTCAGCTGCTCCCTGGAGAGCTTGCCGACCGGATTGTCCTTATGAACGAACACCACTGTCTTGTTGGTGGCAACCACGGTCTGCTGCAGCACGGTCGGGTCGATCGTGACACCTTCTTTGGCCGCGCCGCCGATCATCGCCTCCAACGGTACCGCGCCGGTGGCAGCGTCGACCTTGCCGTTGGCCAGATCGATCAGTCCGTTTTTCGGGGTGCTCTGCAGATTGAGGAGTGTTATGCCGGTCGCCTTCTCGAAGTGAGGTTTGACCGGAGCAAACACGGTGGCGATGGACGCCCCACCGCCGCTGATTCTGATCTCCTCGGCGAAAACAGCCGGACTTCCTGCCAGCATGACCAGCAGGCCAACTGCAGCAACGATAGCGTTTCTTTTCATGACGGACTCCTATCTCTGTTATTGAAGCTACCAGCGTTAATTACTGCTTGATATATTTTTTGCCTTCGCCGTCGATGAAATTGAGGAGCCTCTGCACGTTGTCGGATGGTTTCCCCTTGGTCACCAACGTTATCTCTCGCGCAAGCTCGGGGGTTTCCGGAGAGTTGACGCTGCCATCGAGGATTGCCAGCGGGCCGATCCCAACAGCCGCCTCGTTTGCCGCGACATTCTGCCGGACATCGTCGGCAGTGGTCGCTTCGAGCACTTCCTTGGCCTGGGGCTTGCCATCCAGCATCTTGCTGATGAACATGCTGTTGGTCCCTTGGATGAGCTTGCCCCACACCACCATGATTGGCAGGTCATTACCGCCGAGCTCTTTCCAGTTTGCGGTTGCGCCGGTGAAGATCCCTTGCAGTTGCTCCTTGGAAAGCTTTTTGACTGGATTGTCCTTGTGGGTAATGACCACGATCCGGTCTTTGCCGATGGTAAACTGCTGCAAGGCGGTAGGGTCAACCACGGTGCTCCCCTCGACCTTCATCATGGCAAGCCAGTCATTAAACGAAAGCCCTGCAGCAGCGGCGTCAAGGTTCCCCTTCTCCAGCTCCTGCAGGCCAATCTTCGGCCCCGACGAGATGATCGAAAGCTTGAGGCCGGTGGCTCTTTCAAAGGGCTCCTTAATTGGTTTCAGGATGTTTTCGGTCGGCGCAGCGCCGGCCCCAATTTTCAGCTCGGTGCTCCATGCGGTTATAATCGTCCCTAGTAGACTCAAAACTACAATGAGCAACGTACCCAGTATCCTTTGCATCGCCGATCCTCCCATTATCCCTGTTAGATATGTCTCTTTTCGACAGAAAGCGGCAACACTTTAACAATTGAATTAACTGCGCGATTTCCTTACCTTCGTGCGAAATTGCGCGTTGCAGAGCAGTGCAATGCCCTGTGGAAATGTTCGCAGACCAGCAGGAGGCTGGTTGACAATTTTGGCTCCATGCTCTATAAGTGGAGTCTTTCGGAGGTTTCGTGGAGCAGCTTGACGACACACTGCTGAGGAAGATAATTCTCGCTAAAATCAGGCAACAGGGGGCTATCACTTTTGCCGCTTATATGGCGGCCTGCCTCTATGAGCCGGGGCTTGGCTACTACACCTCACCGGGACGGAAGGTGGGCGCCGAGGGCGATTTTTACACGAGCAGCAACGTCCATGCGGTGTTCGGCAGGGTAATTGCCCGGGAAATCGGCCAGATGTGGGAGAGCATGGGGCGCCCCGACCGTTTTGAGGTGGTTGAGGCGGGGGCCGGCGGCGGCCAGCTGGCCCGGGATATCCTCGATACCATTGCCGAGATAAACCGGGAGCTATACACAGTCCTCAGCTATCGGCTGATGGAAAAAGAGCCGACCCTGCAGCAAAGTCAAGCCAAAATGCTGGCCGGCCACGAGTCGCGCCTTGCCTGGAGCGGGCCCGATGAGTTGGCTGCGGGGGGGCTCCGTTTCTCTGGCTGTTTCCTCTCCAACGAACTGATCGACTCCTTTCCGGTTCACCTGGTACAGATGACCGCCAGCGGCCTGCAGGAGGTGTATGTGACCGCTGCCGGCGACGGGTTCGGCGAGAAGCTGGACGCGCCCTCCACCCCCGAACTGACTGCCTATCTGCAGCGGCTCGGCATAACCCTGCACGAGGGGCAGCGGGCGGAGATTAACCTGGCCGCGCTCGGCTGGCTTGCTTCGGTGGCCAATGCCCTGGAACGGGGCTATGTGATGACCTTTGATTACGGCTATCTGGCACGGGATCTCTATTCCTCAATGCGCCGCGGTGGTACCCTGCTCTGTTACTACCGCCACACCAGCGAGGAAAACCCCTACATTCGGGTCGGTCAGCAAGACATGACCAGCCATGTGGATTTCACCTCGCTCATGGAGCGGGGCGAGGCGCTCGGCCTCCAGAAGGTCTGGTTCGGCGAGCAGTATCGGTTTCTGATGGCGGCAGGGCTCATGGAGGAACTGCTGGCCCTCGAGGCGAGCGCCGCTTCCCCGGAGGCGCTGCTGAAGAACCGGCTGGCCATGAAAAAGCTGATTCTCCCCGAGGGAGGGATGGGTGACACGTTCAAGGTATTGATCCAGGCCAAGGGCGTTGCCGCCCCCCAGTTGCTTTCCATGAGAGATTGGGCGCGCACGCTTTGACACGGTTGCTGCAGATGGTAGACTTGTCTGGATACATCAAGGGATGACAGGTATGGTAAATGGAAGAAAACGCAGCCGTGGGGGAAAGGATCCGGTCCAGTGCTCAGTGATCTGAAGGCAATAATCTTTGATCTTGACGGTACTCTGTACGTGAGCAATGAGCTCGGCCGGGAGATCAACCGGTTGGCGATCGCCTATATCGCCGAGTTGAAGGGGACCGGCACTGCGCAGGCAGCGGCACTGATCAAGGAGATGAAGGCCGAGATCTCCGCAGTGAGCGGCCTGGATACTACATTGAGCGTGGCTTGCCTGGAACTCGGGGGCGATCTGCGCGAGCTGCATCGCCGCTTTGCCGAACAGATCAAGCCGAAAGCTTTCCTGAAAAGGGATGAGCGGGTGGTAGATCTGCTGAAGATCCTCTCCTCCAGATACGAGCTCTACCTTTACACCAACAACAATCTGGCCCTGTCAACGCGGATCATGGAGATCCTCGGGGTCAGCAAGCTCTTCCGCCAGGTCTTCACCATCGAGGATAGCTGGCTCCCCAAGCCGGACCGGACCGCATTCATCAAGATCCTCCACGAAATTGGCAGTGAGCCGGAACAATGCATGTTTGTCGGCGACCGGTACGACGTGGATCTACGGCTCCCTGCAACGGAAGGTTGTGCGGTGTTTCTCAGCAGTTCCACCGACGAACTGCTGGGCCTGCTAAAAATTATGAATGAGGAGAATATATGAGCGAAGATAGAAAAGAGGCACTGGACGCCATTCTGCGGGGACTAGAGATCGAGAAGGAGACCTTCGATTTCTATACCAAGGCCGAGCAGAAGACCTTCAACCCAGCTGGCAAGCGGATCTTTCGGTGGCTGGCGAAAACCGAAGAGCAGCACTACCTGAAACTGACCGAGCTGTACAACTCCCTCAACAGCCAAGGGCGCTGGGTCTTCTATGGGGGCACCACCATTTCGCTGGAGCCGGCCGACCTCGGCGGCAAAGAGCTCGGCTTCGACACCGGCGACCTGGATGCCCTGGAAATAGCCATCAGCATCGAGAAAAAGGGGATCGCCCTGTTCGACGAGCTGACCAGGAAGACCAGCGACCCGGACGGCAAGGCGATGCTAAAGACCCTCTGCGACGAGGAGCGGGAGCATCTGCGGATTGTCAGCGGCAAATATGCGGCACTCAAAGCTTAGAAGCAGGGACCGGGGACCGGTATTTAACTATGTCAACGCGTACAGAACATGACACCTTGGGCGAGATGGAAGTGCCGGCTGCCGCCTATTACGGGCCACAGACGGCGCGGGCGGTGCTGAACTTTCCTATCTCCGGGTTAAAGCCCCATGCCAGCCTGGTTTGGGGGACCGTGGTCATCAAGAAGTGCGCGGCATCGGCCAACATGGCCACCGGCCGACTCCCCCGCCCGATCGGCGAGGCAATCGTCCGGGCCGCCGACGAGGCACTGGCCGGCACGTTTGACGGTCACTTCGTGGTCGACCCGTTCCAGGCCGGGGCCGGCACCTCGCACAACATGAACGTCAACGAGGTCCTCGCCAACCGGGCCGCCGAGCTTTTGGGGGGGAGCCGTGGCGACTACGCCCTGGTCCATCCCAACGACCATGTCAACATGGCCCAGTCCACCAACGACGTCTTTCCGACCGCCATGCGCCTTGCCTCGCTCCGGATGCTGACCGGCCTCCGTTCCGAGCTGGCGGTACTGCGCGACACCCTGGCCGGCAAGGGGCGTGAGTTCGACGCCATCCTCAAATCGGGGCGGACCCATCTGCAGGATGCGGTGCCGATCCGGCTCGGCCAGGAATTCGAGGCTTACGCGGTGGCGTTGGCGAAAAACCTGGCTGGACTGGAGCGCACCCTGCCCGGACTTTATGAACTGGGGCTCGGTGGTACCGCGGTCGGCACCGGCCTCAATGCCGAGGCGCGTTATATCGATCTAGTCGTGGCGGAATTGGCACGGGAGACCGGCCTGCCGCTCTTTGGCAGCGCCAACCTGGTGGAGACCACCCAGAACATGGACCCGTTCGTGGCGCTCAGCTCGGCGCTCAAGGGGGTTGCCATCAACCTGGTGCGGATTGCCAACGATCTCCGGCTCCTCTCCTCCGGTCCGCGAACCGGCTTCAACGAGCTCGCCCTCCCGGCAGTCCAGCCCGGCTCGTCGATCATGCCGGGCAAGGTCAATCCCTCCATTGCCGAGATGACCGACATGGTCTCCTTCCAGGTGATCGGCGCCGACACCGTGGTCACCATGGCGGCCCAGGCGGGACAGCTGGAACTGAACGTGATGATGCCGGTCATCGCCTACAATCTCCTCTTTGCCATGGAGATCCTGACCAATGCCGTTCGCAAATTCAGTGGCGACTGCGTCGCCGGGATCACCGCCAACACAGAGCGCTGCGCAAGTTACATGGAGGAATCCCTCGGCCTGGTGACGGTGCTGGCGCCGTATATTGGCTACGAGCAGGCGGCCGAGGTGGCCAAAGAGTCAAGCAGGACTGGCCAGAGCATCAAGGAGATCGTGCTGGCGCACCAATACCTTTCCCCCCAAGCCCTGGCCGAAGTCCTTGATCCATACCCGCTCACCAACCCCGGAGTTCCCGGGAAAAAGGTTGAAAACTAACTAGACCGATAAAGGAGACAACAATGATCGAAGAGGTGAAAAAGGTGCTGGAGCTGATCCGGCCGGCGTTACAGGCGGATGGCGGCGATGTGGAGCTGGTGGAGGTGACCGCCGACGGCGTGGTCAAGGTGAAGCTGGTCGGTGCCTGTGGCCACTGCCCCATGTCCACCATGACCCTGAAGATGGGGATCGAGCGGACCCTGAAAGAAAAAGTGCCAGGCGTGAAAGAGGTAGTTGCGGCTTAGTGCTGCAGCCTTTCACCGATTTCCGTCACACATTACTCGTGATGTTTTGCGGAGGTGCATTATGGCAGTAAAGGTGAAGTCTTTCGGCATGGAAATAAGGCCAATGAAGACCATGCAGGAGCTGAAGCAGCTTGATGATGCGGTCAACAGCTTTATTGCCGCCAACGGCATCAAGAAGTTGATTTCCGTGGCCGATTCCTCTACCACTGACGACAAGGGAGAGACCATCGGCCTGGTCCGGGTCATCGCCTACGAAGATTAACCAGGCAAGGCGCGGGACAGTCCCGCGCCTTGCCCTCTTGTTTCCGTCCCCACCGTGGCCGTCGGGTGGGAGAGGGTAAATAGTCCTGAGCAAAAGCCCCTATGCGGAACACAGATAGAGCAAAATCCCTCGAATTCGATAAGGTCCTCGACGCCATTGCCGGCTTTGCCAATAGCGATGCCAGCCGCCAGGCGATCTTGGCGACCGTGCCGCTGGCTAGCAAGGGCGTGGTCGAACTTCGTTTCGGCCAGGTGGCGGAGATCCGGCAGCTGCTCCAGGCCGGCGTGCCACTGGCACTCGCGCCATTCAATGATCTTAGCGCTCCCCTTGAACAGCTGCGGCCTGCCGGCGCCGTACTCGACCCCCGTGATCTACTCACGTTCATCCCTCCATTGCGCATCATGTCCGCCTTGGCCAAACAGCTTGCCTACCGGCAGGATGTCCCGCTCTTGAAAGAGCTGGCTGGCGAGTTGACCGGTTTCCCCGAGCTTCTCGAATCCCTGGAAGGGTCCATCGACCACGATGGTGGGATTCTCGATGGCGCTTCGCAAAAGCTGTTCGACCTGCGCGGCCGGATTCGCGCCTTGAGCGGCAGAATCCGCAGAAGGCTGGAGGAGCTGGTGCGCGAACAGCGGATCGCCCCATTTCTCCAGGACGATTTCATTACCCAGCGTTCCGGGCGGTGGGTGATCCCGGTCCGGATGGACGCCAAGGGCGAGGTGGCCGGGGTGGTCCATGACGTCTCCGGCTCCGGCGAAACTGCCTTCATGGAGCCGCTGGAGATTATCGGCCTGGCCAACGAGCTGGAGAACCTCTCCGCCGAGGAGAAGGCTGAGCAGATCCGCATCCTCCGTGAGCTCTGCCGCTGGCTCCGGCAAGATGCCGACGCCATCGAGGCACAGTTTGCCAGCATCGTCCAGCTGGACCTCCTCAACAGCATCGCCCGCTTTGCCGATTCCATCCGAGCAGAGGTTCCGATCATCAACGATGGCTCAACGCTCCGGTTGGTGTCTGCCCGGCACCCGCTGCTGCTTTTGTTACAGAAGGACCGGGCGGGGGCTGCGGTGGTCCCCCTTGACCTCATCCTGGGCGATGGGGCCATGGTCCAGCGGGTCATGGTGATCACCGGCCCCAACGCCGGCGGCAAGACGATCTCGCTCAAGACCACCGGCCTGCTGCTTTTGATGGCACTCTCGGGGATCCCGGTGCCGGCCGCCGCCACTTCCACTTTTCCGTTCGCCAGCCAGCTGCTGGTAGACATCGGCGACGAACAGTCGATCGAAAGCAGTCTCTCCACCTTTTCCGCCCATGTGGCTAACATTGCCAGGATTCTGCAGCAAACCGATGGGCGGACAGTGGTGCTGCTGGACGAGGTCGGCACCGGCACCGAGCCGGTCCAGGGGGCGGCCATCGCCTGCGCGGTATTGCAAGAGCTCCTTAAGCTCGGGGCACTGGTGGTCGCCACCACCCACCTGACAGACATCGTCGGCTATGTGCACAAATCAGCCGGCATGGTCAACGCCGCCATGGAGTTCGACAGTGCCACCTTTACCCCCCTCTACCGGTTGAAGTGCGGCGAGCCGGGCCAGTCCCATGCCTTGGAAATCGCACGCCGCTACGGCCTCCCGGACCGGATTATCGAGTCGGCTCGCGGCATGCTCGGCCGGATGGAGAGTGAGTTCCATGCCCTTCTGGCCGAGTTGAAGGAGAAGCGGCAGAGCTATGAGGAACTGCTGGCCGAACTGGCCGGGCGTGATCGGACCTTGGCGGAACAGGAGCGGCTGGCCGCCGAACGGCTTTCTGCTGCCCAGCGGCAGCAGCGGGAGGCCCAGGAAAAGGGGTACCTGGAAGCGCGCGACATTATCCGGGACGCCCGCCGCGAGGTGAGCGCCATCCTCGACGAAGCCCGTCGCGAGAAGAGCCGCGCGGCGAAGCAAAAACTGGAAGAGGCCGAGCAGGAGATGGAGGAGCGGCTCCGCCAGTTCCACCCGGAGACGCAGCTCGCCCTGGAGGAGCTTGCCGAAGGGGATACGGTCTTCGTCACTACGATCAACTATGACGGCACTATCACCGCCATCGATCGTCGGCAGGGGCGGCTGCGGGTGCGGGCTGGAAATATGGAGCTTGACGTGGCCCTGGCCGATCTGGCACCTCGCCGGGGAATGGAGGCCAAGCCCGAGCCGCGCCGCAGCAAAACCGTGGCGGAGGAAGAGGCTGCCTACCAGCTCAACATCATCGGCCTGCGGGTGGATGACGCCCTGCCGCTGATCGAGCGGTTCATGAACCGTGCCTCCCTCGACCAGATCGGCGAAGTGCGGATCATCCATGGCAAGGGGACCGGCGCACTGATGAAGGGGGTGCGCGACTACCTGACCGGCCACCCGCTGGTCGGTTCCTTCCGGGGTGGCGAGCCGTTCGAGGGGGGGAGCGGGGTGACGGTGGTGACGTTGCGCTGACCCAGAATCAATCCGGTCGGCTGGTTTCGCACCAGGCCTTGCCGCAGTTGCTATTCGAGAGGGAAAAGGAGTGAGCGATGAACATCGAAGTGTTTGTGCTCTGCGATGCAGCCACCGATTCGCAGGGGAAGCTGAATATCCTGGGGGCATTTGATGCCATTTATGCGCAGGAAATGCCGACCATTCACCCCCAGTGTGCCATTGCCCTGAGGTTGCGGCTCAATCCGGCCGAGCAAGGTGCGCATAAGCTCGATCTGACCATTGTTGGCCCAGCAGGAGAATCGATCCTTCCGCCGTTTACCGCAAATTTTAGCGGAGGTCTGGACCAACCGCGTGAATCGACGGCGGTCAATTTCATTTTCAATCTGCAAGGGCTAAAGATCGACAAAAGCGGCACCTATAGCATCGATCTCGCCATCGATGATGTCCTGCTCGCCTCGCTGCCGCTCTATGCCAAGACGGTTCCCCAGCCGAGGCCGAAGGGGATGACCCATTAAGCGTTGATGCATCCACAAATACCCTGTTCAGGAGGTTTCATGAAGTCGAAGCTGCTCAGCTGGTTGCTTGGTGTTATTGTTGCGGTGCTGGTGATTGCTGCCGGCTATGTCTGGCTCAGTCTGCACTGGAGTTATTCCAGTGGCGAGCGGGCCGGCTACGTGCAGAAATTTTCCCACAAGGGGTGGGTCTGCAAGACCTGGGAAGGGGAGTTGACCATGATGCCGGTCCCTGGCTCGATTCCGGAGAAGTTTTTGTTCAGCGTCCGCGACGAGAAGGTCGCCCAGAGCATCAGCAACTCCATGGGGAAAAAGGTGAAAATCTCCTACGAGCAGTATACGGGGGTTCCCAGCAGCTGCTTTGGCGAGACCGAGTATTTTGTCAAAGAGGTGAAGGTGTTGGAATAGGGGGGCGCTGCTGTTGGTCCGGTGGGACGTTGTAGCATGTTTGAGTAAAAGCCGCTCCCGCAGAGTACTGTCGGAGCGGTTTTGTTTTGGGGACGCTGGCAAAGAGAGGGTTACCCTCGCACTCTAAAAGGTTTCAGAGCTCCCGAAGATTGCTGAATTCGCCCGAGGCGAGATAGGTTTTCGGCGACTCGACGAAGGCGTAGATGTTCTCGATGACACTCAGGTGTTTGCGTTCCTCGGCGGCGATCATTAGCAGGGCCGTGCGGGTTTCCTTGTCTGTTGCCTTGGCGGCCAGTTCCTCGTAAAACTTGACGCTCTTCTCCTCTTCCTCTACCACGTGCTCGTAACCATCGGGGTCATCCCTGAGCATGGCCAGCAGGTCGCGCTTGGCCAGGAGCGGACTGAAAACGCACGCCGTTTCTTGCAGGGCCTTGTGCCCGAGCTTTTTGGGAGCGATGCTCGCTTTCATCTTCACCAGGGCATCGTGATGTTCCTGCTCGGATGATGCCAACAGCGTGAAGAGGTTCTTCAACTCGGGAGCGGAGGTGGCCGCTGCCAGTTTTTCATAATACCCCTTGGCTTCTTCTTCCATCTTGATGGCGCAATCGAAAATGTTCATGGCGACCTCCTTTCATGTTCGGCGTTCTGATCCTTCATTGCTAGTATACCATAAAAACGGAGTTACAAAACAACCGGCAAAGCGCGATCGGTCGGCCAGGTACTGGTCTCTCTCGAGGGTAGGATCTTGCAGAAATTGATATGCATTATCAGAACTTGTGCTATAATTTATCACTACTGTCCGGTTAATAGTTGAATAATTCCGGCTGGTTGCAGTCGGGTGGTTCCGGATTTTGCTTGAGAGCCTCTGCAACCAGCGATGAAATGGGCCTTTTCTCGAATATGTTGACCTCAAGAATCTGTAGAAAAGTGT
>JANXYN010000124.1 GCA_025356035.1 Geobacteraceae bacterium
AGCCCGGCGTAATCGGGGTTCCGAGTTCGGAGCTGAGGGCTTTGGCACGTGCGATCACTTCCTGGGGATCGGAAATATCGGCCGGCGTGATCGTGTTCATCACTTCGGCGGCCGTGTACCCCAGCATCCGCTCTGCGCCGACGTTGAAGATCTGGATGACCCCCTTCGCGTCGGTGGCGATGCTCGAGAAGTTGGCGCTGTTAAAAATTGCTCTTTGCAGGGCTCCTGACTGGAGCTGATCTTCTTCAGCCTGCTTACGCACGGTAATGTCTTCCATGGCCAGGAGGATAATGTGTGAGCCGATATTTTTCCGGAAAATCTGGCGAGCGTTGAGCAGAATAATCTTGCGGCCAATCCCGGGAAATTCATGATCGACTTCATACCCATTGAGTACGGTATCATTGGGGAGGATATCCTCGAAGAGTACCCGCAGTTTGGGGATGTCCCACTGCCGGTTACCAAGATCGTAGATGAAATTCCCGATGGTTTCCTCGGGCAGTACCTTGAAGGTTTCGTAGAAGCTGTGATTGGCGGTGAGAATCTTCAGGTCGGAATTCAACACCACAAGGGGCTTGCGCACGGTTTCCACGATGTTCTCGGCATATTCCCGGGCATCCTGAATTTCCACCCCCAACTGCTTGGCAACCGTGAAATCTACGATTGAGGAAAGAATTTGACCTTCCTTGTTTTCGCTATTGTCTACCGTGACGCTCTGCAGTTGGCCATAGATCAACGTGCCTTCTTTTGTCGTGAGTTTGATTTCGCATCTCTGCATCTCCTGACTCTGCAATACAGTTTCGAGGTGATGAGAAAAAATTGTCCGCCCCTCCGCATCAGCAATAAAACCGCCGAACGGTTTATTGACCAGGAGTAGCCTCTCTAATCCCAGCAGCTTCGCGCCGGAAAGATTTACCCCCCGGATCACTCCGGCCGCATCAAAGGTGAAATAGCCAACAGGTGCAAAGTCATAGAGCTCGGAATACTTATTCCGTGACAACTCGAGATACTCCTGGACTCGGATCAGCTCTTCGTTTTGCATCTCCAGCTCAACCTGCTGATTTTCCAGCTCCTCCTGGGCTCGGCGCAACTCGGTATTCTGCGTCTCCATCTCGATCTGGTAGACCTCAAGTTCACCGACGAGTCTCTGCGTTGCTTTCTTGGTCCGGGGTGGATAGGATGCTGTTGTTTCTATGCTTAACCGCTCTTCCGCACGGCGGAGCAGTTCGGCTGCTGATTTTAGCAGGCCATTCTCTTTGTCGATTCCCATTGCCGATCCTTTGATTCAGGTTGTCAGGCTGAGGTCTGTTGATTCAGGTTGTCAGGCTGAGGGTTGTGATTCAGGTTGTCAGGCTGAGGGCTGACGGCTGTTAGGAACAAATGATTGGTATCCTTCAGCCTTCAGTATGAAGAAGTAACTTAAGTTTTGCATTCTCCTCGCGCAGTTCCGCCTCCAACTTCTTGGCCGCGGTGATGTTCGAAAAGGTGATCACTACGCCGTCGATCACGTCCTCCATGGTGCGGTAGGGCATGATACGCACCGAAAACCAGCGTCCATCGGTGGCGGCAATCTGCTTCTCCGAAAAGACCAGTGTCCGTAGCACCTCCCGCGATTCTTCGGTCATCTCGGGATAGAGCAGGTCGCTGGCGATGTCGGAAAGTGGCCGCCCCACATCGCCCGGGATCAGCTTGAAGATTTTGTTCGCCCCGGAGGTGAACCGCCGCACATGGAGTGCGTTGTCCAGGAACACGGTGACTATTTCCGTGCTGTTGAGCAGGTTCTTCATGTCGTTGTTAAGCCGTGCAAGCTCGTCCATTTTGGACTGTTGCTCGGCGTTCACCGTCTGCAGTTCTTCGTTCAGGGACTGCATCTCTTCCCGGGAGGTGGTCATCTCCTCGTTGGTTGACTGCAGCTCTTCGTTGGTGGACTGCAGCTCCTCGTTGGTGGATTTGAGCTCTTCCTGGGAGGATTGCATTTCCTCGCGGGTAGTTTGCAACTCTTCGCGGACCTGCTGGAGTTCCTACTCCAATTCTTGAACCTTGGCGTTGCCGGCAGTCGCGGTCCGGGAGCGGCCGGTTGCTTTCTTTGCCAGGGGCGTTGCCACGTCGGTAAAGACGATCATCACCATCCCCCGGAGCGTCTCCGGCTCCCTGATAGCCTGGACCGTAATATCAACGGCCTACATGCCGCTCCCCTCCCCGACCTTGAGCCCCTTGAGGGTGACTGCTTCTTTTTGCCGGAGCACCTTCTGGAAGGCGCTCCCCAGATCAAAACGGAGCCCTTCACGGGCCATGGCGAAAATATTCCAATTGGCCTTGCCGGCCGCCGGCTCAAGGTATTTGCCGGTCCGGCCGTTGATATAGAGGATATCACCCTTGTCGTTGACCAGCACGGCAGGCGGGGAAAAGTGTTGCAGAAGCAGCTGGTCCGCAAGCGACTGGAAATTGGTTGCGGGTTTCAATACCGTTAACTCCCTTGGAATTCCCGACGGGGTGGGGACAAACGAGGCTGGAAACTCAAGCGGTTCGGCCTGCAGGACCGATTCGCGCCGCCGGAACAGTCTCGACTTAATGTTCAACGGCGCGAAGAGATCGGTGAAGGTGCTGATGGTCTCCGCGCTCCCCAAAAACAAGACGCCGCCAGGGGTCAGGCTGTAATGAAAGAGCGGCAGGAGCTTTTTCTGTAGTTCCGGCGTCAGATAGATCAAAAGGTTGCGGCAGATGAGAATATCCAGTTTGGTAAAGGGGGGGTCCATGATGAGGTTCTGCGTGGCGAAGGTCACCATCTCCCGGATCTCCTTGCCGGCCCGGTAACCGTTCTCTTCCTGGACAAAATACCGTTTCAGCCGCTCGGGAGAAACGTCCGCGGCGATGTTGGCCGGATAGACTCCCTTGCGGGCCTTGTCGATTGCGTCCTGGTCCAGGTCGGTGGCAAAGATCTGCAGCGTGAAACCCGCCTTGGGCTTGAGTTGTTCCAGCGCCTCCTTGAAGGCAATGGCCAGCGAATACGCCTCCTCCCCGGTCGAGCAGCCAGCCGACCAGGCTCGCAGCACCCCGCCGGCCTGGTGCTTCGCCAGAAGAGCCGGGATGGCCTCTCCCTGCAACTGCTCCCATGCCGCCGGGTCGCGGAAAAAGCTGGTCACCCCGATCAATAGTTCCCTGAAGAGGAGATCCACCTCCTGGGAATTCTCTTGCAGATAGCGGACATACGCGGCGATCCTGTCGATCTGGTGAATGCTCATGCGCCGTTCGATCCGCCGGTATACGGTGTTTTTCTTATATAAGGAGAAGTCCTGGCCGGTCTTGGCCCGGAGCAGGATGAGTACCTTCTCCAGGGCGCTTTGGTTCTTCTCCTCCAAGGTGAGGTCGGTCTTGGCGATAACGCGGGTGTGCCGGAGATAGTCGATGATCTTGACCGGCAAATCCTCTGCCGGTGCCACCATGTCGGCCAGCCCGGCCTCAATGGCGCTCCTGGGCATGCTGTCGAATTTGGCCGAGGCAGGCTCCTGCACCAGCACCACTCCCGCCTTTTCCTTGATGGCCCTTAAGCCCATGGTGCCGTCCGAGCCCATGCCGGAGAGGATGACACCGATGCTCAGCTCCTGCCGGTCCTCGGCCAGGGAGCGGAGGAAGAAATCGATAGGAAGACGGAGGCCTCTGGCCGCCATTGGCTCGAACAGGTGCAGCACACCGTGCAGAATGGACATATCCTTGTTGGGGGGAATCACATAGACGCAGTTCGGCTTGACCCGCATCCGGTCCCGTACCTGAAAAACCTCCATTCCGGTGGTGCGCTGGAGTAGTTCGGCCATGATCCCTTTGTGGGTCGGGTCCAGGTGCTGGATGATAACAAAGGCTATGCCGCTCCCTTGAGGAACCTGCCGCAGGAATTGCTCCAGCGCCTCCAGTCCGCCGGCGGAGGCACCGATGCCGACAATCGGGAAAAGGAGGCTCTCTTGCCGCGACGGGGTGTCTTTGGGGGGAGAGTTGACTCGCTTATTCCCGCTGTTTGCCGGTTGCAGTTGCTTTTTCATATACTTAGTTATACCAGCATTTATCTTAAATGTCCCAAAGGTAATTCGGCAGCGAAATTGAGGGACGCGGGAATTTCGGCGGTATATGTCGCTAAAGCCAGGGAAACCGGGGCGGTCTTGTCCAAACCGAAAGCGTCCCGGGCTCCCCATTTTCTTTTTCACACCCCGCCATATGTGACGGCTCTGTTAAATACGACGGCCAACCTTGGCGGTTTTTTCTTCTTCCCTGGATCTCCCTTTCCATTTTATCTCGCAAAATCAATGCATTGGCGCTGTGCCGTCTGCAGTTTTCCTCTGGCATGCTAGTTGTAAACTCCTCCAGTACAAGCCATCAGGTTTGCAACACATTTAAAAGGGGAGAGAACACATGCGTAACAAATTTAATAACAAGATGTGGTTTATGGCATTACTCCTGGTCGTTTCTTTGACCGGATGCGGAGGAGATGGTGGAGGAGGAGGAGCAACCCCAGCCGCTGGCCCGGGATCCCCAATAGCCCCAGGCGCAGGCGCGGGCGTAGGTGGCCAAGGTGTTGGCCCCGCGCCAGTAAATCTTGGGACGGCCGGCACGTATGTGATTCTGGCAAAATCGGCAATCTCAACCACTGGAGTCACTGCAGTAACTGGCAATCTTGGCTTAAGTCCAGCCGCCGCGAGTTTTATTACTGGATTCACCTTGACAGCTCCGCCGACTACCTTTTCGACATCACCCATAGTGACCGGGCAGGTATTCGCAGCTGACTATGACAGCCCAACCCCTTCGAATCTGACCACGGCTGTTAGTGACATGATGACTGCCTACACCGACGCCGCCGGACGCGCAGCCGATTACACCGAACTGGGCACCGGCAACATTGGCGGGATGACTCTTCCCCCTGCCACCTATAAATGGAGCACCGGTGTGTTAATCCCGACGGATATCACGCTCAAGGGTGGCCCAAACGATGTCTGGATTTTCGAGATAGCGCAAGATCTCGTTATGAGCTCCGGTACGAAGATTACGCTGGCCGGTGGCGCACAAGCCAAGAACATCTTCTGGCAGGTCTTCGGGATTGTGGACATTGGAACGACCGCGCACTTTGAGGGAATCGCGCTGGTTCAAACAGCGATCACCCTGAAGACCGGCGCCACCGCGAATGGCAGACTGTTGGCGCAGACCGCGGTCAGTCTTGATGCCAACGCGGTTGTCCAACCTGCCCCTTAGGTAGTCTGAACGCAGGTAGTGTATCGAAATTCTGTGGAAATTTTTTGGGATGGAAAGGGGTGAGTCTCCCCGGAGACTCACCCCCCAAGGGCCCGAATGATAGATGCTTTGCAACTTTTGAAAAAAGGAGGTTACACCTATGCGCACAGACACAATCCATTCAAAGACTTTTAGTAAGATGATGTTGCTTATGGCATTGCTCCTGGTCGGTGTTACGGCCGGATGCGACGGTGATCATGGAACGGTAGCTCCGGGGGCCAGCGCTGCCGGCACGCCCGCTGTGACTCTTGTAAGCCCAGTTGATATTGCCACGGGTGTCTGTATTGACAAGACAATCAACGCTACCTTCAGCAAGGCGATGCTCGCTTCGACAATCACCGCGCCAGGAACCTTCACGGTGAAGGAAACAATAGCCGGAAGCCCGGTACCAGGAACTGTCGCCTATGTTTCGACTACCATGATCGCGACCTTTACACCAACAGCCAGTCTCATAGCAGGTACCAACTATACTGCCACGATCACGACCGCGGCCACGGACCTGGCAGGCGCAGCACTGGCAGTTAACAAAGTCTGGAGCTTTACGGCAGGTGCATCGGCATGCGCACCGTCAGTGAACCTTGGCTTGGCCGCAACATTCGGGATCGCGGCTACCGCCGGGGTAACCAACACCACAACCCTCCCTCTGACCAAGATCAACGGGGATGCGGTGCTGGATCCGAATATTACCTGTAATGCCGTGGACATTCTTCCTGATGGAACTTTCGGTCTTTGCGGAAGCAACGGTTCCACTCCATTAATCAGCGGGACGGTAATCAGTCCCTTATTCCCAGATGCAGGGGTTACTTCAGGCAATGTTAAGGCCGACCTGCTCGCGGCGTTTCTCAGCATCACTCCTTCGGCCGGACCTCCAGCCGCTGGTTCACTGGATGGGGCCACCGATCTGCCGGCTGGCAGTACCTTAGGAGCCGTGACCGGGAGCGCGCTCGTGGCCGGGGATAACTTGTTTTATCCAGGCGTCTATCAGTCCCTCACGGAGATCGTTATAACGGGTGACATCACGCTCGACGCCCAGGGCGACCCGAATGCCAGCTTCATCTTCCAGTCGTCGAGTACACTCAAAACTGCAGATGGCGCCGTTCCACCCGGGCCACACACCCGTATCCTCCTGATCAATGGCGCCAAGGCTTCAAACGTCTGGTGGCAGGTCGCCACTTCCGCGACGCTTGGATTGTACTCTGAATTCCAGGGCAACATACTGGCATCTGAAAGTGTCACGATGAACACCGGCGCAACGTCCTGTGGCAGATTGCTCGCAGGGGCGTTTGCAGATGGTCAGTTTGTATTTGACGCTAACGTCGTTTCCGTGCCGGGTAATGTGAATGCACCTGTTTCCTGCCAGTAAGAAGGCATGAAACAGTAGAAGAGTGAAAGGGGGACAGGCACCAAAGATTCTGTCTGTCCCCTTAGTTTCTTCCGGCTGGACGCCGGTACCGTCACCCCACCACTTATGTACATGGATCCGGACAAACCGGATTGTGTTGGTCTAAAAAAGACATTCAATTAAAAGGAGGCACCAAAATGAGAAAAAAGTTGATGATTTTCCTGATCGGGTTGTTCTTGGTCAACCTTGCCGCCCCGGGATTTGCCGGGAACCAGGGCGAGACTTTCACCCTGGACCCCTTTACCGGCTTCTATCAGTTTGACGGCGCCCAGAATCTAGACCTGCGCTCCTACTATGGCCTTCGTGCCGGCTACAACTTCACCAAAAACCTGGCGGTGGAGGGTATGATCGGCTACAGCCTCACCGAGATCGAGTTCATGAAATATCAAGACCGGGACGTCAGGTTTTTTCGTTACGGAATCGACGCTCTCTACCATTTCAACGCGGATGGTAACTTTGTCCCGTTCGTTTCGGCAGGAGTCGGCGGCACGCAAACAATGAACTCATCAAACGGCATGGCTGACCACGGTTACGGCTTGATCAACTATGGCGTCGGGGTCAAGTATTTTCTCGCCGACACGGTGGCACTGCGGGGCGACGTCAAGCAGGCGCTGTTCAAGCAAAGCGGCGATACCCGAACCAATTTGGAATACACGGTCGGCCTGAACTTCCTGCTCGGCGCAGAGAAGAAAGCGGTCGCGGTCATACCGCCGGCTGCAGATACAACCGCACCTACCGTGGTTTGCGTTACCCCTACTGATGACGTCACCGGTGTGGCAGTCGACAGGAATATCACCGCAACCTTCAGCGAGGAGATGAACCGTTCAATGATCACCACCTCAACCTTTAGCGTAAAGCGTGGGACAACGCCTGTTCCCGGCACGGTGACCTACGCCGGCAGAACCGCCACCTTTAAGCCGGCAACCGTCCTCGAAAAAGGCATTACCTATACGGCAACGAGCGCAGCCGGGGTCAAGGACCTGGCAGGCAATGCCTTGGCAAAAAACTATGTCTGGAGCTTCACCACCGTTTCGTCGCCGAAGATGTGCCCGGTGGTGCTGATCTCGCTCGAGGATTCGCATTTTGCCTTCGATAGTGCAGCGCTTACCGAAGATGGCAAGACAATCCTGAACTATAATGCCAAAATTCTGATAGAGAACCCGAAAATGAAAATCCGGATTGCAGGGTATACTTCCGCCGCCGGCACCCACGAGTATAACCAGAAGCTGAGCGAAAAAAGAGCAGCCGCTGTCAGGGATTACCTCATAAAAGAAGGTGTTGCACCAAACAGGCTCACCAAAATCGGCTACGGTGAGACGAGACCGGCAGAGTATGAACCGGTCCCGGAAAACATATACTCAGAAGCCGCAAAGGCCAACCAGAGGGTGCTTTTCGAGATCATCGTGAAATAGATACAGGAGGTCAAGGGGCCGGAAAGGCGTTCATCGTTGATCCGGCCCTTTTATCCAAACAACCAAGCCCGGAATAATGGATTCTGAAAACTATGAGATTGAATCGCAACCAACCGGCTGTTGAGAGCTGTATTACCCTTGGCATTAAGGAGGAACACCCGAATGAAGAATCATCAAATTGTTCGAAACAATACTCACCGCAGATCTACGGCAAGACTCACTGTCATTGCCTTGTTTGCCGCACTTCTTACCGCGACCCTGTTCCATGCTGCATTTGCTCAAACCTCGCCGGCTTTGGGCGCGGCGGGAAGTTTTGCGGTCCTGGCCGGTACAGCGGTGACCTGTACTGATTCCACCGTCACCGGAGACGTGGGCGTCTGGCCCGGCACCGCAATCACTCAGACTAACTGCACGATCAACGGGACGGTGCATGCGGCTGACCTGGTCGCCAAGCAGTCTTACATTGACTTCCTCAGCGCGTACAATGCGCTGGCGCTCAAGCCATGCGACTATACTTTGTCGGGCGACCTGGGGGGCGTGACGCTCAATCAGCCCGGGGTCTACTGTGTCGACGCGGCGTCGACTACGACTGGGGGCGTGTTGACCCTCAGCGGGCCCGCGAACGGGATCTGGATTTTCAAGATCGGGACCAGCGGGACCGGCGCCCTGACAGGCACCAACTTCTCAGTGGTTATGGAAGGCGGATCGCCGTGCAACGTATACTGGTGGGTCGCCGAGGCGGCAACCATGACGGATTCTGCGTTCCAGGGAACTATTCTCGCGGGTAAAGCCATCACCATCACACGCGGTACCTTTAATGGGGATGCCTTGGCACAAGCCGCGGTAACGATGACTGGCGCAACTGTCACCGGCTGCGGGCAGACGAGCCAGCCGGCAGGGAGCCGCTGCAACCAGGGTGTGGGCAACGGAACCGAGAATTGCGATCCAGGCAACTCGAACCAGGGTGACTCGAGCCGGTCGAATGACGAGCTGGGCGGGACCCCCGGGAATCCGGGCCGTAAGGGCGGCAACGGCAAGTAACTGGGCCGGTGTGACCGCAGCCAAACCAATATCTGACAGGATGAATACCATGAAATCGAGCACACAGGACCAGGTGGAAGGCAAGTTTCACAAAATAAAGGGTGAGGTCAAGGAGGCCGCCGGTAAACTGAGCGATAATCCAAAGTTAGAGGCTGAAGGTACCCTTGAAAAGATAGCCGGCAAGGTGCAAGAAAAGTTCGGTCAGGTCAAGAAGGTCCTGGGGAATTAGGGGCAACCCCAGGTAGTTGCCCTGGTGGCAATGGCACCAAGGGGCGGCCACGCATGGCCGCCCCTACCTTGAAAAGCATGGGGTCTTCGGAGTTATTTGATCAAAAACACAACGGTAACGACAATAAAAGGAGAACGTTCTATGAAAGCAATATATTCAGCGGCCCTGATGGTAGCCGCGGTGGCTCTGTTGGTGGTCAGCGTGCCGGTGCACGCGTCCAAGATGGATGATCGCATCGAATCATCTGCCAGGAAGTCCCATGTGTTCAAGACCTACCTCAAGGATGATGATATCAAAATAGTGTCCAAGGACGGCGTCGTCACCTTGACCGGGATCGTCGCCGAGGAATACCATAAACCATTGGCCCAGGAGACCGTGGCGGGTCTGCCCGGGGTCAAAAGCGTGGACAACAGGCTGGAAGTCATCGGCGCGCCCCCCACCGCAAACTCTGATGCATGGCTCCGGGACAAAGTGAAAGTCACGCTCTTGTTCCATCGGAGTTTGAGCACTGTCAAGCCAGAGGTTGACGTCAAAGACAGCATTGTGACCCTGCGAGGCGAAGCTGCCAGTCAGGCACAAAAGGATCTGACGACCGAATACACCAAGGACGTCGAAGGGGTCAAAGACGTCAATAATGAGATGACCGTGTCGAAGATCTCAAAAAAGGCGCAAACGGTAGGCGAAAAGATTGATGACGCATCCATCACCGCCCAGGTCAAGATGGCGCTGCTGCTCCATCGTTCGACCAGCACCCTCAACACCACCGTCGCCACGAAGCGCGGCGTGGTAACTTTGGGGGGCAAGGCCAGGAATGCAGCCGAAAAGGATCTGGTGACCAAACTCGTTACCGACGTAAATGGTGTGAAGGGTGTAAAGAACCGGATGACCAACGGCTAGTTGCGCGCAGGTCCTGTTACCGGGTAAATCAGTGTTAAAGAATGTGCACTGTTTATCTATTCAGCGCCAGCGCCGGGCCCCTTCGGGTGGACCGGCGCCGGCGGTAAAGGTCTGCAGTATTAAATTTAAGAGGAGGGGACAAAATGATACAGAAAAAGTTGAATGAAGAGAATAAGCAAATAAGAGACAAGGCGTATGAGCTCTACGAGAAACACGGCTTTAAAAATGGTGATGAATTTGTCGATTGGCTTGAAGCAGAAAGAGGATTGGCAATACAAACCGGGTTAAAGCACAGGAAATCGATGCAAAAAACTCTTTTTGCTATTGCAGGAATATTAAGTGTCATTCTGGTGATACTTTTAGTTATGTTATTCAGGCATAGCCCAAAAATGGAAATATCCGAAAAGAATCTCTCCGAGTTGAAGGTCATGATGCTTGTGCTAGACCAGAAAGACGACGAGCAGGTAGTTGCCTTCGGGGACACACATTTCGATTATAATCAGTCGACACTTACCGATGAAGCGAAGTTGTTGCTCGATAAGGAAGTCAAGGTTCTTAAAGAAAATCCCAAAATGAAGGTCCGTATGGCGGGATATACCTCCGCTCAAGGCTCGGAAGACAGCAATCAGAAACTAAGCGAAAGAAGAGCGGCTGCTGTCAGGAACTATCTGATCGAGAAAGGTATTGCGCCGGGGAGAATAGCTGTAATCGGCTATGGCAGGACAAAGCCGGCATTGTATGAAGTATCCCCTGGCAACATTAACACCAAGGAAGCAAAGGCGAACATGCGGGTTCTTTTTGAAGTTGTCGTGAAATAGGAAGGTAGCTCTTCCATAACCATCCCGGAGCGATCCGACAGGAGGATTTAATGTTGTGGACAATCTTTGTAGTACTTATGCTGCTCTGGCTGCTGGGGTTGGTCAGTGGCTATACGATAGGAGGCTTTATCCATATTTTGCTGGTGATCGCGATTGTTGTCGTGTTGATCCGGGTCATTCAAGGGAGAAAAATTATATAGTCGATGGGGCGTGAGGCATGGGCGAGGACCATAAACGGGGAATTCCCTCCAGCCGTCGTTGTTCTATGCACGGGTCGCTGAATGATTCCACGAAGGTCCTCTGCGCCATCAATCGCTTCACATTTCAAGGAGATCATCCATGATTGAAACCACCATTAAGATGACGGTGCCTATTGAAAAACGGAAGGAAGTCCTGCAAACGGCAACAGCGATACTTGGCCCGATCCGGCGTGAGCGTGGCTGCATTAGCTGTAACTGTTACGTGGATGTGGAAGACGATTGCATCTTGTTCTTTGAGGAGGAGTGGAAGACCAGAGAGGACCTGGATAACCATCTGCGGTCCGACCCTTTTGGTATTCTGAACGGGGCAATGAGGCTGCTCCGTGCAGAGCCGGACATCAGGTTCAACACCATTGCATCCACTGTAGGGCCGGAGGCAATAAAAGCAGCGCTGCTCTGATGATTCCTGATTTAACTTTGAGTGAATAAATGCCTGGAGCAAAAGGAGATAGCTATGATGGAAATCAGCAAGAGTATCATCGCAGTGTTGACAATGATTGTCCTGTATGTGGGTCTATCCGGTTGCATGAAACAAGAGGGACCGGCAGAGCGTGCCGGTAAGAAAGTCGATGATACGGTAGAAAAAGGCGGACAGCAGCTCGATAAGGCTGGGAAGAAAATCGAGGAAGAATTCAAGGGAAAATAGCCTTGGCAAAGCGTGATTGAAGTAGCAGATGGGCCATGTCGGTCTGAGGCAGGAAAGATTGTGGCTGATCGCACAGGGAAGCGGAATATACCGACAACAGGGATGCGAGGACCAGTGAGAAAGCAACGACTTCAAAAGGATACCGCGGATATCGTTGCCAAGACGAAAGGATTGACGCGCAAAAATACCATGAATAGGCCGGCGACGTTCGAACGAAACGAAACCGTGCGAATTGAGGCGTTCAGCGATGGCGTTTTCGCCATTGCCATAACGCTGCTGGTTCTCGGAATCGAGGTGCCGAAGGCTTACGAACTTGGAGCAGGTGCCGGCCTCGGCTCAACTTTGCTTAAAATGTGGCCCCATTACCTTGCCTTCGTGACAAGCTTCATTACAATCCTTACCAAGTGGGTAAACCATCACCGGATCTTCAGTTTTATCCAGAGAACCGATCATGCTTTCCTGTACTGGAACGGCTTATTGCTTCTGTTCATTACGTTCATGCCCTTTCCGACCTCCCTGCTGGCGGAATATCTCCTAAAACCCGAAGCCAAGATTGCGGGAGCGGTCTTTGCCGGTACCTACATCGCGATTGCATTTGCGTTCAAAGGCTTGTGGTATCACGCGTCAAAGAACGGAAGGCTTCTTGCGCAGAACGTGGACGACAGGGAAATTCGGCAGATCACCAGGCAATACCGATTCGGGCCGCTGCTGTATCTTGTGGCGTTTCTGCTTTCCTTCGTGTCGGTAGGCCTGAGCGTAGGTATGTGTCTGTTCCTGGCTGTGTTCTTTGTATTCAAGGGCTGGCCAACGTTGAGGTCAGCAGTGAAGGTCCCTCTCTTGGTAAATAGTTACTTGCGGTCGCGAATCATTACTGCACGACAAAAAACCGGAGAAGTTGCCAAATAAAGTTAGCCAAAACAGGTCAGCACAGACGGGGCCGAGCGCATTGAGGGTTCCCCCGCATTCATTGGAGCCACGTAGTCTACCTGAAAATTACTCCCGTCTCGCAAAGATAGAGGCAACAGCCGATAATCATTGGGCCAAGAAAGAAACAAACACAATGATCGAAGAAGGATTAGTTCATGACTGAACAGAATAATTATCAGCGGGGAATCCGTTTCCTTGTCATCGCGGCTGCGCTCGTGATCATCATCGGGGGGATCAATCAGGCTCAGTCAGTCCTGGTGTCGTTCCTGGTCGCGGTTTTCCTCGCTATGCTCGGGACACCGCCGGTAACATGGCTTGAGCGACAACGGATTCCCTCGGTTGTCGCGGTGCTGCTCGTGGTGACAGGCATGATCACCGTTCTGCTGATCGTCGGCGGTCTTGTAGGCACCTCCCTCAACAGCTTTATTGATGCCCTCCCGTCCTATCAGCAACGCATACAGGAACAAATTTCGGTACTCAAGGCGCTGCTGGCAAAGAAAGGGATCCGGGTCACGGACAAGATGCTGTTCGAGTATACCAATC
>JANXYN010000034.1 GCA_025356035.1 Geobacteraceae bacterium
TGCTGCCTCGAATCGCTTCAAGAGCAACTTTCGTCTTGTACTGGCTGGTAAAGCTTTTGCGCTTCCGTTCGCTCATTGCCTGCTCCTTTTTATCGCAGGCACCATCTTAAACTATTGTCCTGAAATTGGGGTCCACTATACAGGAAGCTTACAGACTGCTCGGTATTGATGGCGCCGCCGGAGCTGCTGGCCCGATAGACCTGATCCTGATGGACATCATGATGCCTGAAATTGATGGCATCGCGGCCTGTCGGCAGCTGAAGTCGCACGAGGACCTCCGGGACATCCCGATAATCATTGTGACCGGGATGGAGGAGCATGAGCACCTGGAGGCCGCTTTTGCTGCCGGTGCCACCGATTACCTGACGAAACCCGCAAACAAGAGGGAGCTGCTGGCCCGGGTCCGCTCCGCCATGCTGCTGAAGCAGGAGATGGATCGGCGCAAGGCGAGGGAAAAGGAGTTGCTGGAACTGACCGAAAAGCTGGAAGAGGTCAATCGAAAACTGCATCTGCTCTCTTCCCTTGACAGTCTCACCGGCGTTGCCAACCGCCGCTATCTGGACGAGTACCTGGCAAAGGAGTGGAAACGGGCGGTACGGGAGGGGACCCAGCTTTCCGCGATCATGATTGATATCGACTTTTTCAAGGCGTTCAATGACACCTATGGCCATCTGGCCGGCGATGATTGTCTCAGGGAGGTTGCCATGTGCTTGCAGGGGTTGAAGCGGCGGCCGGCCGACCTTCTCGGCCGTTATGGAGGGGAGGAATTTATCGTGCTGCTCCCCGAAACCGGCCTGATTGGCGCGGCAGCGGTGGCGGAGGGGATGTGTGCCAAAGTGGCCGGACTCGGCATCCGCCATGAGCAATCTGCAATCGGTGATTATCTCACCATCAGCCTGGGGGTGGCTACCATCAGCCCGGACCTGGAAAAGAGTTCGAAAATGCTGATCGCCAATGCGGATAAGGCGCTGTACCGGGCCAAACAGGGGGGGCGCAACCGGGTGGAAGAGGCGGAAATGCTTTAGCAAAAGAAATCAAGCGAGTCGCACCGGCAGCCGGTGATCGAGGCGGATCTCCAGGGGCGTGACCAGCGCCTGGTAGGCGAGGGCCTCCACCCCACTTTGCACCGCCTGCCGCAGCAGCCTTCCATAGACAGGATCTATGGAATCGGCCGGGGCGACGGCGGTGCCGTCAGCACGCTGGACCACGAAGAAGATTACCCCCCTGTGCCCGTTTCGCACCACCTCCATCAGCTCCCGCAGATGCTTCTGCCCCCGCTCCGTTACTGCGTCGGGAAATAGGGCAGTTCCACCTTCCACCAGCGTGACGTTTTTCACTTCCACGTAGCAGCGGCCGGCCGGTCCTTCGAGGAGCAGGTCGATACGGCTGTTTTCCCCGTATTTTACCTCCGGCCGGATCAAAGGGTAGCCTGTCAGTTCACCGACCAAGCCGTTTTCAATTCCCTCCCGCACCAGGCGGTTCGGTAGGATGGTGTTGAGCCCGACCCAGCAGCCGTCCGCCTGGACCAATTCCCAGGTATACTGGTATTTTCTGGCTGGATTGTCGCTGCGGGAGAGAAATACCGGGCTCCCCGGCAGGTTACACCCCCGCATGCTCCCGGTGTTGGGACAGTGGGCGGTGACCACCGTGCCGTCCGCCAGTTCCACGTCCGCGAGGAATCGCTGGTAGCGGCGGATCAGTTTGCCGGGGTATAAAGGATGGGGAAGAAGCATGGTAATGTTGTAGCACGGGGCAACCGTTAAAGGCAAGGAGCTCTCCCGTGTCGTATTCAGTCGGGAAGATCGAGATCTCTCCTTCAGGTAAAGCGCAGAAATAAATTCTTGACGGGGTGGCGGAAATACTATAAAAAAGAATGAACGTTCATTCCTATTTTAGTGGGGCACCATGGCAAAACCAGATAAGCGTGATGAAATAGTACGGGCAGCCCTGGAACTCATAGCCGAGCAAGGCTTCCATGGAGCTCCCATGGCCATGATTGCCGACAGGGCGGGGGTGGGGGCCGGAACGATCTATCGTTACTTCGAGAATAAGGACGTGCTCATTGCCGAGTTGCACCGGGAGCTTGAAGAGAAGATGACCGCAGCTGTCGGGAAAGGGTATTCGAAGGAGATGCCGATCAGGGTGCGGTTTCTCCATCTTGGCACGTCGCTACTCAAGTACTTCATCGAAAACCCCCTTGAATTCCGCTATCTGGAGCAATTCCACAACTCCCCCTACGGCGTGGATTATCGCAGGGACAAAATCCTGGGAAAGCAGGAAGGTTGCAATATTTTCCGTGATCTCTTCGAAGACGGGGTTTCCCAGCAGGTGATGAAGGATCTGCCACTGGTCATCCTCTTCGCCCTGGCCTTCGGTCCCCTCCTGGCCGTGGCACGGGACCATATCCTCGGCTTCATTGCCCTGGACGAAGTCCTGATTGTCTGGACCATCGAGGCCTGTTGGGACGGGGTCAGGAGATAGGCAGGGGAGCGACTCTGCCGATGCTTTTGGTTATCGTATGAAATGAACATTCATTCCCCACTGTGTGGCTGGCAGCGCCAGGCTGTTGAAACCGCTGCAAAGGATAACCCGGTGACCATATTTATCACTATAATTACAGCGGTCTGGGCGCTGACGGCCATTTGCGCTCTCACGATTAAAGACAAGTAGCCGACCACAAGGGGCAGGCTACATTTCAACCAAAGATGTCCGGCCGCTAAGGCTGGCAATTTCTGCAGATTAATAGGGGTGTCTATGCAAGCCACGTACAAAACCAAGCTGATCGCCACAGTGGGAATGCTGGTGATGGGCATTATGCTGAACGGATGCGGGAAAAAGACCGCTGGCCCGCCGCCAAGCGGTCCGCCAGAAGTGGGAGTGGTGGTGGTTGAACCGCAACGTGTGCTGCTGACCACAGAGCTGTCGGGCCGGACTTCTGCCCATCAGGTTGCCGAAGTGCGGCCGCAAGTGGGTGGGATAATACTGAAACGCCTGTTTGTCGAAGGTTCTGATGTGAATGCGGGGGAGGTCCTTTACGAGATCGATCCCGCCAGTTACCAGTCGGCCTTCGCCAACGCCAAAGCAGCCCAAGCCAGGGCTGAAGCCAATATCATCCCGGCCCGACTGAAGGCCCAACGCTTCGAAGATCTGGTGAAGATCAAGGCTGTCAGCCAGCAGGAGTATGATGATGCCGCTGGAGCGCTTAAACTGGCGGAGGCCGATGTGGAGGGAGCCCGAGCGACGGTAGAGACTGCCCGCATCAATCTTGCCTACACCCGCGTCACCGCGCCGATTTCCGGTCGTATCAGCAGATCGTCTGTAACCACCGGAGCTTTGGTGACGGCCAGCCAGGCGTCGCCCCTCGCCACGATTCAGCAGCTCGATTATATATATGTGGATGTGACCCAATCCAGCGCCGAGATGCTCCGCCTCAAGCGGGACCTTTCCAGCGGAGAGATCCGGAAGAACAGCGCCAGCCAGCCGAGGGTCAAGCTCTTGCTGGAAGATGGCACCCCTTACTCACTACCTGGGACACTGAAATTCTCCGAAGTGACGGTTGACCCGAGTACCGGCTCCGTCATCCTGCGCACGCTCTTCCCCAATCCCAAACAGATCCTGTTGCCAGGGATGTTTGTCCGCGCCACTCTCGAAGTGGGGGTAAAAGAAATTGCAATCCTGGTGCCACAGCGGGGGGTAACCCGCAACCCAAAAGGTGATGCCATGGTCATGCTGGTCGGGGCCGAAGAGAAGGTGGAGCCTCGGATTATCAAGGTGGACCGGACCGTTGGCGAAAACTGGCTGGTCAGCGAAGGGCTTAAAGCGGGGGATCGTGTCATCGTGGAAGGTATCCAGAGAGCTCGACCGGGCACACCGGTCAAGGCCGTGCCGTTCAGGAGTGAGCCAACCGCAGCTCCCGCTGGTGCTCCGCAACCAGCAGCAGTTAAAAAATAAAGGAGCCGCTCCATGCCTCGTTTTTTCATCAACCGCCCCATCTTCGCCTGGGTCATTGCCATCATGGTCATGCTGGTCGGCCTGCTGTCGATCAAGAAGCTGCCGGTTTCCCAGTATCCACCCATCGCGCCGCCGCAGATCGCCATCAATGCGGTCTATCCGGGCGCCTCGGCTCAGACGGTGCAGGACACGGTCACCCAGGTCATCGAGCAGAAGCTCAACGGCATCGACAACCTGATCTATATGTCCTCCACCAGCGACTCGGCCGGGGCGGTCTCCATCACCCTAACCTTCAAGGCCGGCACCGATCCGAACATCGCCCAGGTGCAGGTGCAGAACAAGCTGCAACTGGCCGTGCCGCTTCTCCCCCAGATTGTCCAGCGCTCGGGGATTCAGGTAGTCAAGTCCACCCGGAACTTCCTGTTGATCGTCGGCTTGGTGTCGGAAGACGGCTCCATGGATCGCAATGAGCTGACCGATTATATGGTCTCCAACCTCCAGGACATCGTCAGCCGGCTGGAGGGTGTTGGCGAACTGCTGTTGTTCGGCACCCAGAACGCCATGCGGATCTGGCTGAACCCGGCCAAGCTGAACAACTACCACATGACCACCAACGACGTCATTGCGGCGTTGCAGTCCCAGAACGTCCAGATATCGGCCGGACAGTTCGGCGCGGTCCCCGCCAATAAGGGTCAGCAGCTCAATGCCACCATCAACGCCCGGTCTCTATTGCAATCACCGGAGCAGTTTGATGCCATCATCCTGCGCACCAACAGCGACGGTTCGACGGTCAAGCTCAGGGATGTGGCCGAGAGCAAGATCGGCACCGAGAACTACGAGATCCAATCGTACTACAACGGCAAACCGTTGGGTGGGATGGCGATCCGCTTGGCGGCCGGCGCCAACGCGCTGGAAACCGGCAACCGGGTCAAGGCCAAGATGGCGGAGCTGGAGAAATATTTCCCTCCCGGCATGAAGGTGGTCTATCCCTACGACACCACCCCCTTCGTCAAGATCTCCATCGAAGAGGTGGTACATACCCTGATCGAGGCGGTCTTCCTGGTCTTCATCATCATGTTCCTCTTTCTGCAGAATATCCGCGCCACACTGATCCCCACCATCGCAGTGCCGGTGGTGCTCCTCGGCACTATGGGTGTGCTGGCGGCCTGCGGATTTTCCATCAACACCCTGACCATGTTCGCCCTGGTCATCGTTATTGGCCTTTTGGTGGATGACGCCATCGTGGTCGTGGAGAACGTGGAGCGGATCATGTCCGAGGAGGGGCTGTCGCCCCATGACGCCACCATCAAATCCATGGGGCAGATTACCAGTGCCCTCTGGGGTATCGCCACCGTGCTGACGGCGGTCTTTCTCCCGATGGCCTTTTTCCCCGGTTCCACCGGCGTTATCTACCGCCAGTTCTCCATTACCATCATCTCGGCCATGATCCTGTCGGTATTCGTGGCGATGATCCTGACTCCGGCACTCTGTTCCACCCTTCTCAAACCGATCGAAAAAGGGCACACGCCCGGGGAGTGCGGCTGGTTCTGCCAATTCTTCCGCTGGTTCAACCGGCTGTTCGAATTTTGTCGGTCAAATTATGAAGGGATCGTCGGACGATCCTTCGGCAAGCCGGTGCGCTACCTGGTGGTTTACGGCGTCATCGTGGCCGTCATGGCCTGGTTCTTCCTGCATCTACCCACCTCTTTCCTGCCGGATGAGGACCAGGGGTTTATCATCTGCCAGGTCCAGTTGCCGGCCGGTGCCACCCAGGAGCGAACCATCCAGGTCATTCGCCAGCTGGAGCAGCATTTCCTGGAGAAAGAGTCCAAAACAGTGGAAGGGGTCATTACCGTAGCCGGCTTCAGCTTTGCCGGTCGGGGCCAGAACATGGGTCTTGCCTTTGTCAGGCTCAA
>JANXYN010000195.1 GCA_025356035.1 Geobacteraceae bacterium
CTGGACTTGCTGAAGAGGCATAATCTGGCAGAGGAACTGCTGAAAGCGGTATACCAGCTGGAGCGATTTAAACAGAGTCATCGTTTGCAGGTGGCGCTGGCGTATAACCCCGGCACTTCTGCGCCGATCGTGATGGCACTGCTGCCGCAGCTCTATCTGTTTAAATCGCTCCAGCTGGTATACCGCTTTCAGCAGTTCCTCTGCCAGATTATGCCTCTTCAGCAAGTCCAGCAGGTGCCCTTCATCCAACAGGGGGTTTTTCAGGGCAGTGCGCAGCACCTCTGGGGAGGGATCTTCCAGCACTTGGAAGAGTTCCTCCCGCCCAGCAGTCAACGCCCGGTGCAGACGGCGCGCCAGGTCCGAATCGCGTGCTCCCGTTGCCGCTGAATTCCCCATCGGCTCCTGACCTTTGGCGGAAGATGGGGGTTACAAGGTGCCAGCCATCTCCCCTGCCGCTGCTAGTAATAAAAAGCGATCCCGGCCCGCAACTCTTCAGACCGCTTATTATAATCCAGGATCGTTTCCGCGTAACCCTTGAAATACTCGGCATACAGGTAGGGGTTGAGGCCGCCGGGAACCTTGTACTTGGCACCGAGCTGAATCGAACCCCTGTCAAAGGGAACGCCATTTTTCCCGGAGGTGAGCTTAAATTCCAAATCGAGGTTTTCCCCAGAACGGCCCAGGAGCTGGTGCGCCAGCAGCTTTGTGTCCCAGAACCCCGAATAGCGGTAAATGTCGGCGTTATAATCGCTTTTGTTGATGGTGGCGAATACATTGGTGACCCAGAACAGGTCAAAAGGCTCCTTGACCGGATGGGCATTGAACCTGACGAAGAGCTGATCCCAGGCGCGCGAGGCGGTCGAATCCCGGCCGTTCGAGAGATGGTAGAAGCCGGCATCGGCGGAGATCAGCCCGTCTTTGTTGCCGTCGAACCGGTAGAACAACTCCGGATTGAATTCGATGTCGGTCAACGGATTCGATTGTTCATAAATGCCCCAGAACAACCGGGCCGTGACGGTCAGAAAGAGCTTCTTCTTCTCCACAAGGCGGTATTTGAAGCTGGCCTGCATTTTTATGTCATGGGCACCCAGGATCGAGTAGTTGAGGTGATGATAGGTCATCTTCCCGCATGCGTCGGCGCTGCCGAAGATTTCTGTCAGGTAATCGCATTTCTGCCCTTCATCAGCCGGTGCCGCCTGCTGGGCGACAACGACCGGGGTCCCTCCCTCAGCGGGAACATTCCCTGCCGGCTCCTCGCCGTAACAGAGTGAATAAACGCAGCAGCATGCTGCAACCATAATGATTTTCCGCAAAATATCCTTCCCTCCTTACCAAATAAGTCATGCCTTGCTCCTTTCCCTGAAATTTGGTGACGCAAACTTCACAGTCGAGGTACTGGGGCGAATTGGCCGTCATGTCATTTCGAAAAACGACTAGCGAGCGACGCAGTACTTTACGCCAAGGGGGACAAGATATCAAGTTGGAAAATGTTAGGAAATTACAAGGACTATTCCGCGCAGCAGGAGAGCTTGCTGAGATCTCGGTTGAACCCCTGGGCACAGAGCCGCAGACCTTCTCCCATGGATGGATAGACATGGAGGGTATTGACCAGATCCTCAATGGTGAGCTTGAAGCGGACCGCCAGCGCCGCCTCGTTGATCAGTTCGGCGCCGTGGCTGGTCGCCAGGTGCACCCCGAGCAGGCGGCCCGTGACGGCATCGGCAACCATCTTGATCACGCCACCGGTACTACCCGTGACGTGCGCTTTTGGAATGGCGGAGGCCGGGATGGTGTTGGTAACCACCTGAAAGCCGGCCGCCCGGGCCGCCGCCTCGCCGTAACCGACCATCGCCACTTCCGGATCGGTGAAGATCGCCATCGGCACCGACAGATATTCCATTCGGCAGCCGCAGCCCGGCTTCAGCATGTCATCCACCGCCACAATCCCTTCCCGGGCACCGACCGTAGCGATCATCATGCCACCGATCACATCGCCAGCCGCCCAGATCCCCGGCACCGTGGTGCGCATCTGCTCATCCACCCTGACAAAGCCCCGCTCGTCCACCGCCACTCCCGCCAGCTCCAGGCCGATACCGGCGGAAGCAGGTGCGGTGCCGACCGCGAGGAGCAACCGGGCGGCGCTAAATTCGTGGCGGCCGCCAGCCGCCTCCACCTCCACCACGGTTTGCTCCCCCCGCCTCATTACGCCACAGATGGCGGCGCCAAGGACGATTTCTATTCCTTCCTCCCTGAGGAGCTGCTGCACCGCCAACGCAGGTTCCTCCTCAATACTGGGGAGGACCCGCGGGCCGTGCTCGATAATAGTAACTTGGGTACCGAGCCGTTGAAACATCTGGCCGAGTTCCAGGGCGATCACCCCGCCGCCAACGATCAGGAGCGAGGGAGGAAATGTCTTGAGCAGCAGGGCGCTCTGGCTGGTGAGGTAGTCTAACTCCTGCAGACCGGGAATATTTATAATGCGCGGCACCCCGCCGGTGGCGATCAGGATCTTTTCACAGCTGATCGTTTTTTCGCCAACCGCCAGCTGGTGGGGGGCAACGAAGCGGGCCGTGCCTTGCAGCAGCGTGAGCCCCGGCACGTCGCGCAGCACGTCAAGGTATTTACTCCGCCGCAGATCCCGCACCACCATGTCTTTATGCGCCGTGAGCCGGGCAAAATCAATGGGTCCCGCCGCCAGGCCGAGGCCGATTCTTGCCCCCAGGCTGGCCTCCTGGTAGAATTGTGCTGAGTGGATGAGAGTCTTGCTCGGAATGCATCCCCAGTTGATACAAGTCCCCCCCAGCATCCCTTTTTCAATCATGAGCACGCTTGCTCCGAGCGATTGGGCCCGCAGGGCGGCAGCAAAGGCGGTGGAGCCGGAACCGAGAATTACTATGTCGTGCGCATTCGCCATTCTAAGGATCTCCCCTGCACCAGTGTACCCGGAATAGCCGGTCATGGCAAATGCCATCTGGCCAGCAGCTAAAGATAACGGCAGTTCTGGGCGAAATATTTTACTGCAAGCCCCCTTGGGCCTGCTACAATCAGTTAACTCACCTTGCGTTACGAAAGGACCAACCATGGCAAACGGCAGATTGACAGACCAGGAAGCACGGCTCGGCGCTGATACCCTGCGGATGCTAGCAGTCGATGCAGTGGAAAAAGCTCAATCGGGGCACCCCGGGCTCCCCATGGGAGCGGCCGACTACGCCTTTTCCCTCTGGCACAAAGACCTGCAGTTCAACCCCGCCGACCCCCACTGGCCCAACCGAGACCGCTTCATCCTCTCGGCCGGTCATGGTTCGATGCTGCTCTATGGCTTGTTGCACCTGTTCGGCTTTGACCTCCCCCTGGAGGAACTGAAAAACTTCCGCCAGTGGGGGAGCAAAACTCCGGGACACCCGGAATACGGCCACACGCCGGGGGTGGAAGTAACGACCGGGCCCCTCGGCCAGGGTTTTGCCAATGGGGTGGGGATGGCGCTCGCGGCGAAAATGGCCGCCGCCCGCTTTAACGACAGCACCTTTCAGCCGATCGACCACCACATCTATGCCATCGTCAGCGACGGCGACCTAATGGAGGGGATCAGCGCCGAGGCGGCCTCGTTGGCCGGCCACCTCAAACTGGGCAATATGGTCTATTTCTATGACGACAACCGGATCACCATCGAAGGGAAGACCGAGCTCGCCTTCTCCGAGGATGTGGGGAAGCGGTTTGAGGCCTATGGCTGGCAGGTGCAGCACATCGACGGCCACGACTTCCAGCAGATCGGCGCAGCAACTGCCGCGGCCAAGGCCGAGCTGGAGCGCCCATCCCTGATCATCGCCAGGACCCACATCGCCCAGGGAAGCCCGGGAAAACACGACTCGGCCGCAGCCCACGGGTCACCTTTGGGCGCGGATGAGGTCGCAGCCACCCGGCGCAATCTCGGCTGGCCAGCAGAAGCCTTTTATATTCCGGCGGAAGTGCGCGCACTTTGCCATCAGCGCCGCACCGAACTGACCAATCTCTATGACGACTGGGAAAGGAGCTTTGCCGCCTGGAGTCGGCGCAATCCTGATTTGGCAGACCTCTGGAACAACATGTGGCAGAAGACTCTCCCCGCCGATCTGGCCGATAAACTCTGCCAGGCAGTTGCCACCACGGCGGGCGCCACCCGCACCCTGTCCGGCATGGTGCTCCAGCAGGTGGCGGCTCAGGTCCCGGCTCTAGTTGGGGGCGCTGCCGATCTGGAGCCCTCCACCAATACCTGGCTCAAGGGATCAACCGGGATCGCCGCCGGCTCGTTTGCCGGCCGCAACCTTCACTTTGGCATCCGCGAACACGCCATGGCCGCCATGCTGAATGGGATGGCCCTGTATGGCTGCTTCATCCCGTTTGGCGCCACCTTTCTGATCTTCTCCGATTATTGCCGACCCGCCATCCGGCTCGCAGCCTTGATGGGGGTCCAGTCGATCTACGTCTTCACCCACGACTCGCTCCTGCTCGGCGAGGATGGCCCGACCCACCAGCCGGTGGAGCAGCTTTCGTCGCTCCGCCTGATCCCCAACCTCTCCGTAATAAGGCCGGCTGACGGCCTGGAGACCGCCATGGCCTGGCTGGCCGCCCTGCAGCACCGGACCGGTCCCACCGCTCTGGTCCTGACCAGACAGAAGCTCCCCGTCCTCAGCCGCGATCCTTCCTTTAACCCCGCCCTTGTCCTACAGGGGGGATATGTGCTAAAGTCTGCTGGCGACCACCCCGCCCTGGTGATCATGGCGAGCGGCTCGGAGGTTTCCCTGGCCATGGCGGCCGCGGAACTCCTGGCCAACGATGGCATCGTCAGCCGCGTGATCTCCATCCCCTGTCTGGAGACTTTCCTCGCCCAGCCGATGGCATACCGGCGCCAGGTCATCCCTGCCGGGAGACCACTGGTAGCCATCGAGGCGGGACGTGGCGAGCTCTGGTGCCAACTGTTGGGCGAAACCGGCCTGTTTCTCGGCGTCAGCACCTTTGGCGCGTCGGCCCCGGAAACGATCCTGGCGGAACGATACGGCCTGACGCCGGCCCAGGTGGCAGAACGGATTTCCAGCTATCTGGCAGCGGCCAGGCCCTGAGGCCGGCAAGATCGCGAATAAAATACTGCCGCTTATCAGCAGCACCAATCGGAAGGAACCCCCATGGACACCGCAACAATCCTGAAACAATCGCTCCTCTTTTCCGGCCTGGCCCTGGAGGATCTGCAAGAGGTGGCGGCCATTGTCTCCAGACGGACCTTTGGCAAGGGAGAATCATTATTTTCCGACGGGGAGCCGGCCACCGGCTTTTACCTGCTGGCGGAAGGCTCAATCAAGCTGTGCAAGGTATCTCCGGATGGGAAAGAAAAGGTCCTGCACTTCGCCCACGCCGGGGAGACCTTCGCCGAAGCGGCATTTTTCGGCGACGGTAAATATCCGGCCGAGGCAAAGGCCATGGAAAAGGGGGAGGCGCTGTTTTTCCCCCGTGAGGCATTCATGGGACTCCTCGAGCGGAACCCGCGGTTCTCCCTCAACCTCATCATCTCCCTGTCGCTGCTGCTCCGCCGCTTCGCCCGCCAGATCGAGGAGCTTTCCTTCGCCGAGGTCCCCGCCCGCCTCGCCGCCTACCTGCTGGAACTCGCCGCCAAAAAATCGACCACCTTCCAGGGTAAAACCTACCTGGACCTCGACATGAAAAAGGGGGAACTGGCCTCCCGGCTCGGGACGGTGAGCGAGACCCTGTCGCGGACCTTCAGAAAGCTGAAGGAAGACGGCATCCTGGAGGTGGAAGGGAACCGCTTTACCATCTTCGATCTGGAACGACTGAAAGGATTGGCCAGCTACCGGGCGACCCCCAATGAAAAAGCCGGTTCTTCCACAGGAAAGAACCGGCTTGCAACTTAAACCCCCTCCCCAGCCCTCCTCCTCCTGGGGAGGGAGGCAAGCTCCTCCCCCAAGCGGGGGAAGGTCGGGAGGGGGGTGGTATTAGCCACCGTGAGCCTATTTACTCCTTCGTTCCCTTGACAGCCGGCTTCTCTTGACTTTCTTCGGCGGGAGACTACTGCTCGGCGTCCCCACCACTGCGACGAGCTGCGACGGCTTCCTGCAATTGGGCGTTCTTCTTTTGCAGGGCTTCCACCTGCTTCTGCAGCTCTGCAAACCTTGCTGCCAGGGTCTGCAGCAGGTTCTCTGGCCGAATTGCCGTGGCGAGTTTCTCGTTCTCCTTGGTGAGCTCGGTCAGCTCCCCGCTCTGCTTTTTCACCTGGCTGGCGAGCTTGTCGTTCTCCAGGGCAAGCCGATCATGCTTCTCTTGCAGCTCCTTGTAGCTAGTCTGCAAGGACTGCAGA
Organism: Geobacteraceae bacterium; assembly: GCA_025356035.1. Taxonomy (GTDB): domain Bacteria; phylum Desulfobacterota; class Desulfuromonadia; order Geobacterales; family Geobacteraceae; genus JANXYN01. The sequence goes on from JANXYN010000195.1 coordinate 6,344, forward strand.
CTCTGGTCCAGCTTTTTGGCCTCGGCCTGCTTCAGCTTGTAGGTCCCCACTGAGACGCACCCCCCCAGGGAGAGGGAACAGCCAATCACCAGCAGCAATGCTTTTACCCATATTCTCATAGTATCCTCCTCTGTTTGTCAGCGGCGTATCTGCCAGAATTTAAAGGTCAAGGTCGAAGCCCATGCCGATCACGGCAAACAACTCGCTCTGGCGGTTGCGGTCGTGCAGGTAGCGCCCCCCCTGCAGATAGATGCGGCTTCTGTCGGTAAAGGCGAGCCGGCCATGATGGGCCAACGCCAGCGCCAACCCAGCCCGCTGGCTGTCCAGGTCCGCTCCCCTGCCATAAACCATCTCGTAGAAAGGCCCTGCGTAGAGGTCGTTTGCATCGTCCTGCCAAGGCTTGAACAGGATCTCTGCACGGTCGTTCACCAGCAGGTCGCCATCCTTCAACAGCATTGTGTTGTCCTGGTCGAGAAAATAGGGGCCCTTGCCGTCGAAGAGGTAATAGGCGAGGTCCGTGCGGTTCCGAAAAATAACCGGACCAAGCTTGGCCGCCAGGGTCGGTTGGAAGAGAAAGCGGTGGCCGGTGGTGGTCTCCTCCTGCCCCTTCCGCGCATCCACCGCATCCTGGCCAAAGGGAGACTCAGCCGACGGGAACGAGAGGAGGCTGCCGTTCTGGCCGAGAAACCCGTAGAAATCGTACTGAAGTCGCAGGCGAAGCGCCGGATGGGGCTGCCATTCGCCGTGCAAGGCGGTATCTATGGTGGCCGGGCTGATGGACAGATAGCCACCAAGCTGGGCGTAGGCATCGGGATCGGGAAAACTGCTCCTCTGCAGCGCCCAGCGCCGTTTCCCTTCGACGGTGAAGGCGACCGCGTCGGCGTTGAGCCTGCCGGCCAGGTCGACGCTGATAATGTCCCGGTGGCTGCTGGCATCCGTGCTAGTGCCGGCAGCGGCAACGGGTGGTTCCGCCTGGGCCAGTGCGGATACTGCCAGGGCTGTGATCAGGGGGACGCTACGCAGCCACTGTTTGCATGTCATCGGACTGTCTCCTATTGCGAATGGTTCGCTTTATTCCCACAGATTCAACAGATTCATTGAATGGTTGGCCAATTGCTTGTCAGTATCGAGGGGTGCAGCATATTAGCATGTCTTGGGGTAAAAGTTGAGGATTTTTGAGCGAAATCCCCAAGAGATCATAGTTAGCCAGGAGCCGGGCATGCGACGTCATTCATGCAACTGCCGGATTTTTCGGGACAAGTGGGCAAAGCCGCATTTTTTCGATGTGCCGCCCCGGAGAGTTTTACATTGTGAATCGCTAACTCTGCGTGGTATGCTCCCCCTGCCAAAGAGAGATGTTCAACCTAATCCAATCCATACCCTTGTTCCCCTTCGCATCGAAGGTTACGAAATGGGACTGCGTAAACAGGCCAAGGCTGCGGGCGGAAGGTGGAACCCGGAGAAGCAACTTTGGTTTGTGCGGTATGGCAATATTGTGGGAACGCCACTGGAAAAGCATATATATGTAGATGCCACATAAATATGGGGAATCATGAAAAAGCATCTACCAGTATATACACAGTCGGCATCTACATATATATGCAAGCATCTACTTGTATATACATGCATCTACAGGTAGATGCCAACCTCTAACCGCTCAATAACGGGATACTGTATAAGGCCCCCCTTGGGCATACATTTTTGGTGTATGCTCGGCTTTGCGAGAACCATTACTCCAAAGGGGGCCTTCATGCGATTCTACACCAAAACACACAAGCACTACTGCGGAATTGATCTTCATGCTCGAAAAAAGTACGTCTGCATTCTCGACTCGGAAGGGACCGTGCTGGTCCATCGCGAAATCAGCTGTAATCCTGAGAGCTTCCTTCGCATCGTGGCCCCTTACCGGGAGGGCCTGGTTGTCGGTGTAGAATGCATGTTCGCGTGGTATTGGCTCGCAGACCTTTGCCGTAGCGAAAAGATCGAGTTTGTGCTCGGTCATGCCCTTTACATGAAAGCAGTCCATGGCGGCAAGGCAAAGAGCGACAAGATTGACGCCCACAAGATCGCTGTGCTGCTCCGCGGCGGCATGTTTCCTTTAGCGTATGTCTATCCGCCGGAAATGCGGGCGACACGGGACCTTTTGCGCCGCAGGAACTTTTTCGTCAGAAAGCGTGCTGAGCTTATGGCACACATCCAGAATACGGTAATCCAATACAACCTGGCTCCTCTTGGCTTTGATCTCGGGGTTGAAGAGAACCGCCATGGAGTTGCGCAACTTTTCGACGATCCGGAAGTGAGGAAGATCATCGAAATTGATGTTGCCATGATCGACGCCTTTGACGATGTCCTCAAGGTCCTCGAACCGGACATCGAGAAAACGGCCCGGCATCACAACAAGCAAACCCTCTCGCTGTTGCGCTCAATCCACGGCGTAGGAAAGGTGCTGGGCCTGGTGATGCTCTATGAGATCCATGACATAAATCGTTTCCCTACCGTGCAAGACTTCTCTTCCTACTGCAGGCTGGTGAAATGTGCTCACGAATCTGCAGGGAAGAAAAAGGGAACCGGTGGCTCCAAGATAGGCAACGTTCATTTGAAGTGGGCCTTTTCAGAGGCTGCTGTTTTCTTCATGCGCCACAATCCCCCGGCGAAGACCCTGGTGGAGAAGCTGGCCAAGATCCATGGCAAAGGGAAAGCGATTTCGATCCTTGCCCACAAACTGGCACGTGCGATCTTCTACATGCTGAAGAATAATGTGCCGTTCGACCGGGAAAAGTTTTTGGCGACGGCGTAAAGCTGGAGGGGGCAGGAGCAGCTTAACGTACAACTGGAGCCACATGAGCAAGCAAGACCATGGCCGTGAAACTAACTGGAACGCGTACCGGTCGATTTGATGATGCTCAGGGAGCCCGATTAACGAGATTGGAGCCCTGCCCCGCTCCTTAAATAAATGAATCTATTCTTACGTTTTTAAAGTGTTCTGCCCCTCGCCTGAACCCGGTATCAACTGTGCCTCGCACAAGCGATGAGCGCGCTTCTTGAATGGGACGGCAGAGGGAACGGTACAGTTTCTAAGCCGCGAAGGGAATGCCTTCGCAATCGCCGCGATTGCAACATCCACAGCGATGTGAGCTTTGATAGGAGTTTGGTGCAGGATTCTTTCCTGACCCAGTTATTGGAAATAAAGTCAGAACGGATAAGATGCAAAGGTAGATTCATCAAAGAAAACGACTCAAAATCGGCTAGGCACCATTTTGCCTATTGACTGACAGGGGCCTTATAAGAGTTATACAAAGAAAAAGGACACTCAAATGGACTATGAAGAGTTGCTGAAACAGCCCGAATGGAAAGAGCGTCGTCTTCAGATTTTGGAACGTGATAAATGGGAATGCACTTGCTGTCATTCGAGCGAACCATCCTTGAATGTCCACCACAGAAGGTACATTGCAGGACGTAAGCCCTGGGAGTACCCCGATGAAGATTTGGTCACTTTTTGCGAACATTGTCATGGACAACACCATCAAGTAACTGCCGCCTTTAAGAATCTAACTTTACAAGGGAAGTTCCAGTTTTTTTACAAAGCAATTTCAGACACAGAAAACCCACCAGAAACAAAAGAGTACAAAGAATTTTTATTCGTAGCACACAAGGATCAGCCAAAAGTCTGTCATATCTTCTATGTCCCCAGTGGTCGTTTCCGAGTTTTCCATCTTTCAGTTCAAGAAGCCTATGAAATGATGCAATCAAAACCAGAACTGCAAAAAGAGCTAAAAGAGCTTATCCTTGATGCTCCGCCGTACTTGGAAGAGGAAGAAGAGTAGTTTCCTGTTGATCCAGAATTTTTACTGACATTTCTATCGCTTCACCGAAAGTGCAGCCGTGGAAAGATTGAATAAAGTCGAAAATATCGCCGCTTTCTTTTCCCTGAAATTTAGATAGTTCTGACATTTCTGTAACCTCCTTACTCTCCCCGAAGGGAGGCCAAGGAGCTTGAAGCCGCACCGAAGGTATAACCATCGGCACGACCGGCCCGGAAAAACTTGGCCGGTCAGCCTCAGCCCCGTTGAATTTTAAAAAACCCAAAATAGTTGAAGGAGCGAAAAAATGCCAAAAGTTATTAAACGTCCAGCAGCACTTGTTAAACAGGGATCTTTGATACTCTACGCGACATCCTTGAAGGTTTCCGACATCTTAATGCCTAGCTTCTACAGCGTCGAAACTCTGGACCCGGAAAATACCAACGACAAGGGCTATCAGCGTTTACTAAACAAGGGCCGAGCAAAAAAGTTGGCCGACTACATCACGGCCGGTCAGGAAACATTGGATGCTTTTCTCCCGACCAGTATTTTCCTAGCCACCCACAAGAGTATCCCGTTTAATACTACCGACAACACAATCGAGATTGATATTGAAACAATTGGCCCCTTTAGCGTTGTTGATGGCCAACATCGCGTGGAAGGGCTTAAGATGGCCGCCGAAAAGGACCAGCGGGTTCTGAACTTCGAAGTTCCAGTCAATATTGCAATCAACCTGCCGAAGATCGCTCAGATGTGTCATTTCTTAATCGTAAACTATAGTGGACCCCATTTTCAGGACAATAGTTTAAGATGGTGCCTGCGATAAAAAGGAGCAGGCAATGAGCGAACGGAAGCGCAAAAGCTTTACCAGCCAGTACAAGACGAAAGTTGCTCTTGAAGCGATTCGAGGCAGC
>JANXYN010000197.1 GCA_025356035.1 Geobacteraceae bacterium
CGGTGGCGGAGCGAGAATAGTGGACAAATTTATTGAGCGTAAAACCACGCTCAAAACCTGGGCAGCGCAGGGCAGCTGCTAGTGATCAGCTACCACCTTAAACTCGGTACATTATTGTCTTGACCAAAGGGTCCACTTAACATACCCATATAACACCATATTCCCGCCATCAAAGCCTATCGGGTCTTTTGAGATGAAACGTCCTTCCATTGGATCATAATAACGGCCACGATCAAAGATGAGTCCTGTCTCCCTATCCCACTCCCTGCTAGTATAGGTGTAACTGATCTTAAAATTGTACTACAATTATTGAGTGTAAAGAATGAACCATATAAGATTTGCACATGAATGAACAATTATGCAGCTAATTATTGTTTTTGAATTTTCGTATACGAAACATAATACTAAGCTTTGTAGTCCTACGTAATAAAGATGCTCAATACTCAACCCGTGAGAAACCAAAAACAATACTGTCGATACAAATGTTGCAACAGCAAAACTATAATTTCCTCTTACAATTGTAAATATATATCCTCTAAATAATATTTCCTCGATTATCGGACCTAATAATATTAATACAAAGATAAATAACAGTTTGTTGTATCCTATTAAATTTAGGGCATATTTAAAATTTTCTGATATTATATTAATTTTTAATAAGTAAATTGGAGAATAATATATAAGCAAACTGCAAACAATACCAGCTAGTGAATAGTTTACAATTAATGTGGCATTGATATTTTCAAAAAAGCTAATCGAATATTTACTTCTAAGATAGAAGATTACCAAGCAGCTTGTTGCCATATCTAAATATTGAATTATAACACTATTTGATTCAACATTAAATATAAACACAGCAATAAAACCCGTGCCTATCACGAGTAGCACCTTAATGAACAATGCCATTAAAATAATCGAAAATACATTTTTGCTCATTTAATGCATATCCATTAGCAATTTGTTGTATCTACAAGTTGTAATAAACAATGACAGTCGGCTTCTTAGTTTAGTTATATTTCCAAACAAATTTTACAACTAGCAAAATATTTTGCTATGACAATATTATTACTTTGTAAACCTTGTTATTACTGGCAAAGGCAATTATATTCCTGCCTATAAAATTCATCACTTACTGCTTTGTTCTTTTTCATTTCATTCGCTATAGCTATAGCTTCTGCAATAGCTGTTCCTAGTATTGGCATTGCGCCTTTTGATCCTGAACTATATGCTCGACCAGACAAAAATGCTTGAGCTTCAGGACTTCCTGCAACAAATACTCCACCCACCACACCTCCTACTATTGTTCCAGCACCTAAAGCACATTTTAGATTTTCTCTAGGATCATCATGACTACAAACATGACAATTGAGATTTGGATTTGGCTTTCCTGTGGCAGGGTCCAATGGTGTTAACCCGAAAGGGTCCTTTTCATTAACCGGATTATTTTGGACATACCCATATAACACCATATCCCCACCAGCAAAGCCGATCGGATCCTTGGCAGTGAACCTCCCCTCCATCGGATCATAGTACCGAGCGCGGTAGTAGTATAGCCCTGTCTCCTTATCCCACTCCCTGCCGGTATAAGTATAGCTGTTTCGGAAGCTCGTAGCAGGCTTCACCATCCCAAACGAGTCATACTCATAGCTTTGCACAACTGCCCTGGACGCATCCGTTATATCAACAACACTTCCAAGGCCGTCGGCGTGGAAGTAGTAGTATTGGCCATTCCGCTCCAAAGCCAGCGGTTCATCAATACCAGGGCCATGGGTGTAGCGGGTGATCTCGCTAGTGGTTTGTCCGCCTTCTTCTTTTTTGTATACCTCCATGATGATGTCTTCGTTGTCATAGATGTAACTGAATGTCTCCGTTTTAGTATTGCTATCAATATTAGTTATGACGCTCTTCTCAATCCGCCTGCCGTAGGGATCATACTTGAAGGTAATGGTCCGCCCATCATTCCCAATATACTTATCCACCTCAGTCAGCCGGTTTTCATAATCCCACGTTAGCCACCAGCTCATATCCGGCTCGCCGGGAACTATCCTATTGGTCTGGTTACCATTGGCGTCATAGAGATATTGAAGCTTCCGGCCTTGTGTCATCTGGTTCCCGGCATCATAAAGATAACCGGTATCCTTTGCTCCAGGCCCTGCCTGCCTATTTCCTACTGCATCATACGTAAAGCTTTCCGGGTTGGCGGCAGAAACGGTCAACAGCCGGTAAATGAGGTCGTAGAGATAATTTTGCGTCTCGGTGCCCGTTCTGCTCATCCTGTTACCAGCCTTGTCGTTAGTATAGGAAAACGAAGCTATTGTCGCCCCTGCAGCTTGATGAGTAAGAGATGTGAGCCTGCTTGCATCGTCATATACATAGCTGGTTGTCACCTGGTTCGGATAAGCAAGACTTGTTCTTCTGCCAAGGGTGTCGTAGCCGAGGGTAAAAGACCCTGCATTGGAGGTAATGCCTGTCAAACGGTTCCCGTTGTCATAGGCATAGGTAACTACCCGCTCGTCCGGTGTTCCCGGCATCAGTGTAGTTTTTGTCCGGTTACCGAGAATATCGTATTCATAGCTGACGCTGTAGCCGCGGGAGTCGGTAACGTTGGTGACCCTGCCTGCGGCGTCATAGGTGTATGTATAGGAGATATTTTTGTTGCCAACAGTAGCAGGATTTCCCAATGTATCGTAGCTGTAGCTCTCTGTAGTATTATCCGGGTAGCGCTTGCCGGTAAGTCGTTTCAGGGCATCATAGGTATAGACGACTGATGCAGTGTTAGCATCCCTCTTGAGAGTAACATTGCCGACGGGGTCATAGCCATAGCTGGTCGCATTGGCAAGAGAGTCGGTTTCCGCCGTCAGACGCCCCAAAAGGTCGTACTGATAATTTGTAGTCTGCATTTTGGCGTCGGTAAGGCTTGCCAGCTTGTCGACTCCGCCGCCGCAAGAAGTGCAACCGGTGGAGGTATAGGCAAAAGAAGTCACTTTCCCAAGAGCATCCTTAACTTCGGTGACCTGTCCCTGATAGTTATATTTGTATGTGGTGGTATTGCCGTTGGCGTCCGTAGTGGAAATACGGTTGCCCATAGGATCATAAGTATAACTGGTGATGTTGCCAAGGGGATCGGTGGTTTTAGTAAGCCGGTTTCGGTTATCGTATTCAAATGTGGTAGTTTTCCCGGCAACGGTCTGTGAAAGCACATTCCCATTGGTGTCGTAAGTGAAGCTTGTAGTTGTTCCTAGCAGATCGGTAATGGAAGTAAGGTTGCCGCTTGCACCATAGGCTAGAGTGGCTTCTTGCCCCTTAGCATTGGTTATTTTTGTAACATGCCCTTTGGCATCGTACTCGTATGTTGTCGTCGCACCGGCAAAATCGGTGGTGGAGGTAAGGTTGGCGTTGGCATCGTAGGTATTGGTAATGGTGCCGCGGGGATTGGTAGTAGTCAAAATTTGATCGAAATCGTTATAGGTATAGCTCGTGGTATTGACCAAGGGATCGGTGACAGAAATAACACGATCCAGGGCATCGTAACCATAGGTAGTAGTCCGGTTACCGGGCTCGGTTTTCGATAGCATGTTTCCATTTGCATCATAATCAAACCGGGTATCGTTTCCTAATGGATCGATTTTCATCCCCAACTTACCTACACTGTCACTGATGTAATTCCGCCAGACGCCACCATCTTTTTCCGTGAACATAGTGCCATAAGAATTCAGGGAAGAGGAAAGATTCCGGACCTTTCCTTCCGGGTCCTGACTTGAAAGGATTCGATGGCTGTCATCGTAGTTATAGGTGGTCGTATATCCATTCGGATCGGTTTTTGTCAGGAGAAAGCCGGCGGTGTCGTAGGTATAACTCCAATGACCTCCGTCAGGATTGGTAATGGCAATGAGATTATTACCATCATAGGTAAAAGTATAAGGATTGCCATTTGGATCAGTAATGGTGCTCAATTTGTTGCTGGAGTCGTAGCTGAAGGTCGTCGTCCTCCCAAGGGAATCGGTAACGCTGGTCAGGTTGCCGCCAGCATAGGCGAATGTAAAGGTGTTGCCATTGCGATCGGCGCGGGAAACAATTTTTCCTGTTACATCGAAGTTACCCTTCCTTCCATTTGTTTCGCTTATGACGTAGGTGCCATCCGCATTCTTCACAAGAGTCGATTTATCGCCATTCTGGGAGATGTAGCCACTTCCGGAAGGAACATAGTGTCTCGTCATGTTGCCGCTTCTGAATAGAATGGAACCGTCGCCCTGGTCCTGCAAGGCTGCTTCATAGCTATGGCTCCAGCCACCCCCCAGAGATGTCATGAAAGGATTAAAGCTGTTAAATGCAAAAGAGGAAGCGATGTTGACAGTATGCCCCTCCCACAGATTGGGAAAAGGGTGGTACCATAGAGTAATGCCGGATGCCTTCCCTTCGCTGTAGGTAACATTGTACTTGAATACATCACTTACCATCGAATCTATTGTCCCATCAGTGTTAAAAGTACTCTTGGATCCATAAACTTCGGTTAGTTTATACGTGCCGTCGGCATTTTTAATTATGGTAGACATATCGGCAGCCTGAAAAATATTCGCTATTCCTGACGATGTATTCAACGTGTAGGTACGGGTTCTATCCGACTCAATAAAATCGATCGTCCCATTCCCGTTATCGACTAATGTTTTCTGATAATAACTATTAATAGAAGAATCTAGTGTCCCGTTCCGTGCCTCAAGGCTGTTGTAGTAAAGCGAAATGTCGGTCGAAATGCTGCCACCCTTTAGTGAGAAAAGCTGCTGTTGATCCGAAAGGTTTCCCGACCCAAGATTTGCAGACGAGCCAAACGTAACCTGGAGCTGGCAATCTTCGGTTCGTTTTACGGTTATCTTCAACTCTTTCGTATCCGCGCATTTTTCATCATCAATCTGAAGTTTTGCATAATAGACCCCTTCATTAACAACCTTTCCATCCGAGGTCTTGGCGTCCCAAATTACATCGACTCCACCGACTCCTTGGAACTTTCGCCCTGCCACGGTAAGTGTCCACTTTGCATCAACTCCGGTAGAAGCATAAAATCGTACATTCCCACCAATAACAGGGTTAATAATGGTGTCACCGGTCTCATTCCAATTGGCCGAAAATCCTGTAATTGCAGGACACATGTTTGCGGAAAATTCATAGACATTTGCGTTAACCCAATAGTTAGAACCACTAAATGAGGGTGTAAATGTAATATTATCACCACAAATGTTATTTGAAGGAATAATCCATGTTGCTCTATTATTAATCGTATCAATATTAGGAGAAACTCCGTTTATTGTTAAATTACTTACCTGATTAACATCACTTCCATCGTATATAACATTGTTGCTGTTATCAAATAACTTAACATTTGGCATACTGGAATGCAGATAAAAGTTTTTTACTTTTAAATTTTCTCGACAGTAACCAATCTTATAACTATATGCAGTATCAGTTTTTTCAGAACCAGTGGTGGACCCATTTGAATATGCAATAGAATAAGAAGTATCCTTCAAATTAATAGGCAGGAAATTTAAATGACCATCATTTTGAGAGGTAGTATCATAATTGTTAGGTTGTCTGTCAGGGCAAGAACTATCTATCTTACTCACGCTTTCGTTGTTAACTTCGTGAGTATCTCGATGTATTGCAAATTGTTGATTATTATATCCTGACCAACCAAAATTATAGGTATATACATTATTGTACTCGTTATTGCCATTTATTGAATAACAATTGTCTCTTTGCGTATACGAGTAATTGTTATGTTGTGTAACGCTGTTTTTATCGAAAGATAGAGTCCCAATCACTGTGTTAGTATAATCATAACTTTGTGCATGCTTCACAGTTATAATTAACACTGCAATCACAAATACAGTTAGTTTTGCATATTTATGCATACAATATTATCCTCCGAACTTTGATAATAAATTTTGGTAGCTTCAAGAACAAATTAAACAACAGAGTGTCAGAATCTATGGAAAATTATGGCAACTGTGTCAAATCTACCCTTTTCACGAAGCATTTCCATAACGATAATAGGAAACTGGGGAAATATGTATACCATGGAAAATAACGCCGTATTGTCTAAAAATACTTAGGGTCGATTAACACGTTTTAGTTGATTTTGTCAAAAAAACTAATATTATTTGGCTCTCATATTGATTTTGTGGTTTCAATTAGACTTTTCAACTCGGCAGAAAATGAACTGTGGGAGGATGGTCGACTCCCTGGAAGCCTTCATTTAGCCGACCTTAATGACAAGGTCTCTGCCGATCTTGTAAACGAGCAGGACGAAGGGGGCGGCGTGCAGGCAGAGGTCGAAGATGTCGAGCGGCCTTTTCAGCGTGCCGTTTGCGAGCATCCGCAGTTTCTCCACAATATGCGGCTGCGGATAGAACGGCGCGAAGCCGAGGATCAGTACCAGCGGGATTAGAATCTTGTAATCTAGCAGGGTGTCGAGCATATACCGTGACCTTTCATTTCAGCGTGCATAAGGATTGTTAAGCTTTCGGCGGGTCCTGTTCCAGCATCCCCCTCAGCAGGGCGACCAGCAGACTCACAACCAGCAGGAAGATCGCGTCTTCCGCCGCGTTCCAGTAATGGTGCAGCAGATTGAGATTAAGCGGCAGATCGGCAATATATCTGGCGATCCCGCTGGCCACAGCAATCGCCGCCCCGCCCCAGCGCCCCCCGTACCAGGAGACAAATGCCACCGGGATCAGGTAGAATACCAGGATCGAATAATCACCGGTAACATAGTCGATGCCGCCGATAATCAGGACGAACAGGAAGCCGGTGGCTAATATGAGCCAATGGGGGAGATTGTCGAGCCATGTCAGCAGTCGGTTCATAGTCCGTTCCAATTAATTTCTGTCCGCCGGCGAAAATCGGCCCATGCCTACCAGGTGGGCCGGAAAAAGCTCGCCAGCCGTCTTGCCATGACAACCCGCTTGATTTCGTTGATGTGGTAACAGACCACGTCCCGTCCGGCGAAAATGGCCTCATCGACCTGGCGGAAATCAGCCCAGTGGACATAGCGCACCCGCGGCCGCAGCACGTAGTCCGCTTCCAGCATCTGCAGTTGCGCCAGGGCATTCCTGCTGATGTCGTCGGAGCGGAAGACGATGTCGAGGGCACAGGTTGGCGGTTCAAACTCGGTGATCTCCCGATTGACGTCCACTGCAATCACCAGATCTGCCCCAAGGGACCTGGCCGGCTCGATGGGAATGGCGTCGATCCAGCCACCATCAACCAGGAGCCTGCCGTCGAATTTGACGGGCGGCACAATGCCGGGAATGGCGCAGCTGGCCGCCACGGCCTGTCGCAAACTCCCCTTCCTGATGATGTATTCCTCGCCACTGTTTATATCCAGCGCCGAGGCACTGAACGGCAGCCTGGTCTCAGCGATGTCGATGTCGTCAATGAGGTGGGCCAAGTGGTTGGAGGTGGTGTCGGGCTCGAGGAATGAATTTCTGGTCAGGGAGAGGGTGTAGAAGATGCTTTTCTGCACGAAATGGGAAAAGCGGTAGAACATCCCCGCCCCTTCCGGCGTATCCTTCTCCTTGATAAAATCGAACTTGGACTCTTTGAACGTCGCACTTTCCAGATATGCATAGATCCTGTTCCGCACGGCAGCGATATCGGGGTTGGTGGCATACATGGCGCCGATGATGGCCCCCATGCTGGTGCCGGCAATCAGATCGATCGGGATCTTGTTCTCCAGCAGCCCCTCGATGATGCCGATGTGGGACAACCCCCGGGCAGCACCACCCCCCAAAGCCAACCCCACCTTGAACCTTTTCCCCATCAGAGATCCCTCCGAAAACAGCCTGCTCATTACTACACCTAACGGTCATCCTGCTGCCAGCTCGTCCGCCAGTTCCGGGTAATTGGTGAAGACGCCATCCACTCCCAGGGCGCGCATGCCGAGGAGCGTTTCCCGGTCGTTGACGGTATAAACATACACTTTGAGGCCGCGCCGGTGGGCGTCAGCGACGAACCTCCGGTTGATGAACTCGCTGCTGACATGGACCGACCAGGCGCCCAGCTTTTCGGCAAAGCGCGCATAAAACAGCGGAATCCGGACGATCAGGGCGCCGATCCTGATTTCCTGCATCAGCTCATGGAACTTGCGCAATTCGCGATGGTTGAAGGACGAAACGAGCAGCTGGTCTCTGGTCAGGGTCCGATTTGCCAGCAACTCTTCGATCAGCTTGGCCAACGGCTTGGCGGTATTGGGACCTTTCAATTCAACATTGATGCCGACGCGCCCCCCGACCAGCTCGAACAGCTCGCGGAGGAACGGTATCCGTTCCCCCTTCCCCGCATCCAGAGAGCGCAGATACTCCAGAGACCGTTCCATCACGTAACCCGTGCCGTTGGTGGTCCGTTCCAGCCGGTCATCGTGGATGACCACAAGTTCGTGCTCCACGGCATAAACATCGGTCTCGATCCAGCTCGCGCCCAATTCGAGAGCCCGTTTGAACGAGCGCAGGGTGTTTTCGGGCTCATGGCCGCTTGCGCCGCGATGGGCAAAAACAATGAAGCCGTTCAGTTCAATAACGTCGGTGCGCAAGCCATCCCTCCCGCTAAGGGTTTATTAATACCCTGCCCCAGCGCCACTGTCAACCGATAAGATGATCCTTTTGACTATAGCAGATTGATCGGGCCTGTCGCGCGGGAAAGTAGCGGACAATGCCGCTCTGCCTCTTGCAGCGGCCGCCTGCTGGATAATTTTCATTTTTCGGTTAAGCTATTCATGAACCCAAGGGTACCAAAGCCAAGGAGTGGACCATGACCAGCAAGGAACAGATCGTCAAAGAGGTGCGGGCAGCCTTCGAAAACGAGCCACGCATCAACCTCCATCACTACCCCGTACAATTCGAGTTCAACGACGGCATCGTCACCCTGACCGGCGAAATGTCGACGCTGGCGGCTAAAAAGCTCGCCGTGGGTCTTGCAGCAGCCGTCCCCGGCGTTTCAAGCGTCAAGGACCTGCTGCGGGTGAAACCTGCTGAAGCAATGGAAGATGGCGCCCTCTGTGACCTGGTGTTCGACGCTTTGCTTCAGGAGTCGGCCTTCAACGACTTCACGCTGCGCGCCCACATTGATGGCTCGGAAAAGGCCTCCCGCGGCGTTCCGCGCACGCCATCCGGCAACATAGAATTGGTGGTACATGGCGGAGTGGTGACGCTGCGTGGAGAGGTGGAAAGCTATGCGCACAAGGCCCTGGCAGAGGCTCTGGCCTGGTGGCGACGTGGCACCAGAGACGTGGCGAACCGTCTCGACGTGGCGCACCCGATGGAGGATCCGGACGGCGAGATGACCGACGCCCTGCGGATGCTGTTGGAAAAGGATAAGTTGCTCGATGCCGCCCAGATCCGTGCCGTCTGCCGTGATTTCACGGCAATTCTCGACGGCGTGGTGTCAAAGGAAGGGGCGAAAGAGCTGGCCGAGTCCGATGCCTGGTATCTGCTTGGCGTAGCCGAGGTGGTCAACCGGCTGCAGGTTCTGGAATAGGGCGGCCCCACGGCTGTAAATTTGTTTGACGGGGGAGCAAAGCTGTGGCATGTTGCAGCAACTCCCCCTCTGGAATGACAGGATCATCATGACGCTAACCATCAAACCCTCCGACCTGCAGTTCAAGTACCCACGGGATACCGTCAATCGCGACCAGCCAAAGTTCAGCGGCAAGCCCGACCCCGCCCCCTTCAACCGGGACGACCTCTACGAGATCATCCCGATGCTGGCGGCGGTCATGGACGAGCTCGGCAGCGATGACGGCAGGGTGCTGCATCGGCTGGAGGAACTCCTCAACACGATGCCCCGCTCAATCATCAGTCGCGATGAAGTCTTCGACTTCCTGGTGGCTACCATGGGCGATCTCCTCAGCGACCGCTAGGCAGCCCGCCGCAATTCTTCCGCAAAAAAATCAACACTGCCAAAGGAGTTGCCATGCCCACGCCCCAACAGACTCTTGTTGTTGCCTTGCTAGTTCTCCTCCCAACGCTCTCTGGCTGCGCCACCTCCCGGCGCCAGCTCGGGGCGGACGGCACCCAGCAGGTGCTATCAATCCTAGGCCCCGACCACGCTGCCGCCAGGATCGGCTTCGACAGTGAGGTCGCCGCCTACCAGGAACTCGCGGAGAAGTCGCTGACCTACCGGGCGGCAACCATTAAGCTGGCCAGCCGGCTAAAGGAGAGGATTGAGCAAGACCAGCCCTTGTCCGGGGCGGAGCTGGACACCCTCAACCAGGGGATTGTCGCCCATCTGCGGTTGCGCCAAGAGCTCTACGCGGTGGCCCAGTCCCATGAACGCCTCCTCGATGAATCGGCAGAAAATCTGGCCTTGCTCGGGATTGCCCCGGAGACGCGCCTCAAGGGGGTAATGCTCTCACTGTCAGCGGCCCTGGTCCTCTACGACAACTACCTGCTGGCTATCTCCCTGTTTGATGCAGACGACAAACTGCGACGCGCTGTCAATCACCGCGACAGCGGCTACGAGATCGGCTATGCCGAACTGGCGAAGGTCACCCTGGAATATAACTCCGTAAGCAACCGAAACAGGGTGCGCGGCGCCATCACGTTCTATGAACGTGAAATCGGCAAGGTTGATCCATCGTTCTTCACGGACCCCCAGGTTACCTACCTGCAGCTCCTCATCACTCAAAGCCCTTCCTATAGCATGACAAAAAAAGTCTCGCCGCTGTCGGAACTCGGCCGCAAGCTCGACTTCCTCGGCACCGCCACCGGCGATACCGTTGTCAGCCTCGGCAACGAAGGGATGAACCTCTTCAGTATGCTGTTTGGCAATGCGGTAGGGCTGATCGAGACCCGCACCGGCAAGCTCTATAAACACCCCGAAGTAGCCGGCGCGCTCAAGAAAAAGCTCCACGCCGGCGACATCCTCCTGGAGAAGACCCCCTTTCGCCTCACCGACAAGCTGATCCCAGGCTTTTGGGGTCACGCGGCAATCTGGCTCGGCACCGAGGCCGAGCTGCGCGAACTGGGAATCTGGGATGACCCACTGGTAGCAAGATACCAGGAGGAGATCCGGCAGGGGCGGCTGGTAGTCGAGGCGCTTCGCACTGGGGTGGAGCTGAACACGCTGGAGCACTTTCTCAATATCGATGACCTCGGCGTGCTACGCAAGGAGGGGATGGACCGCCAGGAACTGGGGAAGCTGGTACTCCTCGCCCTGCGCCAAGTGGGGAAGGGGTACGACTTTAATTTTGACGTGGAGACCACAGACCGGATTGTCTGTTCCGAACTGATCTACCAGGTCTACACCGGCATCGACTGGCCAACCCAGAAGGCGTTAGGCCGCGCCACTATCAGCCCGGACAATGTGGCATCCAAAGCTTTGGATGGCGGGCCGCTCCAACTGGTGACCTTTTACCATGACGGCAAACCGGTGGAACAGAACCCCCTCGAACTGGTGGCGCTGCTGATGAGGAATAGATGATTGACATCGAGCAGAACAGGGTGTATTTTAGCCCGGACTAATTGTATTCCCATAATTTTAGGAGCATGGATGGTTGTCGCCCTACCACCAGCATAAAAGCCGTTTCGTCAGCAGAGCACTGACGGAGCGGCTTTTTGTGTCTGAGGAAGAGATCACTTTTTTTGCCAATGCCCGGCACAGTTCAACTACCAAAAACAAGGAGGGAAAAAATGGCTGATGGGGAGAACACCAAAGGGATAAGCAGACGGGATTTTATCAAGGAAGCGGCTGTTTTCGGCGCCGGGGCAGTGGCGCTGACCGGTCTGGCCACCAAGGGGGCGTTGGCGGAAGAGGCCAAAGATACACCTTCGCAAGCCACGGCTGCACCAACTACGAAAGAAGCAGTGGCCATTGTCAAGGGGGGAAACGACGCGAAAAAGTACGAGGAAGTCATGAAGGCTGCCCGCGAGCGGCTCTTCCCCAAGTGCCGGGTCTGCCCGGAATGCGACGGCAAGGCGTGCGCCGGCGAATGGCCGGGTATGGGGGGAGTAGGCTCGGGACGCTCATTCATCAACAATATCGAGGCACTGGCAAAACGGCATCTGGTGATGCGGACGGTCCATGATGTGAAGAAACCTGACATGTCCTTCACTCTTTGGGGTGAAAAGCTGGCGTTCCCCATTCTGGCCGCCTGCACCGGCGGCACCACCTACAATATGGGGGGGAAGATCGGCGAAGACGAATTCATCGATGCCATCATCGGTGGTTGCCAAAAGGCCGGCACCATTGGCATGGCAGCGGACGGCATCGGCGACCCGCTGTCGGTTTATGAAACGCGGTTGAGAGCCATCGCTGCCCAGAGCGGCAAGGGGATTGCCATCATCAAGCCCCGGACCCAGGAGGAGATCATCAAGCGCATCCGCCTCGTCGAGGCCTCGGGCGCCCTGGCGGTTGGCATCGACATCGACTCGGCAGGCAAGGCTGCCCGGGCGCTTCCCGGCCAGACCGTCGAGCCGAAAACCACCGCGCAACTCCGGGAACTGGTGCGGGCCACCCGTCTCCCCTTCATCGTCAAGGGGATTATGACCGTTGATGAGGCCGTCATGGCTAAGGAGGCCGGAGCATCGGCCATCGTCGTCTCTAACCATGGCGGTCGGGTTCTCGACCACACCCCCGGCGCTGCCGAGGTATTGCCGGCAATTGCCGAGAAGCTCAAGGGGAAACTTGTCATTTTCTGCGACGGCGGCGTCCGCTACGGCGCCGATGCCCTCAAATATCTGGCGTTGGGAGCCGATGCCGTACTGGTAGGCAGACCTGTGGTCCGCGGCGCCTTCGGCGGCGGTCAGGATGGGGTGGCACTGGTATTGAAAAAAATGAAGAATGAGCTGGTCGACGCCATGGTCCTGACCGGCACCGCCAGCGTCAGGAAGGTGCAGGAAAAAATCCTGGCATGACCCCCAGCCGGAAAAGGAGTCACACCATGAAACTAATGCTAACGGCAGCGGCGTTCCTGCTATGCTCAAGTCATGCAGGAACCGCCCTGGCTACTTATGCCGACCAGCTCATCGCCTATGGCGGCGCCGGCCAGGGAAAAGTCGTTTTTGACGGGAGGACCCATGCCGGCGCTGGGCTGCTCTGTGCTGACTGCCATCCAGCCCTGTTCGCGACCAGAAAACAGGCGCTCATTACCATGGCCGACCACACCGAGAGCAAGGGGTGCTTCAGCTGCCACAACGGCAGTAAAGCCTTTGCCGAGTGCGCGAAGTGCCATAGGAAATAACAGAGAATAGTCGTAGCATAAACAAAAGCCTTCCATTCCAACTCTGCAAAGAGGGAATGGAAGGCTTTCCGTTTATGGGCAACGCCGTTCTCATCGTCTCGACTCTACCCTGATCTCCCAGTCGTTTCGGGTAAGCTGCCGCATGTTGACCGCCACCGGCAGGAACTGTTGCAGCACCTCGCTGTTGGTGGTCAGATGTAAGGTTGGGGCCAGCGTGCGAAAGGTCCCGCCGCCAGCCAATGCCATTGGCAGCAGCAGTTGATCGGCCAGATAGGGGCCGACCGGCACATTGGCAACCAGATATTCCTTGAGCTCCATGACCGTCTTACCCGCCACCTTTTCTGCACTGACTCCGCGCTCGCCGAAACCGGTGAACAACTCGGTGACGTGGTCACTCTCGATTTCCAAGGAAAGGATATTGCCCGGCCCCAGTGAGGAGCCAGCGTCTTCGATGCTTAACGCCGCTTCTTCCCAACTTAGCTGGTCGCGTACCACCTGCAGTTCCCGTTCCGCAATCTGCCGGGGAAGCTTCGCTACTACGGCTCGGGCTGACCGCTTGCAGATCGTCCCCCGTTCCGGCAGATCGAGTCTCGCCAGGCGGGGCGCCGGTTCGATGGCAAAGCTGCATTTACCGCCACCCGCCGGATAGAAGCCGGGCCGCTGCAAAGTGGCCACCACCTTCGGCCCCATCCGGTTGATCAGCGGCAGGTAGGCCCGCGCCACAAAATCGAAGGGCGGGGCGTGAGGATTATGGGTACCACCTTCCAGCACCAGCTCCGATGGGGAAGCGGCAGTCAGCAGCGCCGGCAGCACAGTTTGCAGTACCAGGGTGCAGCTTCCTGCCGTACCAACCGAGAAGTGATAGCTGCCAGCCTTGACCCCGGCGGGCGCGAAGCAGAGCTCTTGGGAGCCGATCACTGCCCCCTCCACCCTGGCCTGGCCGATGACAGTGGCGGCATGAACTGCGGTCAAGTGCTGGCGCATCAAACCCGACTTTTTACGACCTGCCCGGATCTTCTCGATGCGAAAGGGTTCCCCCGTTACCAGCGACAAGGCGAGGGCCGAACGGAGAATCTGACCGCCCCCCTCCCCCTGTGAGCCGTCGATAACGATCATCACATTCCCCTCCGTATGCATATGGCAATTCTACCAGCTCAAAGCTCCTTCGGCAAAGAACGGTTTGGCTGAGGCTTTGCCGCAGCTCAGGCAAAGCGAAAAAAAAAGCCGGGCACCCTTGGGATGCCCGGCTTTTATGGTTACCTAGCCTTGCTGCTTACTTTGCCTTCTTGGCGATGACCTTGTCCTTGATCTTTTCATAGACATCGGCCGAGAGCTGACCTTTGGTCTTCAGCTGGGTTTTGTTCTTGTACGGCCGGCCAGCCAGAATCTTCTGGGCGTCTGCACCGCTGATGCCCAGGGCAGTCAGTTCGGAAACAGTGGCGCTGTTCAGATCCACCAGCTGCTCTGCTTTTTCCGCCTTGGCAGCAGGTTTGGCCACTTTTTTCTCCGCCTTGGCAGCCGGAGCCACCGGAGCGACAGGGGTAACCGGTGCGGCAGGTGCAGCCGGGGTTGCTATCGGTGCGACCGGGGCCTTATCTTTCTTCTGCCTTTTCCCTTCCTTCACGACAGGCGCAACGACCGGGGCTTCCGGCTGCTTTTCAGCCTTGGCTGCGGCGGCCGCTTCTTTTGCCGCTTGCTTTTTCTTTTTTTTGGCTTCTTTAGCTTCCTTCTTGACGGCTTCCGGCGTGGTGGCATCCTTGGTCGGCTCGGCGGCAAAGCCGAAGGTGCTGCAGAAAGTTACTGCCAGGACTACGATAAGGCTTTTAACAAAACTGTTTTTCACGACAACCTCCTCAAAAATGGTATGGCGTGCTGATAGTGCTATAAATCAACGCCATTTTCAAGGGGGATAATGATGAGATAATTCTATGGAAACAATGGCTGCAGCGCTCCCTGTCAGGGCGCAACTGAAACCGTCAGCAGTTTTATGGTGAGGAGCTGCTCCCCGGTCGGCTGTTCCAGGATGACCGGTTTTCCCCGCACTTCGCCGAGCCGGCCGAGCCTGTCCAGGAATTCCGGCTGCCTAGCTGAGTCGATGGCAACCACGATGCTGCGGCTGGTGGCGGACGACTCCCTCTTGGCAATGCGCCCGCCGAGCTCCCGGACCACCTGCTCGATCGCCTTAGCGGCGACGTTAGCATCCCTGACGGTAAGGGTGATCTCCCCCACCCTGCCAGTGGTGGCAAAACTTTTTGCCCGCACTGCCGGCGCCTCCTGCCGTTGCGCTTCCTTGTCGGCACCATACTGAGCCGAGCCCCGCTTGAGTTGTTGAGCAGAACCTGGAGCCGCCACGTCCCTCCCACTGGCCGACTTCGCCTCCGCAGCGGGACGGGCGCCCATGAAGTCAGACGAAAACCCTTTTGCCGTCGATGGCGCTGAAGCCTGAGGAGCGGCCGCTTCCTGCTTCAACTCCGCTGTCGGTGCAGCCGGCAGCGCCGGCTTCCGCTCCGGCAGATAGCTATCCGCCTGGCGGGCTGGCGCGGCCGTATCCTCTATGGTTGTAGCCGGTTTCTGCACCACCGGTTGCGCCGGCGCGGCCTGTATATACTGCCGTGGGGCCGGTACAGGTGTAGCCGGCGCTTGTTGTTCATGTTGAGATTCTGCCGGTGCCACGACCGTTGCAAGCTCCGGCTCCATGGTTCTGATCAGCAGGTAGCTGGTGACGGTGAGAAATACCAGCGCAACCGCCTCAAGAGGCAATTTGATCTGGAGCGGGAAGAAGAGCCGGCGAATGATGCTCACCCGCTCCTTTGCCGCTTGTTCCCGGACCCGCGCCATGATTCGGCCGGTAAGCCAGGGCGGCGGCTCGACCCGGTCGAGATTGCGGAGATGGCCGATCGTCTTCGCCAGCTCGGCCAGCGCAGCGCTGCAGCGCTGGCAGCTGGCAAGATGCGCCTCGACCTCCCGACGTTCCCGCGACGTAACCCTACCATCCAGGTAAGCCGACAGCAGCTGGCGTATTGCAGTATGCCGATCCATCAAAGCTCCCCCATCACCCTCTTCAGACAATCCTTGATCGCTTCACGCCCCCGAAACAGCCTCGACTTGACGGTCCCTGCCGCAATGCGCAGCATGGCAGCGATCTCTTCATAGGAGAACTCTTCCATGTCGCGCAGCACCAGTACCTCCCGAAAATCGACCGGCAGGGCGCCGATACATTCCTGCACCTGCCGCCGGACATCGCACTGCTCCAGCCGCTCATGGGCCGAAGGTTCCGACGACGGCGGGTCTAGCTCCATGCTCCCATCTGCCGTAGCGATCGGGGCATTGAGTGATAGCGGCTCGCGATGGCGGCGTCCATTCAGCTGCTGCAGCCGGTTCCTCGCCTGATTGACGGTGATGCTGGTCAGCCAGGTGGAAAAGCGGGCCGCCCCGCGAAACGTGGCAATCCCGCCATGGGCAGCGACAAAGGCGTCCTGTACCACCTCGCAGGCATCTTCATAGCTGCCAGTAATCCGCAGCGCGATGTTGAGCATCCGCCGCTGATGCTTGCGCACCAGCATCTCGAAGGCGGCCAGCTCCCCCCTTTTACAGGCGGCTACCAAACCGGCGTCATCATCGATTGGTACTGAAAAGGTATTATTCATAATAGACAACGGTCAGGATCAATTTGTTCCCGAGCTAATCGGGGAAGTTTGCCGCGATCGCGAATTTAATGCTGCCGCGAACGGGTGAGTTCTTATATAGCCGCAGTTCTCCCCGAAGTCAAACAGATATCCCGCCAGCCGGATTCTCCGGGCTGCAGCGCTGCCGACAGCGACAAACGTTGCGCTTTTTCGGCAAAACTGGCATAGTTACCGGTAGTTATCGGAGTGGACGGAATTAGATCCATGGGAGTTTCATGCGGAACAGCTGGTTTTCCATATTTTTACTGCTGCTGTTGGCCACGGGCGGTTGCACCACGGTCCCCGGCAGCAGGCTGGCAGCGCAGGCCATGCTTGACCGCCTACAAACCAGTACCCCCCCAAAACTGCTCCTCCCCGAGTATCGCAGCATCGAGGCGGCCTTTCGGCAGGGGGAAGCATTACAGCGGCAGGGAAATTCAGCTGACGCGGCCCGTTATTTCCAGCTGACCCTGCTCAAGGGTGAGCTCTATGCACGGCAGCTCGCCGAGACCGCCGATAGGCTGGCCCATTCCAACGGCAATCAGTCTCCGGCACGAGTGCCGGTAGCTCCACCCACGAAAGGCAATGCACAACAAACGCCACCGCCCCGCCCTCCCTTACTGCAAGCAGCCCCGTGGCCCCAACCGATTGCTTCTTTGCCAGCAATGCCCGAGCCGGCGGTACCCGCTCCTCTCCCCCACGCTGACATGCTGGCTGGAAGCGCAGGCGTTTATGTGGTGCAAGCGGGGGATTTCCTGGCGCTGATCGGCGCCAAACTCGGGATCAGCTGGCCGCGTCTGGCCCGGCAAAATGGTCTCGATCCGGAACGACGCCTCTTCCCCGGCCAGGAGCTCAAGTACGATAACCGCAAGATCGTGCCGAAAACAATGCAGGACGGGATCATCATCAATATCCCGGACCGGACCCTCTACTTCTTCAACGGGGGAAAGCTCGTCTGGGCTCTCCCCGTAACCCTAGGCATGTCGGAGGCGGATAACGCCATCTGGCGCACCCCCACTGGCCGATTTACGATTGTTGAGAAGGAGAAGAATCCCGCCTGGCACATACCGAAAAGAATCAAGGCCAAGCTGGAGGAACAGGGGCGTGTGGTTAAGGAGGTCGTGCCCCCGGGCGACGACAATCCGCTCGGCAAATACGCGTTGCGCACCTCCATCCACGGCATCCTGATCCACAGCACCAACCTCCCCGCCTCGATCTACGGCTTCAACAGCCACGGCTGCATCCGGGTCTTTCCCGAGCAGATGGAGGAGCTGTTCAAGGAGGTCAAGGTCAATACCCCCGGCGAGATCATCTACCAGCCGGTCAAGGTGGCGGTCACCGATGACGGCAGGATTTTTCTCGAGGTCCACCAGGATGTCTACAAGAAAAACGGGAATCTGGCAACAGAGGCACGAAGACTTTTGACCAACAGCGGGGTCGCCGAGCGGGTCAGTTGGGACAAGGTCAAGGCTGTGCTGAAACGTCACGGCGGCCGGCCGGAGGAGGTCGGATTGTGAGCTACCAAGCTTGCCGTTCAGCCGCCGAGTGGGAGCCCGATCCGCTCCCATCTGATGCCGTCCGGGCCGGACGACCAGTATATCTGGCGAGCCCTGCCGACCAGGTCCCGCAGCGGGATGCAACCAAAGGTGGCGCTGTCAGTACCGACCCCGGAGCGTTCGCCAAGCAGATAGACCATGCCGTGGGGCACGGTTGCTCCATTACCGGCTGGATCGGGCAGCCGCTGACCGGGAAGGGCGGCAATTTTCCGGATAAAGACCTTGCTCCTGTCGTCAGGGTTGATGAAAACCACCACGTCGCCGACACGGGGCGCCAACCTGCTGAAGGCGGTTTTGTCGGCCAGGATCCGATCTCCCCGCAGCACGGCAGGCTCCATGCTGGTACCGACGATCTTGAAGGCCTCGATGGTGGAGGCGCGGATATGGCCGATCATCGCCCCGTTGATTCCCACCATCCCAACCAGCCACGCGGCGAGGTAAAAATACCAGCGATTGTACGACTTCGGTTCCGTGGCGTCGCTTCGGTGAACGGCAGCCTCTCTGATAGTCCGGAGATAAAAGGCAATCACAACAACCAACGTAGCACCTACGCCGATCAGCAACAGACGGTCGGGGAGAAGCACCGCCAAGCCGAGGCCGATGAGAGCAAGCATCTGGTAGATGGAGAAAAAGCAGAGTCCCTTGAGAAGTTCGCCGTTATACATCTGACCGAGACCGGGCATGGTCATCCCCAGAATGAGGGCGGGCCTGCGAACCAGCTTGGTTGAGAGTTCCGTACCTTTCATTGCTGCCTCCAGGTTGATTCGTTGATGAAATGCCTAGCCACAGAGCGACGGAGCGAAGACCAATGACAGCATCCGAAACATGTTTACCCCCGTCATTACAGCCCCGCCGAGCGTCAGTGCCCAGCGTAGCGGTCTGGACAGTGTAATGGTCAGCCAGAGATCAGGCACCGCTCGGGCCTGGTGCTTGGCGGGGATTGATGCCATCACACGCGCCACAAAATCGGGCGATGGTTCAAATTCTTTCATCGTTCTTTCCTCCCATAAGCTCTCCCACAAGCTCTTTCATTCGCTCCTTTGCCCGGAACAACCTGGATTTGATCGTTCCGGTCGAAACACCTTGGGTAATTGCCATCTCCTCCAGGGACTGTCCCTCCAGGCTCAACAGCAAAGTTGTGCGGAATGGTTCCGACAGCTGTTCCAGCGAGCGTAGCAGCGCTTCGTTGCGTTCCCGGCTCAGGAGGGCCTCTTCGGCAGAGTAGCCGGACATTGGCAGCTCGGCGATCTCTTCCAAACCGACAAAGCGCCTTTTCCCTCGGCTGCGGAGCTCCGATGCGCAGCGGTTGCGTGCCAGGATAAATAGCCAAGCGGCGAACGGCACGCCCCGGTCGGGGTTGAAGTCAGGAAGAGTCCGGAAGACATTGAGGAACACGTCTTGCCCCAGGTCTTCGACCAGAGCCGGATCGCCAACCAGCCGATAGATGAAATTCAGCAAGTTCCGATAATAGCGGGAAACCAGGAGGGCAAATGCCTCCGTATCCCCTGCCTGAACTCGCTTTATAATTTGGCTGTCGTTCATCTCAACCTGCCGTCTCTTATTTGTTGATTGTTAATACGCGGGAGGCGGGAGAAAGTTCCAGGATTTTTTTATGTTGGCAGATTTAACCGCTGGGGCGAGACCGTGCGCGGCAGTTAGCCCCGATTTACGTCTTGGGTCCTTTTGCTTCGCTTATAAAAAAAGGGGACCGATAGTCCCCTTTTGGGCGCCTTAGGCAACACAGAGCGCTTTCGGCCATCACTCCTTGTGCAGATAGCGACTCTTCACGTTATAAGCGATCATCCAGTCGGCCAGAGACCGTTTCGGCAGGACCTGCTTCAGCTCTGCAGCGATAGCCTCCGCGTCCTGGGACTTGGCCGACAGCTCCCGCGCCTTGGCATCGAACAGGACGAGATACTCCTTCATCTCCTGTAGGTCCTTTTTTGAGGAGAGCGGGCCGTGGCCGGGGATGATCCGCACCACGTCCATCGCGAGCAGCGCATCAAGGGTCTTGGTCCAGCCCGGGATGTCGCCGTCGGCCAGGAAGGGGTGAAAGTCGGTGAAGAGGATGTCGCCGGCAAAGAGGAGCTTCTTCGCCGGAAGGAAGACGGTCACGCTCCCCTCGGTGTGGGACGGGGCCACGCGGAGCAGCTCCACCGTCTCGCCACCCAGGTCGATGGTCAGCCGGTCACTGAAGGCAAGGGCCGGATAGACAATCTCCGTCCCGGTCATATCCTCCGGCTTCAGGCCATAGTTGCCGATGTTTTTCAGGGTAGACTCACCGACCCGCTCCAGCAGCTTCCGGTCAGCCGAGTGGGAGATAACGATGGCCCCCAGCTTGGCGAACACACAGTTGCCGAAGGCATGGTCAAGATGGGTGTGGGTGTTGACCACGTACTTGATCGGCTTGGCCGACACCTTGCGGATGTCGGCCAGGAAGCGTTGCGCCTCCTTGGCCGAGATCAGGGTATCGACCACCAGGATGCCGTCCCGACCGATGACGATGCCGGCATTGGCGGCGAAGCTGTGGGCTGGGGAGGCATCTTTCTCGCCGACGTAAGAGTAAACATTGTCGGCGACCCTGGTGAGATCGGCCATGACAGGCGCAGCCAGGGTCAGAAGCAGGACGGGGAGGAGCAGAATGATTTTTTTCATGATGGTTCCTTTCGAGTTGTTTTATTAGCGGCTCAAAGTCTCCAAAGATATATCGTTATTTTTCGGATTTTCCAAGAACATATTAATTGAGCTCCAGATTTCCGAAATAAAGGAGATTCTTTTTTTGCTTGCTCACCCCCTATTCTGTGTTACGAGCGGTTTACCAGCTTCTCCGCAGTGCCACGTGCAGCCGTCGGGCGGCGTTGAGGGCTCCAAACAAGCCTTCCTCTGAGCCGTACGGGAGTTCGCCGCCAACGGTCAGCTTCCAGAGGTCGGTGAGATTGTAACCTGCCTCCCCCTTGAGAAGGCCGTCACCATGCCTGAGTCCCGCGGTCCAGACCAGCTTCCACTCTCCCCACTCCTCGGTCCGGTTCCAGGCGGTGATAAGGGCTGGAAGTATCCCCCGGTCGAAGAGAAGTTGCGCATCGACCGGTGTCGCCAGGGCGTTTCCCGCCAGAGTGATAAGGAGGGTGCCGTCGCCAAACCCGCGTTCGGCGCTCAGGGCCCCAATAACGGCGTCGCCTAGGTCACGATCTGCGGAGAATAGAGCCGCCGCCTCGCCGCGCAGGACCCAGGCTCCGGCAATTCTGGAAAGTTCGACCCCGGCTCCCTCCTCCCTGGCATAACGGCGCTCGATGGGGACGATGGGACCGGAAGGGGTAAGTGTCGCCCGATCGAACCGGAAATCCAGGAGCGGCGCGGGGCGCACCCCAAACCTACCCCACGCCCCCAAGTCCCATTCGCCAAGGGTGGCGAGGAGACGCAGGGCGGCAAAGCCTTCCACTGGGGGGGGGGAATCAATCTCGGTGAAAACGGTCCCCGCCGGGAGTCCCTCCACCTTGAGCGGAGCGTTCCGGCTGCCGAGCACCGGAAGCCTCCAGGGTGTGGTCACCGGGCAACCAACCGCTTCATACCGCACGGCACCATCCTGTCCGCTCAGGCGAATGGCCCACAGCGGAATCTTCTCGTCCGCGAAAGGATCGGAGAGATCCCGGGGGAGGAAGGCGTCGGCCGGGGAATAGCCATCGGTCTTTCCCCAACCGAGCTGGAAGCGACCCAGCTGAAGGTCGACAGAAGGGGAAAGCGGGTATCGCAGCCAAAGGTCCTGCACCGAAAGGGGTGAGCTCCTGATGTCCCGGTCGGCCGGGTCAAAGACGAGCGGGCCCCCCTCGCCGGAGGAGATCCCTTCCCCGCGCACCGACGCGGTGAGCTGCGCCGCGCCGACTCTTTCTTCCCACTTGGTGAAGAGGGTCCCCCAACCGAGTACCCATGGGTCTCGGCTGTTCGAACGCTCGGCATAGGCGAACCCCTTTGCTTCCGCATAGCCGGAACCCCCCTGGGCCTCGGCTGCGGAAGGGAGGAGCAAGCAGATGAAAACAAGAATGATCGGTATCTGCGGCCTGGTCAATCCCCACCCTCGCGATTCAGGTTCTGAAGAGTGAAGCGGTTGGCCGCCTGGGGCATGTCGAAGGCGACCTCCTTCAGGAGCACCGTGGTCTTGCTCCCCTTCCTGAGATCGCTCATTTCCATACTCTTTGCGACCCAATGCCCATCGATGTTCTGCAGGTCGGAGAGGATCAGCCGCTTGCTCGGCTCACTGTCCCCTTTGCGGTAGAGATCTTCACGGAGCAGGTATAGGATATCCTTGCGCAGGTAGATGGTCTTCTTCTCGTAGACCGATTTCCCCCCCTTCTCCAAAGGGACTGCAACAATGACGTAGCTGAGATGACCCTCCACCGTCTCCTCCCCTTGCAGCGTCACTGCGTATTTTTCGTGGTCGAACTCCTCCATATCCTCATAGTTGAAGTCGGTCCCCACAAAGGATGCATCCCTGTCCTGAGCCGCAATCCTCCGCTCCCGTTTCATGGAAGGGAGATAGAGCCACTGGTCGGGGTTCTGTCCCCCCGGGCGTGCTAGGGAAAGGAATCCAACCCCTTTTACCTCTGGTGGGTCGGTGAAGCGGATCAGGTTTTTGGCGTCTCCAGCGTATCCTTCCCGGAAGCTTTTCCATCCCTTCTTCCGAACCTTCCCATCCTGGTTTACGACAGTGAGTTGACCTGCATACTGCTGGGTCCGGGTCCGGTGGCGGTTCTCCGACTCCTTGAGGAGCCCGCGCGGGTCTGCGCCCCCCCAAGCCGGGCCGGCGCAGAGGGCGGGCAGCAGCACAGCCGCCGCAATCAGTGTTGCTGATCTATTATTAAGCATTTCTTCCTCCTATCCAAAGACAATGACCATCTATACTGAAAACCGATAACGCGCAGAGCCGCTGGGTCGCAGAGCAAGATCAAACCATTATAGTCGAAACCTCTAGTCTCCGAATCCATTGATCTTCTCGGCGCCTCAGCGATTCTGCGCGAAGAACTGCCTTTTTTACTTCGCCTATTCATACTCGATCGCCTCGGTGATCTTCAACCTTCCCGCCTGACGTGCAGGAATCCAGGCGGCGAAGGCCGAGATCAGCGGCAAAGCAATAAGGAGCTGGGCCAGGATTTCCCACGGGTAATGGTGAGGCATCCGCCAGCCGGTGAAGGACTCGGCGATGGCCCCCTCCATGAAGAGAGCAAAGAGGTTGCCGGCCGGCAGCGCTAGGAGGAGTCCCGTCAAAGCAAGAAGAAGCGCCTCGACAACGATGCTTCGGCCGATCTGGGCGCGCAAAGCCCCGAGTGCCTTCAGTATCCCGATCTCCCGGGTCCGTTCCGCCACCGAGATCAGGAGGGCGGTGACGATGCCGAGAAAAGCGACGAGCAGGGCCAACACTACAGTGATCCGCGTCAGGGCGTAGAAGGCGTCGATCGCCTTACGGATCTCGGCGGTGAACTCCTGGCGGGTGGAGACCAGGGCCGGAAACTTTCCGGCGAGCTTCCCCCGAATGGCGTCGCGCACCTGTCCCACATCCGCGCCAGGGACTACAGAAACGTCGAATATATCCACCCGATCGTCTTTCCAGAGGCGGAGGAAGTGGGCGCGGTCCAAACTAACGTTCCCTTGATCGGAGCTGTAGTCGCGGACCACGGCCGCGATCGGGATCCTCACGGTCCCACTCGGAGTGTCCAGCTCCACCTGCTGCCCGACTCCCAGCCCGTAACGCCGGGAAAAGTTCTCCGAGACGGTGCACATCCCCTCGCGTGCTCCCCGGCGCATCGATTCCGCGTTCCCCTGAATGAATTCCAACTTGGTCCGGTCCAGTAACGGGCCGATCTCGATGGAACTAACCATAATCTGATGACCCCGATAGAGGGGCCGAATTCCCCGGAAGCTCTCCACCGCCCGTACCCCCGGAACCTTCAGGAGCTCCTCCCGCAGCTCACCGGGAAAGAGGTAGTCGGGACGGGCGAAGTTTGCGGAGGCGCGCACAAAAAGATCGCAGGTCAGCGCATCGTCCATCCAGCGCTCCATAGCTGCCTTGGTGGACCCCATGTAGCCGCCGAAACCAAGGACAAAGGTGAGGGAAAGGGCCATCGCCATCACCGTTCCGGAGGTCCTACGGGGAGAGCCAAGGAGGGCGTCCGAGGAGAGGCGCCCCGCCACCGGTGCGAACTTCGAAACGAGCGGGAGGAGGAGTTTTAGCAGCACCCTGGAAAGAGGTCCCACCAGGAGGACGAGCCCGCTGCCGCCCAGGAGGAGGACGGCCAGAATCAGCGGATTCCCACCAAAAGGGGGGCGCACAGCTAAGAGGATCGCGCCGGCAAAGGCAACACACCCGACCACGACCCGTGTGGCAAAGTTGGCCGGGGCTTTAGACTCAAAAGCCCCCTTGGCAAACGCCTCGGTCGGCACGATGCGGGAGGCGGTCAGTGCCGGTCCCCAGGCACCTATCAGCGATGCCAATATACCGAGCACCATAGACTCTAACGCAATCCCCGGGGGAAGATGCACCGACCCTGAACTGGTGACACCATAAACAGTTTCCGTTGTCTGCCCCATCATCTGGAGAAAACCTTGTGAAAGCCCTGTTCCAGTCAGACAACCTAGGGCACCCCCGGCGACTCCGATCACCAGCGCCTCGGCGAGAAAGAGAGTCTGTACCTGGCGAGGGGTGGCGCCCAAGGCGCGGAGCGTGCCGATATCTCGCCGACGACGGTTCACCGCCACGTTGAATGCATTGAAGATGAGGAATGTCCCGATGGACAGGGCGAAGCCGCTGGAAACGTTGAAGCCGGCCACAAAGTTGGCGACGAGCCGTTCCATCTGCTCCCCCCGGCGCCTCGGCGTCTCGATGCTGTAGGCCGGCCCGAGCGCTTTCTCCAGTGTCGCGGTCCCCTGGGCAATGCTGGTCCCTTCGGTAAGACGCACATCCAACCGATCGAAGCGGCGCCCCCGACCGAAGAGTTCCTGGGCGGCATACACATCCACCACCATCAGGTTGCCACCGAACGCCTCGGCAAAACCCTTGGGAGTAAGGAGCCCCCGTGCCGCGACCCGCCTCACCCCTGCTGGCAGGCGCAGAGCAAGAGTTTCTCCTGTTTTCAGCTTTGCTTTATCTGCAAACTCGCGGGTAAAGAGCGCCGAGTCTGGTTGGGCAAGAAACAGGAGCGGGTCGTCCAGGTCGGCATCCTCCCCTTCAAAGCCGTAGTCGCGCATTTCTCGGTCGCCGAGAAGGTCGATTCCGATGACGAGGAGGCTCCCCAGCTCCCCCCGCTCCGGAACCACGATTGCTCGATGACGGGTGAGGTGGCCCGGATCCCTGGCAGCTCGCGGACCCTCTCCTGTACCTGCTCGGGCACCCCCCCGACCATAGTGATCTGGAGCTGAGCCTTGCCGGCGACACGGTCAACCGTGGAGCGTATTCCCTGGATAAGGGTCCCCTGGGCGCTGCGAATAGCGCTGAAGGTAGCCACGCCGACCGCCACGCCGAGTAACGTGAGGAGGGTCTTTGCCACATGGCGCCTAACGTAGGAGAGCGAAAGCGTGCGGAGCAGGAAAAACGGCAAGGGTTCCTTTGGGAAACTGAGCCATAATGGTACGGTTTCTTACTTTTTTATCGGCTAAAGGGGCAGGTCTTTCGACAATATACTGACCTGTTTCGTTGCTTTTGTAAACGATATTTGGAAA
>JANXYN010000201.1 GCA_025356035.1 Geobacteraceae bacterium
CCGGCATGGCGTGCCGCTTTCGGTCACCTACGAGAACGACTTCAACTACCACGACTACGCCCTCCTCCACGAGATCCCACGGCTGCTGCAGCAGGCGTTCATCCTCTCCGAGGACCAGCGCTTCTACCGGCACCATGGGGCTGACTGGCCGGGGCGGCTCCATGCCGTCGTGCAGAACCTGCGGGCGTTGCGCGGCGTGCGTGGCGCGAGCACCATCAGCGAGCAGGTGGTGCGGATCATCCATCCGCGCCCCCGCACCATCTGGTCCCGCTGGCTGGAAGGGTTTGAAGCGGCGGAGCTGGAGCGGCGCTTCAGCAAGGGGGCGATCCTCGAATTCTATCTCAACCAGGTCCCCTATGCGGCCCGGCGGCGCGGGGTGGTGCAGGCGGCCCGCTACTATTTCGACCGGGACCTCGACACCCTCAATACCGCTGAGATGCTTGCCCTGGCGGTGATGGTCCGGGCACCGGGGCGGCTTGATCTCTACCAGGGGGGAGGCCGGGTCGGCAAGGCGGTTCAACAGTTGGCCGGGCGGCTGGCGGCAGCCGGTCTCATTGGCGAAGCCGACTACCAGACGGTGCTCCGCCATGAGATCGAACTGCAGAAGCCGGCCATGCCGGTACAGGCGAGCCATTTCGTCCGGTATATCTATTCCCGGGAGATTCCCCGGCAGCTCCTTGAACGGGGGCGTCTAGCGACCACTCTTGATGCCTCCTTGCAGGGGCGGGTCCAGTCCATGCTGGATGGCCGGCTGCATGATCTCCGTTCACGCCAGGTGCATAATGGCGCGGTGTTGGTGGTCGATCATGCAAGCGGAGAGGTGCTGGCCTGGGTGAACGGCGGCGGGGGTGGGCCGGAGCGCCCCGGCAGCCAGATCGATGCCGTCCTTGCCCCGCGCCAGCCCGGCTCTGCGCTCAAACCGTTCCTCTATGGCCAGGCTCTGGAGAAGGGGTGGAGCGCGGCCACTATCATCGACGACTCGCCGCTGGCCGGGCAGGTCGGTACCGGTCAGCATCAGTTCCGTAACTACAGCCGGCAGAATTACGGCCCGTTGCGGCTGCGCGACTGTCTTGGCAACTCCCTCAATATTCCGGCGGTTCGAACCGTCCACTACCTCGGTTACGAGAGCTTCCTGCAGCGTCTCCACCAGCTAGGGTTCACCAGCCTCAGCGGCGACGCCGGTTTTTACGGAGAGGGGCTTGCCCTCGGTAATGGCGAGGTGACCCTGTTCGAGCTGGTGCAGGCTTACGCAACTCTGGCACGCCAGGGTGTGTACCGCCCACTGCAGACCCTCCTCGGCGAAGGTGGAATAGACCCGCCCCGGCGGGTCTATGGCGAGGAGGATGCCTCGCTCATCGCCCATATCCTTTCCGACCCGGAGGCGCGGCGACTGGAGTTCGGCAGCGGCAATCTGCTCAATTTCCCGGTGCAGACCGCAGTGAAGACCGGCACCTCCACCGATTACCGGGATGCCTGGGCGGTGGGCTTTACCCAACGCTATACGGTCGGGATCTGGATGGGGAACCTTGATCGGCAGCCGATGCAGGGGGTAACCGGCTCCATCGGCCCCGCCCTCCTCCTCCGTTCGGTTTTTGCCGAACTGAATCGCTCCGGCGAGGGAGGGCCGCTCTACCTGAGTCCGCGGCTTGCCGCCCTGGCCATCTGCCAGCAAAGCGGGGAGCTGGCACACCCCGGCTGCCCCACCATGCTCGAGTGGTTTGCGCCGGGGCGGGTGCCGACTAAAACCTGTTCTCTACACGGGGGGAATGCTGCTGGCCAGCGTACTACCGGTGAGAATCGGGTGAACGATGGAGGGAAAGTCCGGCTGGAACAACCGACTCCCGGCCTGCAGCTGGCCATGGACCCGCGCATCCCCGATGAAATGGAGGCCTTTCCGCTGCAGTTACCAAAGGATATTGCGGTCAGCCGGGCGGAGTGGCTGGTGGACGGAGTGGTGGTCGGCACCACCGGCAACGGAATGTACCGGTTTCTCTGGTCGTTGGTGAAGGGGAGTCACCAAGCCGCGGCACGGGTCTGGGGCAAGGATGGGGGGGAACCGCGGATGACCGAAACCGTGGAGTTCATGGTGAAGTGATGGGGAAGGGGCGGGTTAAATGCTTTTCTAGGTTCCTTGATTAAATCGAGGTAAACGCGAAAGGCTGACAGCTGTTTTTTTATTTTAGCGCCGGCGCAGCGGCTTGGGCGGGGCTGCCTACGGTGATGCTGTCGACGAACAGCACCGTCTCGAAGTCCCGGTTCAGCGGCTTGCTATGGTAGTTGGCCATGGGGGTCCCCTCGGGCACCGTCACCGTCTCTCCCACCCGCACCGGGAATTCGGCAGCGGCCGCCCAGAGTTTTTCCGTCCCGGTATCGAACTGGACGAAGGTGTAGCCGTCGCCATTGATGGCCTCCAGCACCTTGCCGCTCCTGACTGGGCCGGTAGGCTGTGGCTCTACCACCGCCAGCGGCTCGGGGGCCTTCGGTGTCTCCTTCTTGCAGCCGGCAGTCATTGCCAGGGGGAAAGCGATAAGGAGCAGAGTAAGCAGACGTAATTTCACAGGTAACCTCCGAGAGATCAGGTAAGTGTCAGGCTGGCAGAGCACCCGACAGCTAACGAATCGATATTAGCACACCTCACTGGGGCGGACAACCCCCTGGGGCCCGCATTTTTTCCTGCTTGACAAACCCTTTTCGCCAGCGGTAATATTCAAGGTCCTTTTGCAGCCAGCCTATCAATTTAAGACATCTATATACAGAGGAGGAATTACCCGCGATGGAGATGACAGATTACATTTTTACGTCTGAATCGGTTTCCGAAGGGCACCCGGACAAGGTGGCCGACCAGATCTCGGATGCGATTCTCGATGCGATCCTTACCCAGGACCCGAAGTCCCGTGTTGCCTGTGAAACCTTGGTGACCACCGGGATGGTGGTTATCGCCGGCGAGATCACCACCAAGGCCGTGGTGGACTATCCGAAGGTGGTCCGTGAGACCATCAAGGAGATTGGTTATAATGATTCTGCCATGGGCTTTGATTGGGAGACCTGTGCGGTTCTCGTTTCCATCGATAAGCAGTCTCCCGATATCGCCCAGGGGGTGACCGAGGGGGAGGGGATGTTCAAGGAGCAGGGGGCCGGCGACCAGGGACTGATGTTCGGCTATGCCTGCACCGAGACCCCGGAACTGATGCCGATGTCGATCATGTTCGCTCACAAGCTGACCCAGAAGCTCGCCGAGGTGCGCAAGAGCGGGAAACTGAACTTTCTCCGCCCCGACGCCAAGTCGCAGGTCTCCATTCAGTACGTAAACGACAAGCCGGTGCGGGTCGACACGGTCGTGGTCTCCTCTCAGCATACTCCGGAAGTCGACTATGAAACCATCAGGCAGGGGATCATCGAAGAGGTGGTGAAGAAGGTTATTCCGGCAGAGTTGATGGACGCCAAGACCCGTTTCTTCATCAACCCCACCGGCCGTTTCGTTATCGGCGGCCCCATGGGAGATTGCGGACTCACTGGGCGCAAGATCATTGTTGACAGTTACGGTGGCCACGGTGCCCATGGCGGAGGTGCCTTCTCCGGCAAGGACCCCTCCAAGGTGGACCGTTCGGCAGCCTACATGGGGCGCTACGTGGCGAAGAACCTTGTGGCGGCTGGCCTCTGCGATCGCTGCGAGGTGCAGGTGGCTTACGCCATCGGTGTGGCCGAGCCGGTTTCGGTGATGGTGGACGCCTCCGGCACCGGCAAGATCCCGTCGGCAAGGATGGCGGAGATCGTTCGCGAGGTCTTCGACCTGCGTCCCCGCGCCATCATCGAACAGCTTGACCTGCTTCGCCCTATTTACCTGAAGACCGCAGCCTACGGCCACTTCGGCCGCGAACTGCCGGAATTCACCTGGGAGCGGACCGATAAGGCGGAGATCCTGCGCAAGAAGGCTGGATTGTAAAGGCGGGGACCAGGGACCAGGGACCAGTAAAATCTTCAAATATAACAAAAGGCCGCGAGGATTATCCCTCCGGCCTTTTGCTTTTACTGGTCCCCGGTCCCCGCTTTCCTGCTGAACCGATAACCCACCCCGCGCACGGTCTGGAAATAGACAGGCTGGGTCGGGTCGGGCTCGAAGTATTTGCGGATCCGGACGATGAAATTGTCGAGGGTGCGGGTTTCGGTGTCGGAGGTATAGCCCCAGACGCTTTCCAAAAGGGTTTTGCGGGGGATAGTTTCTCCTTCTCTCTGGAAGAAGAGGGCGAGCATCTTCACCTCCAGTTCGGTCAGGTCGATCTCCCCCTGGGGGGTCCTGGCGTGGTAGGAGAGGAGATGCACCTCATTTTCGCCGAAGCGGTACGCCTCGTCCACCGGTTCCGGCCGGTACCAAGAGGAACGGCGCAGCATACCCCTGACCCGCAGGAGAAACTCGGGGAGGTTGAACGGCTTGATCAGGTAGTCGTCGGCGCCGCTGGCGAGGCCGGTGATCCGATCCCCCTCATCGGCCCGGGCGGTCAGCATCAGAATCGGTACCCGGACGTCCAGTTGACGCACCTCTCTGCAGACGGCAAATCCGTCCCGGCCGGGTAGCATGACATCGAGGATGATCAGGGCAAACCGGTCGTACTGAAGTTTATCCAGGGCTTCTTCGCCGCTCTCCACATGGCTGACCCGGTACCCTTCCTGTTCCAGGTTGAAACAGATCCCCCGCGCCAGGTGCAGTTCGTCTTCCACCAGGAGGATGTGCGGGCGGTCGTCAGCCATTGCCACCACCCCTCTGTTTGTAAAGCGGCAGCGTGATCAGGAAGGTCGTCCCTCGGCCGGGCCCCTCGCTGGTCATTTTAATTTTGCCGTCATGCTCTTCCACGATTGACTTGACGATATAGAGCCCGAGTCCGG
The DNA here is from genome assembly GCA_025356035.1 of Geobacteraceae bacterium. GTDB lineage: Bacteria > Desulfobacterota > Desulfuromonadia > Geobacterales > Geobacteraceae > JANXYN01. Next base: position 4,882 of record JANXYN010000201.1, read on the forward strand.
TGCCACGGGTACTGTCGCCCGGCTGGCGAACCCGGTAAAACATCTGGAACACCTTCTTCAGGTTCTTCTTCTCGATTCCCCGGCCGCTATCTTGGAAGGTGAGGAGGCAGTGCTCACCTGACCGCTGGAGGGTCACCTTGATCTCGGGCGAAGCGATGCTGTAAAGGACCGCGTTTTCAAAGAGATTGCGCAATGCCATCCCCATGCTTTCCGAGTCCACGGCTGCCTTGAGCCCCGGTTCCACCTCCACAATCAGGCTTCCCCCCTCAGGAAGCTTCTGCTGTTTACGTTCCATAAAATTGGTGAGGAAGGCAGAGAAGTCGATGATTGGGTAGGGTGCACTGTAACGCCGGTGCTCCAACTTGGCCGCCATCAGCAGGTTGCTGATCAGGTTGTTGAGGCGGTCGGTGTCCTCCAGCATGGTGTCGAGGAAACGATCCAATTTTTCCGGGTCGGGTTTGCGCAGGCGGATGGTTTCCAGGTGCAGCTGGATCGAGGCGAGCGGCGACTTCAGCTCGTGGGTGACCTGGGACATGAAACTCCGCTGCTGTTGGTAGAGGTTGGTTTGCCGGATCCAATAGAGGAAGATGACATAGACGCCGACCAGGATCACGACCAGCAGGATGAGCCCTTCAACCAGCACCAGCCAGTCGTAGCCGTGCAGGGCCATTTCCGGTCGGTAGCGTTCGGCCAGCTGCCGCAGCTCTTTGTGGCGTCTGACAAACCAGTAGATCCACGATACCACCACCAGCACCCAGACCAGCTGGACGCCGATAAAGGCAATCAGGGGATGGAAAAGCTTCTTGAGCCATTTCATACTTTCTGTGTAACATCCGGCACTTAAGTTTGCAAGGGTTTTTGTTTTACATTACTATTACACAGGCCTCTACCGGTTTCTGCTATGATTCATTAACGAAATCGCCGGCGCAGCTGTCGGTGTTGGGAGGTAAAGAGTTTATGCAGAAATCATTGAAAATAGGGGCGTACACGGTGCGCTACCCGTTGATCCAGGGCGGGATGGGAGTTCGTGTCTCTGGTGGCTCGCTGGCCGGTCATGTGGCCAAGTGCGGCGGGGTTGGGGTGGTGGCGGCGGCTGGAATCGCCCTTAATAGCCCATTCTTCAACGGCAGAAATTATATGCAGGCAGACACCGCCGCGCTCAAGGCGGAGCTGAAAAAGGCCTATGAAATTGCACCGGACGGGATTATCGGCGTCAACGTCATGGTGGCCCTCACCGATTATGAGGACCTGGTAAAGGCTTCGATTGAAGGGGGGGCAAAGGTGATCATCTGTGGTGCCGGACTGCCGCTGACCTTGCCGGAATTGACCGCCCATGCTCCGCAGGTGGCGCTGGTTCCGATCGTGTCTTCAGTGCGGGCCGCCCACCTCATCGCCAAGAAGTGGCACAAGGGTTACGGCCGGCTTCCCGATGCGGTGGTGGTGGAAGATCCCGATACCGCAGGCGGCCATCTGGGCGAGAAGCTGGAAAATATCGGCACGGGTGAATATGATCAGTATGCCACCGTGCGCGGGGTGAAAGAGATGTTTCGCACCGAGTTCGGCGCCGATGTGCCGGTGATTGCCGCCGGTGGCATCTGGGACCGGGCCGATGTGCTCCACGCCCTGGAGCAGGGGGCAGACGGTGTGCAGATGGCGAGCCGCTTCGTTGCCACCGTGGAGTGCGACGCGGCCGACAGCTTCAAGCAGGCATATCTCGACTGCAAAAAAGAGGATATCGGCTTGATCATGAGTCCGGCAGGACTGCCGGGCCGGGCGATCCTTACCCACCAGGAAGATGTGGTCGCCTATGATCAGGATAACGCCACGGTCTGTACTACCAATTGCCTCAAGAAATGCTCGTTCAAGGAGTCAGGAGAGCGATTCTGTATTGTCATGTCTCTGGATCGCGCCCAGCGCGGCGACATAGAGACTGGCCTGGTCTTCTGCGGTACCAACGCCTGGAAGGCGGACCGCATTACCACCGTGCAGGAGATTTTTGACGAATTGTTTGACGCCGCGGCGGAAAAAGCGGCATAAGTGTCTGCTGTGTGTTGCGCATTCACTAAATAGTTATATCCTGTTAAAAAGGCGGCGAAGCAATTCGTCGCCTTTTCTTTTTTCGGTTTTGACCTGCCGGTGGAAAAGTGCTATAAAATTCAATTGGATTTAACCAAATATATCAAAGTGGAGGCCGATGATGGCAGTAAATGAGACAAAGGACGCCAAGGCGTTTAGTGATTATAAGGTTACGGATATCTCCCTGGCCGCGTGGGGGAGAAAAGAGATCCGGATCGCCGAGACCGAGATGCCCGGGCTGATGGCGATCCGCGAGGAATTCGCCGCGGCCAGACCGCTCAAGGGTGCCCGCATCACCGGCTCGCTCCACATGACCATCCAGACCGCCGTGCTGATCGAGACCCTGGTGGCGTTGGGGGCCGAGGTGCGCTGGGCCTCGTGCAACATCTTCTCCACCCAGGACCACGCAGCCGCGGCAATCGCCGTCTCAGGCGTTCCGGTCTTTGCCGTCAAGGGGGAGAGCCTGGAGGAATACTGGGACTATACCCACCGGATCTTTGCGTGGCCCGATGGGGGCTACTCGAATATGATCCTTGACGACGGTGGCGATGCCACCCTGCTCCTCCATCTGGGGGCCCGGGCTGAAAAGGATCTTTCCGTACTGGCCAAGCCTGGCTCTGAGGAGGAGACCATCCTGTTCGCCTCCATCAAGGCGAAGTTGGCGATTGATCCGACCTGGTATTCGGTCCGCCTCGCTCAGGTGAAGGGGGTGACCGAGGAGACCACCACCGGCGTCCACCGCCTTTACCAGATGCACGAGCGGGGCGAACTCCGCTTCCCCGCCATCAACGTCAACGATTCGGTTACCAAGTCCAAGTTCGACAACCTCTATGGCTGCCGGGAGTCGCTGGTGGACGGGATCAAGCGCGCCACCGACGTGATGATCGCCGGCAAGGTGGCGCTGATCTGCGGCTATGGCGACGTGGGCAAGGGGAGCGCCCAGGCCATGCGGGCGCTGTCGGCCCAGGTGTGGGTGACCGAAGTGGATCCGATCTGCGCCTTGCAGGCCGCCATGGAAGGGTACCGGGTGGTGACCATGGAGTACGCCGCCGACAAGGCCGACATCTTCGTCACCTGCACCGGCAACTACCACGTCATCACCCATGACCATATGGCAAAGATGAAGGATCAGGCCATCGTCTGCAACATCGGCCATTTCGACAACGAGATCGAGGTTGCCGCCCTGGAGAAATACCAGTGGGAGGAGATCAAGCCCCAGGTGGACCACGTCATCTTCCCTGACGGCAAGCGGATCATCCTCCTTGCCAAGGGGCGGCTGGTGAACCTTGGTTGTGGCACCGGCCATCCCAGCTACGTGATGAGTTCTTCCTTCGCCAACCAGACCATCGCCCAAATCGAGCTGTTCGGCAATCCGGAACGCTATCCGATCGGGGTTTACACTCTTCCCAAGCACCTGGACGAGAAGGTGGCGCGCCTGCAGCTGAAAAAACTGAACGCCCAGCTCTCCACCCTCACCCCGCAGCAGGCGGCCTATATCGGCGTCTCCGCCGATGGGCCATTCAAGGCCGAGCACTACCGGTATTGAGACGATAATTGCAGTGACGAGAGGGGCCAGCAACTAAATCTGGCCCCTTTATTCGGGGAGGGTGCGCATGAAGAATCTGTTCTGGGGAGGGATCGTTCTATTGGCGGCGTTAGCCGGCTGCGGGTCAAATGAAAGCCCGACCCGGCCCAACGATTTCACCCCCCTGACGTCGATCGAGATCGTCGTAAAGCCCCCGGCCATTGCCCAGGGCACCTCCACCCCGCTCCAAGCCCTCGGCAACTTCTCGGGGTTGTTCACCCGCGACATTACTGCCCAAGTGGTCTGGGCAAGCAGTACGCAGACCATAGCCGATTTCATCCTACCAGCCAACCGGGTGAAAGGCATCAATCCTGGCACCGCCACGGTGACCGCTACCATGGGGACCATAACGGCCAGCCACGTCCTGACGGTGACTGATGCATCGGTCACGGCTATGGACATCGCCCCGCTCGCCCCTTCGACACCCAAGGGCCTGCCCCAACAGTTTGCGGTCTTTGGGAAATTTTCGAGTGCCACGACCACCAAAACGACCCAGGATCTGACCTTCGATGCCAACTGGGCGTCGAGCGATCCGGCCGTGGCGAGCATCAGTAATGCCGTCGGTAGCAATGGGCTCGCTCATGCCCTCGCGCTCGGGACTACGACGATCACCGCGACCTTTGGTACCGTCAGCGATTCCACGCAGATGAAAGTCATCGATCCGGTGCTGCAGTCGATCGCGGTCATGCCGACCAACCTCTCGCTCCTCACTCTCTCTACGGGGAGTTTCGCGGCCACCGGTCGTTACTCAGACGGATCGACTCAAGACATCACCAGCCAGGTCACTTGGACCTCGGATCCGGCCATCGCCACTATTGCTGGCGGTGTGGTCAGCAACCTCGTGCAGGGTACGACCTCGATCGGTGCCACTCTTGCCGGCTTCAGCGGATCTGCGACCCTCAAGGTGACCGGGGGGAACCTGACTAGTATCGCACTGACCCCGGCCAACCCGACGCTGGTAAGCGGCACCTCTATGCCCGTAACCGCCACCGGGTCCTTCAGCAATAACACTACCCGGGATATCACCGGCAAGGTGACCTGGTCGGTGGATTCCAATATCGCAACGGTGGACACCTCTGGTGGCGGGAACTTGGCCTTGCTGAACGCCAAAACGGTGGCAGTGGCGCAGGTTCCGACAACACTCTCCGCCAGTGTCGGCACCACGGTGACCCCCGGCAAGAACAATTTGACGGTCACGGCGCCGACCTTGAAGAGCAACAGCTTGAAGATTACTCCGATTGCCCCGTTCAACCAGAATCTAGCCGTCGGAACCAGCGGTCGCTTTAAAGTGACTGGTGACTTTAGCGACGGCACGACCACTACGACCCAGGATCTGACCATCAACGCCGACTGGACCTCCAGCGACGGCGCGACGGCCACTGTCGGCAATGTCGGTCTTGCGAAGGGACGGGTCACCGGGATAGCCGCGGCATCCGTCACTATCACTGCTACGTACGGCGGGCAGGCAATACCCGCCACTGTGACGGTCACCCAGCCAACCTTGAAGGAGTCGACGCTGGGTCTTACCATTTCGCCACCCTCCGCAAATTTCAGTGCCGGCACCCAACTGCAGTTCAAGGCAACGGCAAACTACACCAACAACAGTTCGTATGATGTTACCGAGGACGTGGTCTGGACGATCAGCAACTCGAACGTCGCGATTCTGGCCGATAGTACGAATCAGCCAGGGTTGGTTGTGGCGGTTGATAGCGGCACAGCGACCCTCACGGCTGCGTTTGGCGGCCTGACGCAAACCGCGACCCTCACGGTCCCCTAGCAGGCTGTTGGGAAGTTGCTGCGGTGGCCGACTGATGCCAGAAATTTTGAATTATCGACCGATGATGGAAAGGGATACCATGAAACGAATCTGGCAGATGATGAGTGCACTGTGCCTGTCGTTATTACTTTGTGGCCAGGTCTGGGCCCAGCACGATGGCCCATACGTCGGTGTCTATCTGGGGATGAACAGCTTGGTCACTGCCGAAAGCAGGGACGACCAGGGGAGCTTCAACCTCGAGTACGATCCGGCGCTGCAGGGGAGCGTTGTCCTCGGTTGGGACTTCAAACCGAGGAACAGCGTGGGAGAGGGGCGAGTCGAAGTCGAATACGCCCGGCGCAGTAATCAACTGAACGAGGCGGAGTTTCTCGAAGGGAAGGTCAAGGGGGATGGCAATCTGACGGTGGACAGTCTGCTGCTGAGCTCCTACGGCGTTTACCGCACTCCGAGTCGGTGGACGCCTTATTTCGGCGTCGGCCTCGGTGCCGCCCGCATCACCGCCGATGCCCTGCAGGTAAGCGGTCAGCCCCTGGCTAACGACGACGCCATCGTCTTCGCCTATCAGCTGGGGGTAGGAGTCGATTTTGCGCTAACCAGCTATCTCAGTCTCGATTTGGGCTATCGGTTCTTCAACACTACCCGGCCGCGGTTGACCGAAGCCAATGGAAGTAAATTCCATACTGAATACCTCAGCAACAGTGCCATTCTGGGTCTGCGTATGGGGTTTTAAGAGGGGTGCCGATGGTTGCCAAAGCCATGGCTTGTGTCGTCAGCTGAATTTGACCGTTTGACAAGCGGAGCAGTCACATGCCCGAGCGATTCGTCAGTGAAGCCATCAAGCCGGTGGTTGCCACCAGTGATACCTCGCGCATGGCAGCCGGGGAGCCTGGTCTCCCGCGTCAATTTGTCTGGCGGGGCCAAACTATCACGATTGTGTTGATACTGCGCAGCTGGCGCGAAACCGGAAGGTGCAGCCACGGCAGTCCCGAATTGTATCTGCGCAAGCACTGGTACGAAGTAGTCACCGCCTCCAACAGCACGATGAAGATCTATTTTGACAGGCAGCCCCGGGGAGGACGCAAGGGGGGGAGATGGTGGCTGTTCAGCATTTTTGAGGCAGAGAAAGACCAACCGCTCCGTTGACTCGGTGTTTCCACGGCAACTTGCGGGTATCTACCCCCGCCGCCCCGACACCGGTGAATAGGGATAATCGCGCAGGTGCTCGGCCAGTTCTTCCTTGTGGTAGTGGTTAGTGCGGCGGATGCAGAGGATCGCGACGATGGTGATCGGCAGGATGCAGATGAAGATGCCGGTGGTGGCGAGCAGGTTTTCGCCGATCAGCAGGGTCATGGTGAGGTTGAAGACGAGCACCGACAGATAGAGGATCGGGCCGAGCAGTGGGCGGGACTGGAAGTGGCGGACTCCTTTCGGCGCCACCGAATGCTTCCCCTGTTTGCCGACAGCGGCGTCTATCCGCTGCAGGGCAAAGATCATGACAAATCCCACCAGCCACCAGCCGAGGTAATTGGAGATTGGCACGCCGAAATGAACACCTGGCTCCTGGTAGCCGTAGATCTGGCCGAGAAACCAGCGATTACCCTGGAGCGCCACCGGGTCGATGACGATGTCGAGAAAGACCTGGAACAGGGAGCCGAGCAGCAGTACCGAAAAAGAGCGGCGAATGGCACGGGTTTCGAGGGTGACCAGGTCCCAGCGCCATGCCTTGATCGGGGCAATGACCAGCAGGGCAGTGGCATAGCTGCAGTAGGCGAGGAAGACATAGGAGAGCGAATCGAAGAACGGGACTCCGGCGATCCAGAGCTCCTGCGCCTTGGTACCGTCGATATAATAGTACCAGCCGTAAGGAAAGCCGGTATTGATAGAGCTCACCTCGGAGAGAAAGGCGATCAGATAGCCGATGATGGTGAAATAGAAGGTTTTACGCCAGCCGAGATGGGTGACGGCAGCCACCAGGTAGACCGCCAGGAATGCGAACACGTAGGGGCGCATGGTAACGGTGCCGATGGCAATCTGCATAACATAATTCATGGTGCTCTCCGGAAGAAAAAATGGCGCAGAACCCTGCGCCGACACGCGAAAACAAAGGTCAAAACCAGCACGCGGATAACATCTGATCAAAGCGGATAAAATCGGATCAAACAATAATCAAAAGGGTTTTGAACCAAAGCTTCATCCTGGCTAAAAGAGGGTGCCGGCTATCGTTCCGAGGACCGATATCGGGCCGCTGTCGCCAAGCCCTTCCATGGCCTTTTCGGTCTTTTTTAGGGCAGCGGTGGCGTCGCGGTAGAGGCCGTCCTCATTGACCAGCTTGCCGAGGGTCCCCTGGCCGTTGTTGATTTTGCCGGCGACCTCTTTGACATTTTTCGAGGCGTCGCGGAGCTCGTTGTAGAGGGCTTCATCATTGACCAGCTTGCCCATGGTCCCTTCACCGCGGTTGATCTTGCCGGCGATCTCCTTGACGTCCTTCATACTGTCGTTGATTTTGGTGACGGCGCTTTTGGCTTCATTGTAAAGTGCATCGTCATTGATCAGCTTGCCGAGGGTACCTTCGCCGCGGTTGATCTTGCCGGTGATGCCCTTCAGGTCCGCCGAGAAATCCCGGACGTTGGCGGAAAGCGCCTTGTCGTTCAACAACATGGCGAGGGTCCCTTCGCCCCGGTCGATCTTGGTGGTGATGTTGTTTAGGTTAGCCAGCGAATTACGGAGGTTGGCGCGGTTCTCATCGAGCATGGCGGCGATCTTCCCCATCACCTCGTTCTGGTTGCGGTTCAGGTCGGCGATCATCACCCTGGCGTCCTTGGCCAGCTCGCCAACATTATCGACGATCACGTCGATATTCGCCATATCCTTGCTGTTCACGGTGCTGCCGTCGGGGAGTAGGGGGGCGTCGGCGGAGCCGAAGGTGAGGTTGAGGAACTGCCCCCCGAGCAGGTTGGTCAGGCGGATGCTCGCCATCGAGTCGGTTTTGATCCTGGTCCCCTGTTCCACTTCGAAATCGACCTGGACCTTGCTGTCAGCGATGGATATCTTGTTGATCTTGCCGGCATCCACCCCGGCCAGGCGGACCGGATCCCCGACCTTGAGGCCGGTGACTCCCCCCAGATAGGTCCTATAGTGATGCTTTTTCTCAAACGGATTCCAGCGTTCGCCAAGTTCCAGCATCACCCCCAATACCACAATCCCGATGATAAAGAAGAACCCGACCTTCCGTTCCATTGTAAGCGCCATAGCTAATGCCTCCTGTTAAAACTTCAAACTGCAGGTCGTGCTGTGCAGATGCCATCGCGGGACAAGCTGTCCCGGTTTCACATCAAAAGCCTGGTCAGGAAATAATCTGCCACCAGGATCAGCATGAACGAAAGAACCACCGAGCGGGTGGTGGACTGGCCAATCCCCCGAGCCCCGCCGGAGGTCTTGAAGCCAACGTAGCAGGCCACCTGGGAGATGATGCCGCCGAAGACAAAGGCCTTGACCAGGCCAATTCCGATCTCCTTAAAAGTGAGCGCGGTCCGCAGGCTGTCGTAGTAAGTGGAATAGGAAACGAAGATCTTCGGGTGGAGATGGCTGATGAGCGCCCCGCCGATCATGCCGACAAAATCGGCGTAGATTACCAGCGCCGGAACGCAGATCACCGCAGCGATGAAGCGCGGCATGGCCAGATAGCGGACCGGGTTGATATCGAGGGTCTTCAGGGCATCGATCTCCTCATATACCTTCATGACCCCGATTTCGGCTGCCATGGCCGAACCAACCCGGCCTGCCACCAGGAAGCTGGTCATGACCGGCCCTAGCTCGCGTACCATGGAGAGGCCGACGATGGCGCCGATGATGTTCTGGGTCCCGTATTTTTGCAGCTCGGCGCCAGTCTGCAGGGCCAGTACCATGCCGACGAAAAACGCCATAACCGAAGCCACCGGCAAGGTTTCGTAACCGACAATGGCCATCTGGGCAAAGATGCTCTGGATATTGCGTGGCGCTTCCCGGAAAAAATAGAGCGTTTCCCCCAGCAGCACCAGCATCTCCCCGACGATCCCATGGAAGTTCAGTACTTTTTTTCCTACTCGTTCAAGGATTCTTGGCACCGCTTGCTCCTTGCATGGTATCACCGGTTGTATTCGCTGCTGCGCTGGTGTTTCCCCAGCTTATGCCGAACGGGAGCCACAACAGGCTGAAATCGCTTTCGCCATCCTTATTACGGTAACGAATTAACCCTTTTAGTACTTTTAGTTCCGTTCGTTTTTGCTCGGAGCTGTAAGCCAACAGCGGGAAAAACTCATAGGCGAGCTCATCGCCGCGGCGTTCGTGCCAGTAAAGATTCCACAGCACCGACACGACGGAATCGCCTGCATCATTCCACTTCTGCTGATACAGCCGCCAGAGTGGCGCCCAGCTCTTTTCTATTCCTTCCTTGTCGAGGACTGGCTCTACCGGGGCAGGTAACGAAATGCTGTATCCCCCGTGGGGGTTGCCGTTATAGAGAAACAGTGGCCAGAAGGCGATGCGTCGCCGCTCTTTGCCATCCACCGGCCAGCTTTCGCGCTTGTCCGAATAGAGCCAGAACAGGATCCGGTCTCGCTCTTGCCGGTAGCTAGCCGAATCCATGACTTCATGGCTGTAGAGGGGCCAGATATAGGTGTATTTCACGCTTTCGCTTTTCTCCACCCTGCTGTAAAAGGGGATATAGCTGTCAACCTTGCGGCCTTCCCCACGGATAGTGTACCAAATAGGCCAGAGATAGTCCCACTCCTCCACCTGCTTCCCCTGATCGGCAGTGTGCCCCACAAACGGCCACAAATAGTGGCGCGAGTGGCGAGTCGGCGAATCTCCCGCGGCGTAAAAAGGGAAGAGATAGAGTCGCTCGGTGGGGTTAGCGGTATCAAGCCCGGTTGACTCACGCATGAACAGGGGCCAGAGGACAAAGCGTTTATGGTAAACTCCCTCCTTGGCCGATTGGCCATAAAGTGGCCAGAACTGGAAGCCGCTCTCCCTTTCGCCGCTGGTTAGCGCGAAAAGAGGATACAGGTAATTCCGGTTGGTTGTCCCCCCTTTGACGGTCCGGCTATAGAGCGGAAACATGACGAAGTGGATTTCATCACGCCAGAGGCGCTCGTAGATGTCCCCATAGAACGGAAAGACCGAGGTATATGGGCCATACTTTGCCGAACTGCCGCTCAAGTAGAAGGGGAGCAGCATGCGGTTATGTTCCTCCCCCTCCTCCCCCTTGTGGAAGATACTGGTCTGATACAACTCCAGAATCGACACCTTCGTGGCAGCCGGGGTGGTTTCGGTGGCGGCGAGGGGATAAAGGTAGATGGTCTGGCTGGTCTGTCCGTTGTTGCGGGTTGAATCATAGAAGAGGGGGCGAATGGCCAGGTCTCGCGCTCCTCCCTGGTGCTGAAGCTTGAACAGAGGTCCCAGGATCGCCAGGTTGCTGAAACCTTCCCTGGGGCTCTCTCGGTAATCGATCAGTGGCCAGAAGGTAAAAACAGTCCCTTCTTCGCCGGCCTCCCGGCCATCAGCGGCATAGAGAGTGGTGGCGAAGGGAGCGCAGAGCAGGAGGAGCAACCCCGTGACCAGTAAATGTCTTGTTTGCATAGGCATAATAGATTAGATATAAAATATTGCATTATTAATCAGGAATAACGTTTAGTCAATCTTAAACGCGTGGATTTTCCACTTCCCGCGAACAGCGAAGGCCCGCCATTTGTTGCGGGCCTTCGCTTGCCGATCACCACACTATTTTGGCTGGAATTCTGCCATCGCAAATCAGTATTTCTGGTCTGCGTAGTCGACCCAGCCGCCGGCCAGCACCAGAGCTTTATCGAAAGGCGAGAGTTCGAACGGCAAGACCTCACCCTTGCCCCCTCCGTTGACGTTAATTTTCTGCGCCGCTATATCCACAAAAATGGAGGTGTCCGGGTAGCCGGCATAACTGAACAGGAGGTCGATCTTTTCCTTGGGGAGCTCAATGGCTGCCATGCCGCAGTTGAACATGTTCTGGCGGAAGATCCGGGCGAACGACTCGGCGATTACCGCGGTAATGTCATTTACTTCAAAGACCCACGGCGCATGTTCGCGTGAGGAGCCGCAGCCGAAGTTGGCCCGTGAGACAACCACCCGCGCCTCCCTGGTTTTTTCCCCCTGCGGGTCGAAGCCGGCGAGCTTTAGGTCTTCGAGCATGTAAGGTTGCAGGTCCTGCTTGGTGATCTCGTTCAGATATTTGGCTGGGATGATCTCGTCGGTATTGATGTCTGCGCGGTCGAGAAACAGCGCTGGTCCGCCAAAGGTTTTCATATTGCAATCTCCTTCACATAACGTAATTGAGAAAAACGTTGTTGCGGAAAAGCCGCGTTCCCCTATAGATACTTCCGCGGGTCGGCGATCATCCCCTCGATGGCAGTGGCCGCGCTGGTGGCGGGGGACATCAGGTGCACCATCCCTCCCTTGCCCATCCTCCCCATGAAGTTCCGGTTGGTGGTGGAGGCGCAAACCTCGCCATCTGCCAGCACGCCGTTACTCATGCCGAGGCAGGCGCCGCAGGTGGGGTTGGTGACACAGAAGCCGGCCTCCATGAAGATATCTATCAACCCTTCGTGCATGGCCTCGCGGTAGATCTGGGGGGTGGCGGGAGAAAGGATAGCGCGCACGGTGGGGGCGATCTTCCTCCCCTTGAGGATGGCTGCGGCCACCCGTAGATCTTCAAGTCTGCCGTTGGTGCAGGAACCGAGATAGACCTGGTCTACCGGCGTGCCGGCCATTTCGGTGACCGGCTTTACCAGATCAGGTTTGTAGCCGTAGGTGACGACCGGGGTCAACTTTGTCACGTCGATATCGACCACCCGGTCATAGACCGCGTCCGGATCCGAACTCCATTCCTTGAATGCCTTGAGGGCCGCTTCCTTGGTAGGGTAGTCACTGTTGATGAATGGCCAGAGGTAATCGACGGTTACCGCGTCCGGCATGCAGATGCCGGAGGTTCCCCCCGCCTCTATCGCCATGTTGCAGAGGGTCATTCGCGACTCCATGCTCATCGCCTCGACCACCGGGCCGCGGAACTCTATGACCCGGTCGGTGGCGCCGTTCACGCCGAGCTGGCCGATAACAAAGAGGATCACGTCCTTGGCATACACCCCTTTTGACAGGGTGCCGTTAATGTTGATGCGGATGGTTTTCGGCTCGCGGAAGGCGCAGACCCCTTTCAGGATGCCGACTTCGAGGTCGGTGGTCCCCACCCCGGCTGCAAAAGCGCCGAAGGCGCCATGGGTGCAGGTGTGGGAATCACCCATGATCACCGTGTAGCCGGGACGGATAAAGCCCTTTTCCGGGAAGAGGGCATGACAGACCCCGTTGGCCCCCACATCGAAGAAGTCCTTGATTCCGTGGCGCCGGGCCCAGTCGCGCAGAATTTTGGCTTGGGTGGCGGTCTTGCTGTCCTTGCTCGGCGTGACGTGGTCAATCACCGCCTTGATCTTGCCGGTATCGAAGACCCGGTCTTTCCCGCGGGCAATTAGGTCATCAATGGCGATGGGGGTGGTAATCTCGTGACACATGACTACGTCAAGCCTCACCACCTTGGTCCCGGCAAAGGGTTCATCAACCAGGTGGCTGGCGAATATCTTTTCCGCAATCGTTTTTCCCATTAGGCATGTTCCTTTCGTCCTATATTTATAGCTTCCAGCCCTTCTAATGTATACAAAACAGCCCCGCAAATCAATTAATTTAATGGCTAATGGCGCTTAACATTTGCCAGCAGTTGCAGTGGATGATATAATCTGCAGCATTTCTCCCAGGAGCGTACCCACTATGGAACTGCATTTTCCCCGGCGCAACGGCATCATTGACGAGCAGATCGACCAGTTGATCGCAACGACGGAAGGGGTACACTACCCCGAGTTGGTCCGTGAAATGATTATCTCGGCATTGAAATCCGGCCAGGATACCGATTATCTGGCCGATCTGAAACTGCTCAACAACACCATGAAGGAGATGCGCTATACCAACAAGGTGTTTGCACCCTACCGGGCGAAAAAGAAAGTGACCATTTTCGGCTCGGCCCGCACCGAACGTCATGAACCGATCTATCAGAAATGCGTCAGGCTGGCCGGTGATCTCGCTAAAAAAGGGTATATGATCATTACCGGTGGTGGCCCCGGGATCATGCTGGCGGGAAACGAGGGGGCGGGGAGTGAGAATTCGTTCGCCGTCAATATCCGACTTCCCTTCGAGCAGTCGCCGAACCCGGTGATGTTCGATAATCCCCGGCTGGTCACCTACAAGTACTTTTTCAGCCGCAAGGTGGCCTTTGTCAAGGAATCCGATGCCATTGCCGTTTTTCCCGGCGGCTTCGGCACCCTCGATGAGGCGATGGAGGTATTCACCCTGATCCAGACCGGCAAAACCTCTCCCAAGCCACTGGTGCTCATCGACGATGCGGGAGGTTACTGGGAAGAGTGGTTCGAATTCATCAAGGATCACCTGCTCGGCAAGGGGTACATATCCGCCGAGGATTTTTCCATCTTCACCGTCACCCAGGATGAACAGGAAGCACTGAAGGTTATCGAGGAATTCTACAAGATTTATCACTCCCTCCGTTTTGTGGACGGGCGGCTGATCATCAGGCTAAATAAGGAACTCTCCACGGCCGATCTCGATCAGCTGGAAAACGAGTTTCCCGAACTGCGCGCCCCCGGCACAAAAATTAGCCGCACCGCGCCGCTCCCCGAAGAGGCGGACGAACCGGACTTGCTGCACCTTCCCCGGATTGCCCTCCATTTTGACCACCAGCACTATGGGCTATTGATGGCCTTCATCCGCCGGATCAACACCTTTTAATTTTATTGCATGGCGGAAGAAAAAAATCTTGACAGCTAAATTACCCAGTGTTAATTTACGCTAGCAGTGAGTTTCGGAAGTTTTTGTAGCCTCTGGAAATGTATACAATGGCTCAGTCGGATTGAGTATCTTTTCCTGCCTCAAGACTCCGGAAACTTAGAACCCACGTAGTTCCGGCACAGTATCCGGAAGTAACAAAGGAGGTAGGAAAATGGCACAGGGTAAGGTTAAATGGTTCAACGATGCAAAAGGTTTTGGCTTCATCGAGCAGGACAATGGGGACGATGTGTTCGTCCACTTCTCCGCCATCCAGACCGAAGGCTTCAAAACCCTCGCTGAAGGCGAAGCGGTAAGCTTCGACGTGGTTAACGGTCCGAAAGGGCTCCAGGCTGCCAACGTCAAAAAGGTCTAAGAGGCTTAGCTTTTAAGATTTGATGACCCAAAAACCCCCGCCGGGAAATCCTGGCGGGGGTTTTTGGGTTTTCAAGAGTGGCAAAGGATGGGCGCACTGCCCCCTAAAGGCTAGAGGCTGTCTCTGAGCTGCTCCTGCTTGTAGTGCAGTCGGTTCAATGCATTTATATAGGCTTTGGCAGATGCTTCGATGATGTCGGTAGAAGAACCCCGTCCTATCACAGTCCTGTCCCCCTCGGCCAGCCTGACCGTTACTTCTCCCTGTGCATCGGTACCACCGGTGATGGAGCCGACCATATACTGCTGCAACTCGGCCTTGGCCTTAGTCAGTTTTTTGATCGCCTTGAGAGTGGCGTCCACCGGCCCGTCACCCAGCTCGGCGGTTCGCACCGAGGTGCCGTCTATCTCCATCTGCACGGTGGCGGTCGCCACGGCAAAGGACCCGCAGGTAACGGTAATGTGCGAGAGCTTGAACTTCTCTTCGGTGCGCAGTACCTCGTCGGTTACGATGGCGTCGAGGTCCTCGTCGAACACCTCCTTTTTCAGGTCGGCCAGTGTCTTGAACCGCTCAAAAGCCTTGTTGAGCTGTTCCTCGTTGAGGTCGTAGCCAAGTTCCTCCAGCCTCTTTTTGAACGCATGGCGGCCGGAATGTTTTCCCAGCACCAGCACACTAGTTTTTAGCCCCACCGACTCGGGGGTCATGATCTCATAGGTGGATTTTTCCATCAGCATGCCGTGCTGGTGAATCCCTGCCTCGTGGGCGAATGCATTGGCGCCGACAATGGCCTTGTTCGGCTGCACGACGATGCCGGTAACAGTGGTGAGGAGTCGGCTCGCCGGGGTGAGCTGGGTAGTCTCGACATTAGTCTTGAACGGCAGGATGTCGTGGCGGGTTTTCAAAGTCATGACAAACTCTTCCAGCGAGCAGTTGCCGGCACGCTCGCCGATGCCGTTGATGGTGCACTCCACCTGCTCTGCGCCCGCCTGGACCGCGGCGATGGAGTTTGCCACCGACAGCCCCAGGTCGTTGTGGCAGTGCACGGAAATTATCGCCTTGTCGATGTTGACGACGTTATCCTTCAGATACTTGATGATGTTGAAATATTCGAAGGGGATGGTATAGCCGACCGTATCCGGGATATTGACGGTGTTCGCCCCGGCGTCGATGACTGCAGCCACCACCTCGGCCAGGAATTTCAAGTCGGTGCGGACCGCATCCTCGCAGGAAAACTCCACATTGGGGGTGTACGATCTGGCGTGCTTGACCGCTTTGACCGCGGCTGCCAGCACCGCAGCCGGTTGCATCTGCAGCTTGTATTTCATATGGATGTCGGACGTGGCGATGAAGGTGTGGATCCGCCCCTTCTCCCCGGCGTACTGCAATGCCTCCCAGCCCCGGTCGATATCCTTGGTGCTGGCCCGGCACAAGCCCGCGATTTCCGGCCCCTTGATAGTCTGGGCAATCCTTTTTACCGCCTCGAAGTCCCCCTCCGAGGCAATCGGAAAACCAGCCTCGATCACATCCACCTTGAGTTTCTGTAGTTGTTTGGCTATCCGCAGCTTCTCCTCGATGTTCATGCTGGCGCCGGGGGACTGCTCTCCGTCCCGCAGTGTGGTGTCAAAAATCTTGATGGTTTTCAGCTTTGCCATGGTCGAACCTCCTTTGGTATATCTTGCCGTTATGAATGATCAAGCCTGTGTGAACGCCCATTCCGAAAATAGAAAAAGCCTCCGCCCCAGCAAGGGGCGAAGGCTTGATAGCTCCGCGGTACCACCCTTATTCATCCGCCGTAGCGGACCTTATTTGCACCCTTAACGCGGGTAAAACGGCTCCGATTACTGAATAAACAATGTTCACCGGAGCGGCTCCGAGGCGAGTTCATCCTTCCTTCCCACCGGTTTGCACCAACCACCGGCTCTCTCGAGGAAAGGGAGGGACTACTACTCCTCTTCACGGCCTTTTAATTACTCAAAATAATAGAAGAACATTAACCCACTGTCAAGGTGATTTATAGCTTATGCAGCAAATCATTTCAAAATATCTGCTTCTGGGGCTTAACAGCACCCGGAACTGCGGCGTACCTCACTTGACCGCGGCTTCCTGCTTTCTTCGTCGCGGATAATTGACGATCGAGCCGATGGGACCAGACATTGTATAGCAACAAAACAGGACAAACAGCATTACTACCGGCTCAGCGGCAATGATGATAAGAAGCAGTACCGCCAGTACCAGAAAGGCGAAAGGCTGGCGCTTGATCAGTTCGGGGTCCTTGAACGAGTAGTAGCGAACGCTGGAGACCATGAGGAACGCCAGAAAGTAGATGAGGATGAGGATCGCCGGTTTTTTGTAACTATCCCATTGGAAATGGAGGAAGAAGAGGACCGTTGCTGATACCATGCTGGCTGCTGCAGGGATGGGAAGCCCAACGAAGCGCTTGCTCTCCACGGTGTTGACCTGGACGTTGAAACGGGCAAGCCTTAAGGCTCCGCAGACTACGAAGAGGAAGGCAGCCAGCCAGCCTAGC
Source organism: Geobacteraceae bacterium (assembly GCA_025356035.1). GTDB lineage: Bacteria > Desulfobacterota > Desulfuromonadia > Geobacterales > Geobacteraceae > JANXYN01. The sequence goes on from JANXYN010000201.1 coordinate 22,109, forward strand.
CGGCCGAAAGGGAGCAGCGCCCAGCGGAACATGAGGAGCCCGGGCGCAACGCCAAACGCTACCAGATCGGCAAGGGAGTCGTACTCTACGCCGAACTTGCTCGAGGTGCCGGTCAGCCGTGCCACCTTCCCATCGAGGCCGTCGAAAATGGAAGAGACCAGGATCCAGATGGCCGCATTCCTGTAATCGCCATTCATGGTGGAAACCATGCTGTAGAAGCCGGCAAACAGGCTCCCGGTAGTGAAGAGATTGGGGAGGATGTAGATCCCCTTTCTCATTCCCTCGCTCATATCGATTTTTTCACCATTCATGTTCATGGCAGATACCCCAGGATCGTTTCGCCGGCCACTGTAGCATCGCCCAGCGCCACGCGCAGGTCGGTAGTCTTGGGAAGATAGATGTCGAGCCGCGAGCCAAAGCGTATCAGACCGTAGCGTTCGCCACGCCGCAGCAGGTCGCCGGTTATAGGGTAGCAAACGATTCGCCGCGCAATGAGGCCGGCGACCTGGACAAAAACGATCTTCGCCCCCCTGGCACTTTCCAGGACGATCCCCTTCTGCTCATTCTCGAAGCTGGCCCGCTCGTCGCGGACATCCAGGAATTTGCCCCGCACGTAAAAAGTATCGAGGATCTTCCCGGAGAGGGGGACCCGGTTCACATGGACGTTGAAGACCGACATGAAGATGCTGACCTTCAGCATTTCCGCGTCGAGATGCGCCTCATGGGCATTTCCCAGATAGACAACGACCCCGTCGGCCGGCGCCACAACGGCATTTTCATCCGCCGGGGTGACCCGTTCAGGATTTCTAAAAAAATAGATGATGAACAGGGTCAGTGCCAGCGTGATGATGGCCGGAATTTTCCACGAAAGAAGCGCCAGCACCACGGTGACAAAGGCGGCTGCGGCGATAAAGGGATAGCCTTCGACTGCAACGGGGGTGTTTTCGTTACGCATGATTATTCCTCTTTACTGGTATCAAACAGTGGCATTCTACCAGCAACAAGGCCGGGCTACAAGGAATTTTCGGTTGTCGACGATTCCCTGACCCGGCCCTTAAGTTGTCCAGCTGCAGCTAGTTTTTCGACTTGTCCACGATCTTGGAGGCGCCGATCCAGGCCATCATGGAACGGAGTCGGGCACCGACCTCCTCGATCTGATGCTCGGCTCCCCTGCGGCGCAGCGCGTTGAATACCGGCTTATTGGCCTTGTTCTCCAGCATCCACTCCTTCGCAAACTCGCCGGTCTGGATCTCGTCGAGGATTTTCTTCATTTCCTTCTTGGTTTCGCCAGTCACCACCCGCGGCCCGCGGGTCAGATCGCCGTACTCGGCGGTGTTGGAGATGGAGTAGCGCATGTTGGCGATCCCACCCTCGTAGATCAGGTCGACGATCAGCTTGGTCTCATGGAGACATTCGAAATAGGCCATCTCCGGGGCATAGCCAGCCTCCACCAGGGTTTCAAAACCGGCCTGGATTAGGGCGGAGATCCCGCCGCAGAGGACTGCCTGCTCGCCGAACAGGTCGGTCTCGGTCTCTTCCTTAAAGCTGGTTTCAATGATGCCTGCCCGGCCGCCACCATTGGCACAGGCATAGGCAAGGGCGATATCCTTGGAATTACCGGCGGGATCATGATGAATGGCGATCAGCGACGGGACGCCGCCCCCCTTGGTATATTCATGCCGGACCATATGGCCTGGCCCCTTGGGGGCGATCATGATCACGTTGATGTCGGGGCGGGGGACGATCTGGCCGAAATGGATGTTGAAGCCGTGGCTGAATGCCAGATACGCACCCTTCTTCAGGAATGGCCCGATTTCTTCCCGGTAGACATCACCCTGGATTTCGTCAGGGAGGAGGATCATGACCACATCTGCCGCTTTAACCACATCGGCGGTGGTAAGCACTTTCAAGCCTGCATCGGTGGCCTTTTTTACCGAAGTTGAATCCGCCTTCAGTCCCACCAGCACATCTACCCCGGAGTCCTTCAGGTTATTGGCATGGGCATGCCCCTGGGAACCGTAGCCGATAATGGCCACCTTTTTCCCCTTCAGCAGGCTCAGGTTACAGTCTTTGTCGTAATAGATTTTCATACTTCCTCCCGGTTAATGTTTTTTCAATTCAACGAACTTATTAATCTTTCAGAAACGTGTCGTTTCCCTGTTAACCTTTCCACCCTTTGGCGCCGCGGCCTATGGCTATCGATCCGGTTCGCACCAGCTCCTTTAGCCCGAGGGGCCGAAGCAGCTCCAAAATGGCATCGATTTTGGCTGGGGCGCCGGTCGCCTCGATGGTGTAGGATTTGGCCGTGACATCAATGATCTTGGCCCGGAAGATATCCACGATCCGCAGCACTTCCGCCCTGCTCTCGTCCTCGGCGGAGACCTTTATCAGCGCCAGCTCGCGCTCAATGGCGCTTTCATCGGTGAAATCGATCACCTTGATCACGTCGATCAGCTTGTTGAGCTGCTTGGTAATCTGTTCCAGAATCTGCTCGTCGCCGCGGGTGACGATGGTCATCCGGGAAATGGTCTCATCGTTGGTGGGAGCCACCGACAGCGAGTCGATGTTGAAGCCGCGCCCAGAAAAGAGCCCTGCCACCCGGGATAACACGCCGAATTCATTTTCCACCAGCACGGCAATTGTGTGTTTCATGGGAAAAACCTCCGAAAAAGCGCAGAAGAGTGAAGTCGGAAGCGCGGAAGGGTATTGACCTTCCGTTCTATTGGGTTTTCACACTTCCGAACTCTAATCAAGCATTCAATACCATTTCATTGAGTGACGCACCTGCCGGGACCATCGGCAGAACCTTCTCTTCGCGGGCAATCTTGAACTCCATCAGGACCGGGCCGGGGGTGTTGAAGGCCCGCTTGATGGTTGCCTCCACTTCGTCCGGCTTGGTGGCCTGGAGGCCGGTGGCGCCAAAAGCCTCAGCCAATTTGATGAAGTCGATGGGGAGTTCCATGCAGGTCGAGGAGTAGCGCTTGTCGAAGAAGAGCTCCTGCCACTGCCGTACCATGCCGAGGAAGTTATTGTTGAGAATGCAGATTTTCACCGGCAGCCGATTCTGCACCAGGGTGGCCAGTTCCTGCAGATTCATCTGAAAGCCGCCGTCGCCGCAGATGGCGATGACCTGCCGGTCGGGAAAGGCCGCCTGTGCTCCCATGGCTGCAGGGAGGCCGTAGCCCATGGTACCGAGGCCGCCGGAGGAGAGGAGGGTGCGGGGCCGGGTAAAACCGAAGAACTGGGCGGTCCACATCTGGTGTTGCCCCACATCGGTTGCGATGATGGCATCTTCGTCAGAGAGTTCGCGAAGTTTCTGGATCACGTACTGGGGCTTAATCACCGATGTCGACTGCTTGTACGTGAGAGGGTGCTTGGCCTTCCAGCCGTCAATTTCCTTCAACCAAGGCTCAATTGCCTGCTTGAACTCCCTGACTTTGTCCGCGCGCTCTTCAATGAACTTCAGTTGCTGTTTCAGCACGTCCTTCACATCGCCGACGATGGGGAGGTCGACCCGGACGTTCTTCTTGATCGAAGTCGGGTCCACATCCACATGGATGATCTTGGCGTGGGTGGCAAAGGTGGCGATCTTGCCGGTGACCCGGTCGTCAAAACGGGCGCCGATTGCCAACAGCAAATCACAGTCGGTCATGGCCATGTTGGCGTAATAGGTGCCGTGCATGCCGAGGAGCCCGAGGGAGAGTGGATCAGTTTCCGGAAACGAGCCGAGGCCCATCAGGGTGGTGGTGACTGGCACGTTAAGTTTTCTGGCCAGGGCAGTCAGCTCTTCGGCCGCGTTGGCCAAGATTACTCCGCCACCCACGTAGATCACCGGTTTTTTCGCAGTCAGCAGCATCTCTACCGCTTTTTCCACCTGCTTCGGGTGTCCTTCGATGGTCGGCTTATAGCCACGGATCTCCACCGAATCTGGATATTTGAATTCGGTGGTGGCTACCTGGACGTTTTTCGGGAGGTCGATCAGCACCGGGCCGGGGCGGCCGGTCCGGGCGATATAGAACGCCTCTTTGACGATGGTGGCCAAATCACGGACGTCCTTCACCAGGAAGCTGTGCTTGGTGCAGGGCCGGGTGATGCCGATTATGTCCACTTCCTGGAAGGCGTCGTTGCCGATCAGGGCGGTCGGCACCTGGCCGGTGATCACCACCAGCGGGATGGAATCCATGTAGGCGGTGGCAATGCCGGTGACGGTGTTGGTGGCGCCGGGGCCAGAGGTGGCAAGGGCAACCCCGACCTTCCCTGTGGCGCGGGCATAGCCGTCGGCGGCATGCACGCCGGCCTGTTCATGGCGGGGGAGGATGTGGTGGATATCCTTAAACGAGAAAAGCTCATCGTAGATATTGATGACCGTTCCACCAGGATAGCCGAAAATGGTATCCACCCCTTCCAGCTTGAGACACTCCAGTAAGATCTTCGCGCCGTTCATCTTCATAACAGCAAACCCTCCAACTTAGCCCTTAGCCTTCAGCCTGATTTATTAGTCCGCCGAGGTTATTGCCCCAGTATAGGCCGACTTCACCACTTTTGCATACCTGGCAAGCCAACCGGTCTTAATCTTTGGCTCAGGAGCACGCCACTTGCTGAGGCGGTCCTGAAGGGTCTTCTCATCCACCTTGAGCTCCAGCCTGCGGGCTGGGATATCCAGGACGATTGTGTCTCCCTCTTCCACCAGTGCGATGGGACCTCCCTCGGCGGCTTCCGGCGAGATATGACCGACGCAGGGACCACGGGTGCCGCCGGAAAAGCGGCCGTCGGTGATGAGTGCCACCGAATCGCCAAGGCCAAGGCCCATCAGGGTGGCGGTCGGTGCCAGCATTTCGCGCATTCCCGGTCCCCCCTTAGGCCCTTCATAGCGGATCACCACGCAATCTCCGGCCTTGATCTTCCCCCCCATCAGGGCGGCCATGGCTGACTCTTCAGAATCAAAGCAGCGGGCGGTACCGGTAAACTGCATCATGGCTGCCGATACGCCGGATTGCTTCACTACCGCCCCCTTGGGGGCGAGGTTGCCAAACAGTACCGCGATCCCGCCTTCCTGTTTGACCGGGTTGGAAAGCGGATGGATCACCTGCTCATCTATGTTTTCGATGCTCGCCGCCAGCTGCAGGGTGGAAAGACCCAGCACTGTCGGGTTGTCCTTGATCTTGCTCCCCAGTTGCTTCAGTACACCCAGCACACCGCCGGCAATATCCAGGTCTTCCATGAAGTAGTCGCCTGCCGGGTTCATGGATGCGATCTGCGGGGTCTCTTTGGAGAGTTGGTCAAACAGCTCCAGTGGCAGTTCTACGCCGGCTTCGCGAGCGATGGCAAGGAGGTGGAGCACGGTGTTGGAGGAGCCGCCGAGGGCCAGGTCGACTCGAATCGCGTTTTCGAAGGCGGCACGGGTCATGATCTGGCGCGGGGTCACATTCTTCTGCACCAGCTCGACGATTTTCTCCCCGGAGGCGAAGGCGATCCGCCGTTTCAGCGCCGACACTGCCAGGGCGGTGCCACAGCGCGGGAGACTCATGCCGAGGGTTTCGGTGAGGATCGCCATGGTATTGGCGGTGAACAGTCCCTGACAAGACCCCATCCCGGGGCAGGCGTTATCCTCACAGATCTTCAGTTCTTTCTCGTCAATGACCCCGGCCTTGTAGCGGGCCATGGCTTCAAAGGTATCGCTGACGAAGGAATAGCGGCGTCCGGCGCTGCCACGGCCCGACATCATCGGCCCGGCCGTCACTACGATGGTCGGAATATCAAGCCTGGCGGCGCCCATCAGCATGCCGGGGGTGATCTTGTCGCAGTTGGTCAGCAGCACCAGCCCGTCGAGGCGGTGCGCCTCGGCCACCGATTCGATCATGTCGGCGATCAGCTCCCGGGTCGGCAGGGAATAGTGCATCCCCTTATGCCCCATGGCAATACCGTCACAGACGCCGGGAATGCCAAAGAAAAAGGAGTAGCCGCCGCCGGTGTGAACACCCTTCTCGATGAATCGTTCCAGGTCGCGCATTCCCACATGGCCGGGAATCAGATCGGTGAAGCTGGTGGCCACCCCGATGAACGGTTTGCCCATCTCGCTTTCGGGTACGCCGGTTCCCTTGATCAGAGCCCGGTGCGGGGTCCGCTCGAGCCCTTTTTTGATGGTGTCGCTACGCATCTGTTCGCCTCGGTAAACCGATTTCACCTGCATATTAACGAGCAGGGCCTGATAAATCAAGCCCCGCCAGGAAACTTCCCCCCAAGGGGTGGAGTATGAACATAATACATTCGGTCCCAACTGTCAATATGAATAGAATAGCGTTATAGAGTTTCTCTTTGCAATTTAGCCAGTTCCGCCTCTGAGGGACGGATATAAACCGGGTTGAGCGAGGGGAGGGAGGGAAGGTCTCCTCTGGCAAAGGCCGCCGCGGCGAGCAGCGCTCCGCTGGAAGCACGTGGTACGTGGCACGTGGAGGGAGGAAAGATCGCCAATGCACCGAGCGTGGCGGTGATCTGCTCCCGGTAGCGACGCGCCCCTTCCCCTACAAATATGGTAGCTTCGGTGATGGTTGCCAGAAACTGACCGGGATTAATTACAGATTCGGCACTAAGCGCTTCTGGTTGATCGGTGCAGCGATAGACAGCGGTGTAAACCTCATTTTTGCGTGCATCCAGCATGGCACAAACCTGATGGTCAGCCCAGGGAATGTTCATGGCAAGCATCGCCAGCGATGAAAAGCCGGCCACTGGTCTATTGGCAGCAAGCGCGAGACCCTTTACCGTGGCAACCCCGACCCGCAGGCCGGTGAACGAACCGGGGCCAAGGGCGACACCAAAGCCATCGAGGTCGGCAAAGGTCATTGCCGCATCGGTAACAGCCATCTCCACGCTTTTCAGGAGCTGCCCGGACATGGGCCGATCCAGGTTCAACAGGTATTCGGCAACCAGCCGCCCGCCGGAGGTGATGGCCACACTGCAGGCGGTGGAAGAGGTGTCGATGGTGAGGAGTTTCAATTCAGCCACTGTCTGAAGACGTAGCGGTCCACGTCCAGATATATTGCCAATAGCATGAGTGCGATCAGTAGCATCAGGCCAATCTGCTGTGCAATTTCCCTGGCCCGCGGTGTGACCGGCCGGCGGAAGATCAGTTCCCACAGATTGAAGGCGATGTGGCCGCCGTCCAGAATGGGAATGGGAAGGAGGTTAAGGATCCCCAGGTTGATGCTCAGCCCGGCCAGAAAGCCGACGAAGCTGACGATGCCAGCTGCAGCCTGTTGCCCGGCCACGTCGGCGATCCGTAGCGGACCGCCAAGGTTTTCCCGGAGCGAAATTTTTCCCTCTACCAGCTTCACCAGTACTGTTGTGGTCAGTCGTGTTACATCCCAGGCGAGTTCACTCCCCTTGATGACCGCCTCGCCCGGAGCAAACCGTTTGGTTATGGTGTCGTTGGCTGATACAACCCCGATCACCGGCCGCGTTATCGTTTCCCCGAGTTGGTCCTTCCCCGATGTAGTTTCCGGGATTACCCGAAAGTTGAGTTCTGCGTCGCCGCGTTTCACCTTGATCTGCAACTCGCTGCCAGCGCTTTCCTGGACCGCGCCTTGCAACTCACTCCAAAGATTGACCGGCTTGCCGTTGATGGCTGTTATTACGTCATTATTCTGCAGGCCGGCACGGGCGGCGGGGCGGTCTTTGATCACGTTGATTTTTGAGGTAAATGCCGGAAAGCCAACCATCATGACGAGAACGAAGACCAGCCAGGCAAAGAACAGATTGAACAACGGGCCGGCTGCCACAATGGCAATCCGCTGGATGGGTGTCTTGGCGGCAAAGGAACGGTGCTGCTCTTCAGGGGGGACTTCTCCTTCTTCCCCTTCGCCAAGCATCTTTACGTAGCCACCGAGCGGGAAGGCAGAAATGAGATACTCGGTTTCGCCCATCTTCCGGCCAATCAGCTTTGGTCCGAAGCCGAGAGAAAACTTGTCGACCCTGACCCCGAACAGCTTGGCCACCAGGAAGTGGCCGAATTCGTGGACGAAGATAAGGATACCGATGGCGATGACAAAAGAGAGGAGGTAGTGCATGGCTTACTGCTCCTTTATGGAATAAGCTAGAGTTATCCTAGGCAAGGTTGATACCCAGCAGCTCCCGGCCCTTCTCCCGGCCCCATCTGTCTGCGTGGAGCACTGCTTCAATGGAGTCCAGCGAATGGGGCTGATGGGCGTCCATGGTCTTCTCGATAGTGGCAGCGATGGCGGGGAAACTGATTTTGCCGCGGAGGAACGCCTCGACCGCCACTTCGTTGGCGGCATTCATCACCGCCGGCATGCTTTCGCCATCGTCCAGCGCCCGGTAGGCAAGCTTCAGTGCCGGGAATCTACCATGGTCGGGATTGAAAAAAGTAAGGCCAGACAGCGTAGTTAAATCGAGAGGTTTGACCCCGGTCGGCACCCGCCCGGGATAGGTCAGGGCGTAAGCGATGGGGGCTTTCATGTCGGGAACCCCAAGCTGGGCCATCACGCAGCCATCTACATATTCAACCATTGAATGAATGATGCTCTGCGGATGAATATTGACTGAGATACGCTCTGCTGGCATGTCAAAGAGCCACCGCGCCTCGATCACCTCCAGCCCCTTGTTCATCATGGATGCGGAGTCGATGGTTATTTTCTGCCCCATGCTCCAGTTGGGGTGGGCGAGGGCATCCTTGACCGACACCTGCGCCAGCCGCTCCAGCGGGAAATTGAGAAACGGTCCGCCGGAAGCTGTGAGGATGATGCGCCGTACGTCTTCGCTCCGGTGACCCTGCAGCGACTGAAACACGGCACTGTGCTCGCTGTCAACCGGGTAGAGTTTAACTCCCATCTCCTTCACCAGCGCCATGATTAGGCGACCGGCGGTGACCAGCGTCTCCTTGTTGGCCAGCGCCACATCCTTGCCAGCCTTGATGGCGGCAGCGGTTGGCACAAGACCGGCGGCGCCGACGATGGCTGCAACCACCATGCTGGTATCGCTGGCGGTTGCGGCGGCAATCAGGCCGGGCACGCCGAACAGAATCTCCGGTTTCTTGCCGGTAAGCAACTGCCCAAGTTTTTTTGCCGAATCTTCAGTAAGGACCGCCACCAGCTGTGGTGAGAATTCCTCGATCTGCTGTTTGAGCAGTTCCAGGTTGTTGCCGGCGGTGAGCGCCACCACGGAAAACTTGTCCCGATGGGCCGCCACGATCTCCAGGGTGCTCACCCCGATGGAACCGGTGGAACCCAGAATCGTCAGTTTTTTCATAATCCCTCGCTGAAAAAGGCTTATCTCTGGTAAAAGATCAGATAGGCGTAGTAAAAGGCGGCTGGCGCGGCAAACAGGACGCTGTCGAGTCGGTCGAGTATCCCGCCGTGGCCGGGGATGATCCGCCCCGAATCCTTGACCCCGCAGCTTCGCTTCAATAGTGATTCAAAAAGGTCTCCCAGCTGTGCCAGACCGCCGAGGAGGAGGGGGATGGCGAGGCAGTCAAGCAGTGTCAGCCCCGGGAAAAAGGTGGCACGACTGATAAAGGCGCCGGCAATGGCCCCTGCCAGTCCACCAAGCGCACCTTCCACGCTTTTGTTGGGGCTGACGGCGGGATAGAGTTTTCTCCTGCCGAGCGTACTCCCCACATAGTAGGCGGCAGTATCGCTAGCCATGACGATAACCAGCAGCAGGAAAATCCACTGGATGCCGTCCGGTACCCCCCGCAACAAAGAGAGATGGGTCAGGAGCAGCGGCACGTAGAAAAAGCCCATGCACAACAGCGCGGTTTCGGTGGCTGCCTGGCGGATCTCGTTGAACCTGAACAGGAGCAGGATCGCAAAGACAAGGACGAGCAGGGTGAGGGTAAAGAGGAGCCCGACTGGTCCCAGATAAAAAGCCGCCAGCGGTAGCAATGCTCCGGCACCTGTGGCCAGCATCCCATCAAGTCTTCGGCCGGGGAGGGCCATCCGGTAAAACTCGTCCAGGCCGAGCAGGGAAAGCACAAATACCAGGCAGACGAACTGGAACTCGCTCCCGTAATAGATGAACGCAATGAGGAGGGGGAGGGCCACCACCCCGGTCAGCAGCCGTTTGATAAGTTACCTCCTGGTGTCGAGCTGTTCGCTGGTCTTGCCAAACCGCCGTTCTCGGGCTTGGTAGTCATTCAGCGCCTTGTACAGCTCATTTTTGTTGAAGTCCGGCCAGCGCACGTCGGTGAAATAAAGCTCCGTATAGGCGATCTGCCAGAGGAGAAAGTTGCTGATCCGCATTTCGCCGCTGGTTCTGATCAGGAAATCGGGTGCGGGGATGGCGGGGGTGTAGAGATAGCTGGAAAATAGCTCTTCGTTGATCGCGTCGCCTGTGATTCTGCCGGCGGCCAGATCGGCTGCCAGTCGGGCGGCAGCCCGGGTAATCTCCTGCCGGGAGCCGTAGGAGAGGGCCAGGGTAAGGAGCATGCCATTGTTGGCGGCAGTCTTTGCCACCGCCTCATCCACCGCCTGGTTCACGTCCGCGGGGAGCTCCGTCAGCTCGCCGATAACGTTAAAGCGGATATTGTTCTGCATCATGCGCGGTGTTTCGGTCCGGATGTACTTTTTCAGCAAGGCCATCAGGGCTTTCACTTCGGTCTTCGGCCGGAGCCAGTTTTCGGCGGAAAAGGCGTAGAGGGTGAGATAGCCGATCCCCAGCACGGAACAGGTTTCGACCACATTTCTGACCGTCTCCACACCCTTCTGGTGGCCGACGATCCTTTGCAGCATCCGTTCCTGGGCCCAGCGGCCGTTACCATCCATGATAATGGCCAGGTGCCGGGGAAGTTTTTCAGGTTTTGCAACAGGCATGGTTACCCTAGAAACAAAAAAATCCCCTTTATTACCCTGGGGTGCGGCGGATTTAAGCACAATTCAGCTGGCATGGCAAGGGAAAAGAGGTCTGCCTGCTCAGACCTCCATCACCTCTTTCTCTTTATGGCTTACCACTTCGTCGACCTTGGCAACAAAGGTGTTGGTAATGTCCTGCACCTCTTTCTCCGCCCGCTTGATATCGTCCTCGGAGATGTGCTTGTCCTTTTCCAGCTTCTTCAGTTCATCAATGGCCTCCCGGCGGATATTGCGCAGGGCGATCTTGGCGTCCTCAGCCTGCTTCTTCATACTCTTGACGATATCCTTGCGCCGCTCCTCTGTCAAAGGCGGGAGGGGGAGGCGGATCAGCTTACCGTCATTGGCCGGGGTGAGCCCCAGGTTGGCATTGAGAATGGCCTTTTCGATGAGTGGGATCATCTTGGCATCCCAGGGCTGGATGGTGATCATCCGCGGCTCCGGTACTGCCAATGAGCCAACCTGACTGAGCGGCGCTGGACTGCCGTAATTGTCCACCTTGATATCATCGAGGAGCGTGATGCTGGCACGGCCGGTGCGGACTTTCTGGAATTCCTTGCGGAGCGCTTCCACCGTCTTTTCCATATGGGCCTTCATATTTTGCAAGACAGCCTTGGTCATGTTACTCTCCTTTCACGATGGTGCCGATTTCCTCACCGGAAATAACCCGTTTGATGTTACCGTTGGTGGTGATATCAAACACAATGATGGGCAGATTGTTATCCATGCAGAGGGAGGTGGCGGTTGCATCCATGACCTGCAGCCCCTTTTTCAGCACCTCCAGGTAGGTAAGACGGGAAAACTTCACCGCTGTCGGGTCCTTTTTCGGATCCGCCGAATAGACGCCATCCACCTTGGTCCCCTTCAGGATTACCTCGGCGCCGATCTCCATGGCTCGTAGACTGGCGGCCGTATCGGTGGTGAAGTAGGGGTTGCCGGTGCCGGCGCCGAAAATGACCACTCGCCCCTTTTCCAGGTGCCTAATGGCGCGGCGGCGTATATAGGGCTCTGCCACTTCTTGCATGGCGATGGCCGACTGCACCCGGGTGTCCACCCCGAGATGCTCCAGTGCGTCCTGCAGTGCCAGCGAATTGATCATGGTGGCCAGCATCCCCATGTAGTCGGCGCTTGCCCGATCCATTCCCTTGGAAGAAGCGGCCAGTCCGCGGAAGATATTGCCGCCGCCGATCACCAGTGCCAGCTGGGTGCGGCTGGCGACGACCTCTTTGACTTGGGTCGCGATGGTAGTGATAATCTGTGGGTCGATGCCATAGCCCTGCTCACCGGCTAGCGCCTCGCCGGACAGTTTCAGCATTACCCTCTTGTAGAACGGTTTTCCCATAATTAACCGCCTTTAGCTGCATCAATGTTGTGCTGCGTGAGCGGGAGGCCCGCCATCTGGTATTCCCAGGGCATGAAAAAGCCGGCCATTTGCATGGCCGGCTGGTGATCGCCCGTTAAGCGCCGACCGTCGCTGCAACTTCCGCGGCAAAGTCACTCTCTTTTTTGGCAAGCCCCTCGCCAAGGCTGAACTTGGCAAAACGTCTGATGGAGACATTTTCGCCGATGGTGGCGATGGTCTCATTCAGGTAGGTCTGGACAGTCTTGTCCGGGTCCTTGACATACGGCTGTTCAAGTAGACAAATGTCTGCGTAGAACTTGTTGACCTGTCCCTCAATGATCTTTTCGATGATGTTGTCCGGTTTGCCTGACTCTCTCGCTTTGGCCCGGTAAATCTCCTTCTCGCGCTCCACAAGTTCGGCAGACACTTCCTCGCGGCGCACGAACTGGGGCGAAGCCGCGGCGATATGCATGGCGATATCCTTGACGAAGTTCTGGAAATTTTCGTTCTTGGCGACAAAGTCGGTCTCGCAATTTATTTCCACCAGGACCCCGATCTTGCCGCCTGCGTGGATGTAGGAGCCGACCAACCCTTCAGTAGCGGCCCGTCCGGACTTCTTGGAAGCAGCGGCCAGTCCCTTTTTCCGCAGGAAATCGATCGCTTTCTCATGGTCGCCAGCCGTTTCAGTCAGGGCCTTTTTGCAATCCATCAGTCCAGCGCCGGTGGCTTTTCTCAATTCATTTACCTGTGCTGCGGTAATGCTCACGGTTATCCTCCACGACAGCCAGCGCAACTGCGCAGGCTCATCTAGTCAGTTGAAATTTGATCAGCGTTTCAGCCTAGAGCCAGAACTGCTCCAGGAGTCCACGGTTAGGCCTGGGCTGCGGCTTCTTCCGGTGCAAGACCTGCTTCAGCCGCGCTGGCTGAGCCAGCTTTTTCATCCTTGTCGCTGCGCAATCTGACTTCCCTGGACTGTGCCCCTTCGTTGACCGCATCGGCGATCTTGCTGGAGAGGAGCCGGATGGCGCGAATGGCGTCATCATTGCCGGGGATCACATAATCGATATCGTCAGGGTCGCAGTTAGTGTCAACCACGGCTACTACCGCGATGCCAAGCTTCTTAGCTTCGCTGACACCGATTTCCTCGTTTTTCGGGTCCACCACGAACAGCACGCCGGGAAGCTTGTTCATTCCCTTGATCCCGCCGAGGGTCTTCTCCAGTTTTTCCCGTTCCTTCTCCATCTGCATCGCTTCTTTTTTAGTATATGCCTCGATGGAGCCATCCTCGAACATGGCGTCAAGGCGCTTCAGTCGGTCGATGCTCTGTTTGACCGTGGCGAAATTGGTGAGCATCCCGCCGAGCCAGCGGTGGTTCACATAGAACATGCCGCAACGCTTGGCCTCCTCGATGATGGAGTCCTGGGCCTGTTTCTTGGTACCGACAAACAGCACCGTCTCGCCATTCTGGGCGGCATCCTTGACAAAGTTGTAGGCGTTTTTGAAGAGCCGTACCGTCTTCTGCAGGTCGATGATGTAGATTCCGTTCCGTGCGCCGAAAATATACGGTTTCATCTTCGGGTTCCAGCGCTTGGTCTGGTGGCCGAAGTGGACGCCGGCCTCCAGCAGTTCCTTCATGGTGATGTTTGACATCGGTTCTCTCCTTTGGGTTTTTCCCTCCGCCCCGCTTGCTTCCAGATCCGCGCCAGTCGCGGACACCCACGGTCCAGCCGGGACGTGCGAAATTTTGTTCAGCTCATCTACATAGCACGTGTCAATTTATTTGGCAAGTAGAAATTTGCGGGACGGACCCCCCGGCTCGCTATTTACATGGCCGACCATCTCATGTATTATACCGCGGTTATGAAGAAAACCCTGTTCGTCTATATTTTCAAGGAGATCGCCGTCCCGTTTCTGCTCGGAATGGGGGTGTTCACCTTTGTCCTGTTAATGGGGAGGCTGCTGCGGTTGGCAGACCTGGTGATCGCCAAGGGGGTCCCCTTTTCCGACGTCCTGCTGCTGGTGGTATATCTGCTCCCCTCCTTCTGTATGGTCACTATTCCAATGGCATTCCTGCTGGCGGTGCTCCTTGCCTTCGGCCGGCTGTCCGGTGACAGTGAAATTACCGCCATGAAGGCTTGCGGGGTGAGTCTCTCCGGTCTGCTGGCGCCAGTGCTGACCTTTGCTGCGCTAGCTTACCTTACCACCACTTTTATCACCATCTACGCCCTCCCCTGGGGGAATACCTCCTTCAAGACGCTTCTCTACGACATCGTCGAAAGCAGGGCCACACTCACCATCAAGGAACAGGTCTTTAACGATACCTTTCCGGGGATGGTCCTCTATGTTGACCGTTACCGGCCGGAGCAAAATCAGATAAGCGGGGTACTGATCCAGGACGAACGGAGTGGCGGTGAACCATCCACTATTTTCGCCCGGAGCGGGGTGTTGATTGCCGATCCGCCGAGCAAGACCGTCCGGCTGCAACTCCGCAACGGGGGAATCCATCGCAGTCAGGGTAAAGATCGCTACCGGCTGATGGCCTTTACCACCTACGATTTGAGTATTAACCTCGGTCAGGCCTCCCATGAGATGTCCAAAAACGAGCTGGACATGACCTTTGCCGAGCTGCGTCACAACATGCAGCTGCCGAATCAGGATGCCAAGCTGTTGCGTGATCTCAGACTTGAATTCCAGCGGCGATTTTCGCTCCCCATCGCCTGCTTCGTCTTCGCTCTGGTGGGGATGCCGCTCGGCCTGCAAAACCAGCGTTCCGGCAAGGCTGGAGGATTTTCTATCAGCATCGGCATCCTCCTGATCTACTACATCGTCCTTTCTGCCAGCAAGACCCTTGGTGAAAAAGGGCTGGTCGACCCGGTCTTGGCCATGTGGACACCTAACCTCATTTTCATCGCCTTTGGCGCCTATCTGTTCAAGAAGACCGCCGAAGAACAGCCGATCGCACTTTTTGAGCTGCCGGCGCAGATTGCCGGGTATGTGCGCAGCCGTTTACGCAGCAGAAGGGGGCGGCCGTGAGAATTCTTTCCCGATATATCGCCGCCATGTACCTGAAGATCTTCGCCCTCTGTCTTGGCGCCTTCATCGCCATCTTCTTGGTGGTGGACTTTCTGGAGAAGATCCGCCGATTTACCAGCCAGCAGGCGGAGCCGCAGTTCGTCATCGGCTATTTTTTGTGCAAAATTCCGGAGATCGTCAGCCTGGTCACCCCGCTGGCGGTGTTGATGGCAACCTTGCTCGCCCTCGGCATCCTCTCGCGCAATAGCGAGATCACTGCCATGCGCAGCTGCGGCATCAGCATTCAGCGCATCTCCGCGCCAATTTTCGGCATTGCGTTTCTCATCAGCATCTTCACCATGGTCTCCAACGAACTGATCATCCCTGCCACCAACTTGAAGATGCAGTACATCGAAGACGTGCTGATCGCGAAAAAAAGCAGCACGACCTCGTTCCGCCAGAACAACATCTGGTACCGGGAAAAAAACCTGATCCTGCAGGCGCGGTTCTTTGAACCAAAAACCCACAGTTTCAAGGGGGTCACTCTCTGGCAGCTGGGTGAGGGGATGCAGCCGGTAAAGCGGATCGACGCCGAGCAGGGGATGCTGACTGGCGGGCATATACTGTTCAAGACGGTGGTGGAACGGCTGCTGGCCAATGGCGAAGTGGTGCGTACCTTGGAGGCGAAGGAAATCGAGGTTGACCTCAATCTGAAGACCGAGGATTTGCGGGCTCTCGATAAATTTGCCGACAATATGGGGTTTTTCGAGCTCCGTCGCTACGGCAACAAGCTGCGGGCTGCTGGCTACGACGCCACACCCTACCTGGCCAAAATGCATGCACGGGTTTCCTATCCCTTTGCTTCAGTGATCATGGCTTTTCTGGGAATCCCTTTTGCCCTGCGCGGCGGCCGGTCGAGCGGCATCGCCATGGGAATTGGCATCAGTCTCGGTATTGGCTTTGGCTACTTTATCATCAACGCCGTCATCCTTGCCTACGGCGCCGGCGGGATTCTCCCTCCCCTGGTTGCAGCCTGGGCGCCCAATGGGATCTTTACCATGGGCGGCATCTGGCTGGCGCTGAATGTTGACAATTGACATTTACGCCATCGATGGTTTACTACAGAGAGGATGGCGGGTCGGGGAGTCCAGACCGATCGGGAAAGGAGCGACAGGTGAGATACCGATTTCTCATAGCATTGATAATTGCGGCATTTTTGACAGCGGCGCCTGCTTTTGCTGCACCGGTGCGGCTCGTTCAGACCAGGGGCGTTTCCGCCAATGCCGAGCAGCCCCCTCCGATCACTATCCTCAGTATCATCCCGGCCCAGGGGGAGCCAGGGAGCACGGTCACCCTAGCCGGCGCCGGCTTTTCGGAAAAAACCACGGTCTTTCTCGGCAGCCAGGAAGTGCCGACACGGGTCGCTGGCTCCAGACAGCTTTCCTTCGACATCCCAAAGCTCCCCGCCGGCCTTTACGCCATGTTTCTGAAAAGGGAAGACGGTACGGTCAGCAGGTCCTATAACTTCACCCTGCTGCCGGCCAAGCCGGTGGCCCTTTCGCTGGCGCCGGACAGGATTTATGCTTGCGCCAGCGGCCGCGAGCGGGAGGTGACCGTAACCGGCCGTAATTTCCAGCCGGGCTCCCAGCTCTTGTTTGACGGAGCTGCTATCCGGAGTATCTACAATTCCCCGGAAAACCTCTCCTTTGCAGTGCCGCCGGTAGCCGGTGGGCTCCATCAGGTCCAGATAATCAACCGGGAAGAAACCGTATCCGCGGTCCTTGCCTTCTTTGTTGAGACGAAGCCCGAGATCGAAAGCATCACTCAGGGAAACGACTATGTCACCTATTATGAACTGCTCATCAACGGCCGTAACTTCCAGCAGGGAGCTACGCTAATGGTGGATAACCAGCGCCTGACGGTGGGGACCTCGAACATGTTCGAACGGGACCAGGTCGTCTATCTCGACTGTACAAGGATCGTATACCAGCGCCATCCTTATGACTTTACCGCCAAGAGTTTTCGGGTCCAGGTGGTTAACCCCAGTAGCGAGGCGAGTAACGCGGTGCAGGTGACCGCGCCCTAACAGGCTGTTGAAAAACTACTGCGGAGGCCATCTGCTGCGTTGCGCGGTGCTCACTCCTTCGCCTATCTACATTGATATGTCTCAGTCGCTGCGCTCCGTGCGCCTTGCATCTGGCCTTCCTCGCTACGTTTTTCAACAGCCTGTTAAAGGCAAAGGGGTGGGGTGCAGCAACGAGTCGCCATCTGCCCAAACGGCAAGGCCCCGGAGTTTTCTCCGGGGCCTTGCCGTTTGTAATTAAACCGTTGCTTCCTGAAAGATGAGCTTAGCGACGCCCGCCGCGTACAGGCCACAGGTAGTAAGGTTTTGCGTCAGATTTCGGCACCACCTGGCCGCCGGCTAAATCGGCTATCCACAACTCCTCAGCCGATTTACGGGTCGCGGTCCAGTAATCATAATCGCGCACGTCCTGGAAGCCTATTTGGCGCAGTTTCTGGTACGGCCAGGTGTCAAATTTGGCTGGATCGTACCCCAAACTTTTGGCATGGGCGATCAACGCCTCCATTTCATCCCTGGTCGGGACCCGCCAGTCGGCGTAGCCCGCGTAGTTTTCCTTGTTCAGCTTCTCGACGAAGGCATAAACGTTGTCGTCGCCCCGCCAGTTTAGTTGCTTTCCCGGCAAATTTGCGTGTTTCGCCCAAATCAGGCCGGTGGTCTGATCAACCGCCGTCTGGTCGAGGAAGACAAAGCTTTTGTGCTGGGAGCAGGCGGTCAGGGTTACGCAAAGCAACAGAAGCAGGATTCTTTTCATGGTATTAACCCCCAAAGGTCGACCGTTTGAATACCTTCCGGATTTCCTTTTCATCGGACCATTCGAGGATACCGGTTTTCAGGTTCTTCAGGTTCATGGTGAATTTGTAATAGACGTCGGTAACGCCCCCCGCCTTCTGCCTGATCTCCGAGAAGTTGGCGGTCAACAGGAACTCGGCGCCGATTTGCTGGCCGAAGTTCACCGCGGTCTTCTGGTTTACCAGACCGCTTTCCTGCTGGATCTTGATTTCATCGACAGCCGCTTCATCGGTGGTCCGATCGATGAAGCGGAACTTGCCCGATCTGATCAGTTTTGTTCGTACCGAATCGGTTACCGACTCGGTGTCGATATGTTGCATGGTTTTATTCTTGACCTTGTCAACGCTGAGCACCGGGCGCCGCTGGGTGGTGAGTTCGACCATGGGCGGGAAGGTAAGAAGGGAGTCCACCATGCTCTCGGCAATCTGCTGGAGGTCGGAGGAACCGAATTCGGTGGTTATCGGCTTTGCGGAGCCGGCGTCGCCGTACTGGACGTTAGGGACGGTGGCGCAACCGGTCAGGGTTAATGCTGCGGCTGAAAGGGTTAACAGAATTCCACGGATCATATGTTTTTTCATGTGACATTCCTCTCCTGAAAATTTATTCCTGCGTTACTTCTGATTAATTGTCGGCAGCGTCTGGTTCCCGGATTTTCAGCTTGAACTCCCGGGCCCGCGGATCGGGCGCAACCCCCTGAATGGTTCTTGTCTCGCGACCATACACGAGATACGGTTTCCAGGCGCCGGCATTGGCGCCGATTTCCATCCCCTGGACATCAAACCAGGCGAACTTGTACTGGATCGGCACCGTATCACGGTTCCGCGAATGGATCGAAACCTGGGCCATCATCATGTTGCCCGCCATGAAGCTCTTCATGTCAACAATTTCGATGTTACCTGCCAGGCTGCTGTTGTTAAAGATGACATTCTTGCTCAGTTCCGGAGCCCCCTCCTGGTTCCAGGTGGTTTTGCCGGTTGCTTCGGTCCCTGCCGTCGTGCTACAACCGCTTAAACAAAGGGGTGCAGCCATCCAGCCGGCAATCAGCATAACTCCTGCCGCCCTGCACCCATTTTTCAGCATAGATCCCTTCATCGTTGCCTCCTTTGCAAAGTTTACCATTTTAGCGGTTTCTCACTGGAGCCTGGGGTCGGTTGGTCGTCGCCATTCTCGCCAGGAGTCGTTGCCTGCCCCATTGAACCGGCTTTGGCCGCCGATCTCATGACCCTGACAACGCACCCCTTGGCGATGCCCAGGTCTTCGCCAACAATCGTCGCATAGCTCTGCTTCTTATCCAGCCGGACGATGGTTGCCTGTCCCACCGGCACCTCGTTGCGGAAGGTTTCACCGGTATCTTCGTCTTTGACGTTCTGGGTCGCATAAATCTCGACCATTTCATCTTTGCTGAAGCCGGCTTCGCTTCCCCTGTTCAGCATGACCTGCTTGCCGCTGACAGACAAAACCTTTGCCGGCCGGAGTAGGGCAATCAAGTCCTGGGAAAGTTTTTTCGCCATTTCCTTGGCCAGTTC
>JANXYN010000222.1 GCA_025356035.1 Geobacteraceae bacterium
CTCGGGAACCGGAAATCGTAAAACCGAGTCCCGAGTCCCGAGTCCCGAGTCCCGGTTTCTACAGGGGTTATTTTTGAACAAGCGTATCATGATCGTCGCCGGTGAGGCTTCCGGCGATCTGCATGGCTCCAATCTGGTCAAAGCGGCGCTGCAGCTCGACCCAGAACTTCGATTCTTCGGCATCGCCGGCCCCAGGATGCGGGCAGCCGGGGTCGAGGCCCTGGTTGACTCCTCGGAGATGGCGGTGGTCGGCCTGGTGGAAGTCCTTGCCCACTTCGATGTCATCTTCCATGCCTATACCACCCTGAAAAAGGTTATCCGGACCGACCCCCCCGATCTGCTGATCCTGATTGACTATCCAGATTTCAACCTGCGGTTGGCCAAGCTTGCCAAGGCCGCCGGGGTCAAGGTTCTCTACTATATCAGCCCGCAAGTCTGGGCCTGGCGGGTGGGACGGGTGAAAAAGATCGCCAGAGTGGTTGACCGGATGGCGGTGGTGTTCCCCTTCGAGGTCCCCTTCTATGAAAAGGAGCGGCTCCCGGTAACCTTTGTCGGCCACCCGCTGGTGGATATTGTCCAGCCTGCCATGACGCGCGAGGCGGCCCAGCGCTCCTTCGGCCTTGACCCGCAGCGCAAGACGATCGGCCTGTTTCCCGGCAGCCGGAAAAGCGAGATCAAACGCCTGCTGCCGGTGATTCTTGACTCTGCCGCCCTGTTGCAGCAAAGATTTCCAGGGGCCCAGTTCATCCTCCCCCTGGCTTCAAGTCTCAGCCAAGCCGATCTTGCCCCGTATCTTGCTGGCTCTGGCCTGGAAATCAAGGTGGTGGAAGAGCAGGGGTATGATGTCATGCAGGTCTGCGATGCCATCATTACCGTTTCCGGCACCGTGACCATGGAGATAGCCCTGATCGGGACGCCGATGGTGATCATCTACCGGGTCGCCCCCCTCACTTACCAGATCGGCATCCGCCTGATCAAAGTCGACCACGTCGGCATCTGCAACATCGTGGCCGGTGAGCGGGTAGTGCCGGAGCTCCTCCAGTATGATGCGGAGCCGGTGAAGATCGCCGCCGAAATCGGCAGGATGCTTACCGACAGCGGCTACGCCGGAGCCATTAAGGCAAAACTAGCAGGGATTAGGGAGAAGCTCGGCAGTGGGGGGTGTTCGGCCAAGGTGGCCGGCATTGCCCTGGAAATGCTCGGCTCAAGGTAATAGTTATGCAGACATTCAAGCGATTACTCCATTACAGTCGCCCCTACTGGTGGCGGATTGCCATTTCGGCAGTGGCCTCGATGCTGGTTGGCGGCATGGACGGCGCCTTTGCCTACATGACCGGGCCACTGCTCAAACAGCTTTTCTCCGAGCGCAATCAGGGGTTGCTGCAACTGTTGCCGTTGGTTGTGATCGGGATCTTCCTGCTCCGTGGCATTGGCCGCTATCTGAACGAGTATTTCATTCGGACCGCGGGCCAGCTGGCGGTCCAGGATATCCGGAACGACGTCTATCAGAACAACATGTTCCTGGGCCTCCGGTTTTTCAACAATAACCCGATCGGCGTTCTGATGTCGCGGGTGTTAAACGATGTGACCATCATGCAGGAAGGGGTGGCCAATGTGATCACCGGTCTGTTCCGGGACGGTTTCGGCGCCCTGTTTCTCCTCGGGGTCATCTTCTATCTGAACTGGCAGCTGGCCATCATCGCCTTTCTCGTCATTCCTTTATCCGTCTATCCCGCCCAGAAAATCGGCCGGCGGATCAAGAATCTCTCCCGGGAAAGCCAGGGGAAGATGGGGGACATCTCGAGCATCCTCCAGGAAACTTTTTCCGGGATCAAGGTGATCAAGGCGTTTGGCCTGGAACAACGGGAAATCGGTAAGTTTGAGGCAAAGAACCACGACTACTACCGGTATATGCGCAAGTCGATCAAGTACGAGGGGCTTTCCACCCCGATCATGGAGCTTCTCACCTCGTTCGGGATCGCCGGCGTCATCTGGTTTGGCGGCTACCAGGTCATCACCGGGACCATGAAGCCGGACGCCTTCCTCTCATTTATCGCGGCCATGATCCTCCTCTACAATCCGATCAAAAAGCTGAGCGGCACCTATAATAATCTGCAGCGCTCCATCGGCGCCGCCGAGCGGGTCTTTGTCATAATCGACGAGCAGCGGGAGATTGTCGATCACCCCCAGGCACTCTCGATGGGGAGAGCCCAGGGTCTGGTGGAGTTCCGGGGGGTTTCGTTCCGTTACAATGATGACGATGTGTTGCAGAATATTTCCCTGCAGGCCGCAAAGGGAGAGGTGATAGCACTGGTGGGGCCGTCGGGGGGGGGTAAAACCACGCTGGTTTCCCTTATCCCGCGATTCTACGATGTTACTGCCGGCAGTGTATTGATTGACGGGATAGATGTGCGGTCGCTCAAACTCCGGGATTTACTGGCACAGATTGCCCTGGTGGACCAGGAGACCACCCTGTTCAACGACACCATCGCCAATAATATCCGGTATGGCAACACCAATGCCAGTGATATTGATGTGGAGGCGGCGGCGCTGGCTGCCTTCGCCCATGATT
>JANXYN010000002.1 GCA_025356035.1 Geobacteraceae bacterium
AGATGAACAGGCCGAGCCCGCCGGCAATGAACTTCTTGAAGATTACTGCCCAGGGATAGAGGAACACGGCCTCAATATCGAACAAGATGAAGAGCATGGCAATCAGGTAAAACTTGATGGAAAAGCGTTCCCTGGCTGTGCCGACCGGCTCGCAGCCGCACTCATAGGGCGCCAGTTTCACGGCCGACGGCTTTTTAATGCCGATCAGCGAGGAAAAAACCAGCGAGACAAGACCGAACATGGCGGCAACAATCACCATGAGGATTATTGGCAGATAAGCACCGAGCATCTGTGACTCCTCCAGATTTGAATGGGTTCGTGAGCGATTTGGCGGGGTAAGGTTAAAACATATCGTATACGGGTGTCAACCTTTTTTTCGTATACTGTATACAATAATAATTAGCTGCAACTTATGGCATTTCCCCCCCATTGTCAAGGACTTTTATTTCTTGGCAATTGCGGGTCAAGGCCCATCAGACAATGGCTCCGCCGCTCTGACCCGCCTCTGTTCGCCGCTCTTAATTCACTTGACACCCCGTTCTTTTCTATGCTAACTAAATTATGGTTTTCACAACCTTTCCATGTGTGCAAAGGATAAAATACTATGCAAACCGGTCAGTCTCAGCTTTTGTTCAGCGAAGCCCAGCGATTCATTCCCGGCGGAGTGAATAGTCCTGTCCGTGCCTTCAGATCGGTCGGCTGTGATCCACTCTTCATCAAAAGGGCCGCCGGCTCGCGAATTATCGACGCCGACAATAATGAATTCATCGATTTCGTCGGTTCCTGGGGGCCGATGATCGTCGGCCACTGCCACCCGCAGGTGGTGGCTGCCGTCAAAGCAGCCGTGGAGAACGGCAGCAGTTTCGGCGCTCCCACCGAGCTGGAAGTGATCCTGGCGGAGATGGTAGTCAAGGCGGTCCCCTCCGTAGAGATGGTGAGGATGGTCAGTTCCGGCACCGAAGCGACCATGAGCGCCATCCGCCTTGCCCGCGCCTTTACCAAGCGAGACAAGATTCTCAAATTTTCCGGCTGCTATCATGGCCACGCCGATTCGCTCCTGGTGAAAGCGGGCTCAGGCGCCGCTACCTTCGGCGTCCCCGATTCCCCTGGAGTCCCGCAGGATTTTGCCAAGCTCACCCTGACTGCAGAATACAACAGCCTGGAGTCGGTGCAGGCAGTGGTAGCGAGCAACAAGAACGCTATCGCCTGCATCATCGTCGAACCGATTGCCGGCAATATGGGGACCGTCCCCCCACGGGAAGGCTTTCTCGAGGGGTTGCGCTCGATCTGCAGCGCCGAGGGTATTATTCTGATCTTTGATGAGGTAATGACCGGCTTTCGGGTCGCCTACGGCGGTGCTCAGCAGCTCTACGGTGTCACGCCGGACATGACCACGCTCGGCAAGGTGATCGGCGGCGGACTGCCGGTCGGAGCGTTTGGCGGCAAGAAAGAAATCATGTCGATCCTCTCTCCGGCAGGCGGGGTCTACCAGGCCGGCACCCTGTCCGGCAACCCGCTGGCCATGACTGCCGGTATCGAGACCTTGAAAATCCTGCAGAGGCCTGGCTTTTATCAGGAACTCGAACAGAAGAGCGCCTATCTCGCCAGCGGCCTTGCTAAAGCAGCCAAGGATGCCGGTTGCCCCATTTATGCGACACGGGTAGGGAGCATGTTCTGCTCATTCTTTAGTAAGGGGGAGGTGCATGACTGGCCCACCGCCTCAGCCTGCGATACCAAGGCCTTTGCCAGCTTCTTTCGCGCCATGCTGGCAGAAGGGATCTACCTGGCACCGTCACAGTTCGAGACCGGCTTTGTCTCCCATGCCCATACGGAAAGCGATCTGGACAAAACCATTGCCGCGGCGCGCAAGGCTTTCAAGGCCGTTTGATGGCGGTTCGCGGTGAATTGAATTGACACGGGCTGCGTCGATATGTTATGAAGCTTGAGCTTTACACAGAAGCCAAGGTTCATGCAAAATTGAAGGCTGCCCCATGGATGAGGAAAAGAAGAACCTGCTGAAGACCCTCGGGGCCGTATCCACCATGGGCATTTCCATGGCGCTGGCCATTGCCATTGGGGTTTACATCGGCCTTAAGCTCGACCAGTGGTTTGGCACCAAGCCATGGTTTTTCTTCATTTTCATGCTGATCGGTATTGCCGCCGGATTTCGGAACATGTTCATCCTTGCCGGGAGAGAGATGAAGAGGAATGAGCCCGGTGAGGATCAACGAAAATAATATAATTCCCCGGCTGCTGGTGGTCTGCTGGATTTTACTGCTGCTCCTGACGGTAGCAGGCTACCTGCTCGGCACCGTCCGTTTTTCCGCCAGCGTCTTGGCCGGCGGACTTTTGGCAATGGCCAATTTTTACTGGCTGCGCAGCATCCTGCAGCGGGCGCTGCACCTGCCGCCATCTACGGCAAACCGTTTTACCCTGGTTAAATATGTGGTGCGGCTCGCCGCCCTTGCATTAGTTATCTATTTGTTGATTAAGGTTGCCGGGATTCACCTGCTCGGCCTGCTGCTCGGCCTGTCGGTGCTGGTGCTCGGCATTTTCGTCGTTTCAATCTGGATGTTGATCCTCAAAGGAGGTTTAGATTAATGATTCATCCGTATCTCTTTCTCAACTTTTTCCGGGAGCTGCTGGCGCCGTACCATATTCCGGAGTCCGCTGCCGATACCCTCGCCTATACCTGGCTGATCATGATTTTCCTGCTGCTCCTCTCACTGCTGGCCACCAGGGGGTTGAAAGCGGTCCCGGGCGGTCTGCAGAATTTCATGGAAATCGTCGTCGGCGGCATCGAGACCATGGTGATTGACACCATGGGGGAACATGGCAAGCCCTATTTCCCGCTGATCGCTACCCTGGCGCTGTTCATCCTGGTGTCGAACCTGTCCGGCCTTATCCCCGGCTTTTTCCCCCCTACTGCAGATATCAACACCACTGCCGCCTGCGCAATTATCGTCTTCCTCTCCACCCACATCGTCGGGGTCAAGGAGCACGGCTTCAAGTATATCTTGCATTTCTTCGGCCCAATCTGGTGGTTGGCGCCGATCATGTTCTTCATTGAGATCATCGGCCATATGAGCCGGCCGTTATCGCTGACACTCCGTCTGTTCGGCAACATGCGCGGTCACGAGCTGGTGCTGATGATTTTTTTCACCTTGGCCGGAGCTTACTTTGCGCCGCTGCCGATGATGCTGATGGGGATCCTGGTCTCCTTTATCCAATCGTTTGTCTTCATGCTGCTATCGATGATCTATATTCAGGGTTCTCTCGAAGAGGCCCATTAAAAGTTTAACCGCTTCCTATACCGTATAGGAGATCTTTGAAGAAAGGAGGAATACCTAATGAATTTCTTTACTGTTTGTGTGCTCACCGCTGGCTTTGCCATGGGGATTGGTTCGCTTGGCACCGCTCTTGGCCAGGGTCTGGCTGTTAAGAGTGCGGTAGAAGGCATTTCCAGAAACCCGGGCGCTTCCGGCAAGATCCTGACCAACATGCTGATCGGTCTGGCCATGATCGAGTCCCTCGCCATCTATGTTCTGGTTGTGTGTCTGATCATCCTGTTCGCCAACCCGTACAGAGAAGTAATGCTCAAAACCATCGAAGCCGTAGCCAAGTAATTGGTTCGGTTACAGTAAAAAAGGGGATGTGCTCACGCGCATCCCCTTTTTTTACCACACCAGTCGATACAACCTTAACTTACGCCCCGCAGGTACTGGATCAAGAGCCGCACCCCGACCCCGGTGGCCCCCTTCGGCAGGTAGGGTCGCCCCTTCTCCTCCCAGGCGGTGCCGGCGATATCCAGATGTGCCCATTTGTTCCCACCAGCGAACTCCTTGAGGAACCAACCGGCCGAGATGGTCCCGGCGGAGCGGCCGCCGGCATTCTTCATGTCAGCGATATCACTCTTCAGTAGCTCGCCATACTCTTCCCAGAGTGGCAGCTCCCAGAGCCGCTCGCCGGTCAACTCTCCCGCCTCCCGAAGCTCCCGGGTCAAGCCCCTGTCGTTCCCCATTACACCGCTTGCAAACGGCCCGAGAGCTATGACGCAGGCGCCGGTCAGGGTCGCCACGTCGATCAGCGCTGCCGGCCGGTATTGCTGGGCATAGTGGAGGGCGTCACAGAGTACCAGCCGACCCTCCGCATCGGTGTTGACGATCTCGATGGTCTTGCCGGCCATGGAATGCAGTACATCCCCAGGTTTATAGGCGCCCCCCCCCGGCAGATTCTCCGCCGCCGGCACCAGCACCACCAAATTAAGGGGGAGCTCCAGGGTCGCCGCCGCCATCATGGTCCCCATCACCGCCGCCGCCCCGGCCATGTCGTCCTTCATCTTCTCCATCCCTTCGCCCGGCTTCAACGAAATGCCGCCGGCGTCGAAGGTGATACCTTTGCCGACCAAGACCACTGGCGGCTGTTGCTCGGAGCCCCCCCGGTAGTCGAGGACAATAAATTTCGGTGGCTGGTGCGAGCCACGCGACACTGCCAGCAGCGCCCCCATGCCGAGCCGTTCCATTTCCTCCCGCTCCAGGATGGTGCAGCGGATGCCGAGGCTCCCCGCCATCTCCCGGGCCCTCTCCGCCAGATACGTGGGCGTCGCCACATTGCCCGGCTGGGAGACCAGGTCTCGCGCAAACCAGACGGCGTCGCAAACCGCTTTGGTCTCGGCCACCCTCGAAGCAGCTGCCTGGTTCGCTGCGGCGTCGGGAAACAGGATGGTCACATCCGAGACCCGGCCGTTCTCCTCCTGGCTGGTCTGATACTTGTCAAAGGCGTAACCGGCCAGCAACAGTCCCTCCACCGTCGCCTGAACCGCTTCCGTCCCGCCACGGCCTGCAAGGTGCAGTATTGAGCTACACTCCCTGATGCCGCTTCCCTGGAGGGCGTTCAGTGCCGACCCTGCAGCCTGCCGCAGCCGGTCGGGAGTTAGTTCGGACTGCTTGCCAAGCCCGACCAGGACGACCCTGTCTGCAGCTATTCGGCCAAAGGTATGCAGCAGCTTGGCCCGGTTCAGCTTGCCGGTAAATTCCCGTTGCTGGTACAATGCTGCAACAGCCCCAACCAGCGCCGCATCCAGCTGGTTCAGCTGCGGGTCGCTTGGACCGTCCTCCCAACACCCAACCAGCAGGGCCGGGCAGGCGTGGCTAACTGCTTCGTCAACCTTGGTTGCTACATTCATCGACTACTCCCTCCATGTTGCTTAACCCATTGCATTACAGATGGTCCAGCTCTGGCACGCCGGCTGAGCCGGGACGCCGTACCTTGACTTTTCTCGGACAGTGTGAAATGATGGGCATCTATGGATATCATCGCTGACATGCACACCCATACAGTGGCTTCGGGCCACGCCTATTCCACGGTGAATGAACTTGCCCAGGAAGCGGCTCGCAAGGGGTTACAGGCAATTGCCATAACTGATCACGGGCCGGCTCTCCCCGGTGGGCCACATATCTACCATTTCGGCGCCATGCGCTTTTTCCCGCGCCACATCGGCGCGGTCAGGGTCTTCGCTGGCATTGAGGCAAACATCCTCGATCTGCAGGGGAGCCTCGATCTGCCCGCACCCTATCTGGCCAACCTCGACTTCGTCATGGCCGGCCTCCACGAGGGATGCGGCTTCGATGAGCAGGGGATCGTCAGAAACACCGAGGCGGTCATCGCCGCCATGGCAAATCCGCGGGTCAAGGCTATTTCCCATCCGGGCAATCCCCAATTCCCGCTCGACTACGAAGCCCTGGTGCAAAACGCCCTTAGCACCGGCACCGCCCTGGAGATCAACAACGCCTCCTTTTCCATCAGCCGCCGGGGGAGCAAACCCAACTGTGAGCGCCTGGCCCTGCTGATCGCCCGCTCCGGCGCGCCGGTCGTAATAGGGAGCGACGCCCACATCGCCCAGGGAGTGGGAGTCTTCGACGAAGCGGTCAAAGTACTGTTAAGCGCAGGAGTCCGAGAGGAGCAGGTGATAAACGGCTCCCTGGCGAGACTCCTCGGGTTTCTGGGACTCGCGGAATGAACCCTGCCTCCATCGGCTGGCAACACCGCCAACGCCTACTCCACCTGTAGGGCCACAAACAATGAGCTGTCGCCCCGTCTCAGCAACAACCTCAGCGACGTCCCTTTTTTAGCTGCCGCCATCGCCTTTTGATAATCCTGCAGATTCTTGACCGGCAGGCCATTGACCTCGCGGATGATGTCCCCCGCCAGGAGCCCCGCCTCTTCGGCAGAACTCCCCGGGGTGATCTGGATCACCACCACCCCTGAGCTCTCTTTAAGTCTCAGTCTGGCGGCCAGCTCCTCGGTGATGTCCCGCACCACCATGCCGAGCCGTTCCTCCACCTTGGAGACGGGGAGGGTGGCGCCACCCTCTTCAAGCTTCAGGATCGTTATGGTTTTTTGCTCGGCATTCCCTTTTCTGAGGATAGTTACTGTTACCGTCTTGCCAATCGGGGTGGCCGCCACCAGCCGTGGCAGTTCGTTCATCTCATGGATTTCCTTGCCGTTAAAGCTGGTAATGATGTCACCGCTCTGCAGCCCCCCCTTTTCCGCGGGGCTCCCCTTGGTCACCTCGGCAACCAAGGCTCCCTGCACTGTTTTGAGACCAAACGCCCTGGCCAG
This sequence comes from Geobacteraceae bacterium, assembly GCA_025356035.1. Taxonomy (GTDB): domain Bacteria; phylum Desulfobacterota; class Desulfuromonadia; order Geobacterales; family Geobacteraceae; genus JANXYN01. The sequence continues at coordinate 6,622 of JANXYN010000002.1, forward strand.
CTCCGGGGTAATCGGTTGAATCACGACCCCCAGCCAGCCCCGCGTCACTTTCCCGGCTGATTCCAGCTGGGGGAGCACCGCTTTAGCCATGTTGATCGGGATGGCAAAACCGATCCCCTGGCCACCCGCCACGATGGCGGCATTGATGCCGATCACTTCACCGCGGGCGTTGAACAGCGGGCCACCGGAATTCCCCGGATTGATGGAGGCATCAGTCTGAATGAAGTCGTCGTAAGGTCCGCTCCCGATCACTCGGCCAGTGGCGCTGACGATCCCGGCGGTTACCGTCTGCCCAAGGCCAAAAGGGTTGCCGATCGCCATCACCCACTCGCCGACTTCAATGGCATCGCTATCGCCAAGCTGTGCCAACGGCAGCTGGTCCTTGGCATCGATCTTGATCAGGGCGATATCGAGCTTCTCATCGTTCCCCTTCACTTCCCCTTTGAATTCCCGCCCGTCGGAGAGTTTCACCTTGATTTCATCAGCCCCCGCCACCACATGGTTATTGGTGAGGATATACCCCTCATTGCTGATGATGAAACCGGAGCCGAGGCTTTTCTCCTTAAAGGAGCGCTGGGGGGCCTCATTAAAAAACCGCTCGAAGAAGTCTTCAAAGGGGTCCGAGCCATACGGGGCAGTCGGCGGGTGGCGCAACCGTTTCTGGGGGGTGATGGTTTTGGCGGTGCTGATGTTGACCACCATCGGCTTCAGCTTTTTGGCTAGATCAACAAAATCGGGGGTTACCGCTTTGGCCAGGGCGACCCCACCTTGCAGTATTGAGGCGACAACCACCAGGACGACAAGCTTTGACAGTCGTAACGAAAGAAAGTGCATATCTACCTCCCATGCTTGGTTGATTATCCAATAAAATAATGGGTATGGTCCCGTTTGTCAACGGCCAGCGAAGGGATCTAAAAATGGGATGAACCGGTATGGGGAGCTGGAAGGGGCCTAGCGGCGACGGGGGCAGCCGACCATCAGGCGACATCAATGGCTTCTGCAGGGAGCGGCAGATAGACGGTAAACACACTTCCCATCCCCTGCTCGCTTACCACCTCGATCCTCCCACCATGGGCCTCCGCCAAGGAGCTGGAAAGCGAGAGGCCGAGACCAGTCCCGCCATCGGCGCGGTTTCTGGCCTTATCGACCCGATAGAACCGATCAAAAATGTAGGGGAGGTCTTCTTCGGGAATCCCGCTCCCCGTATCAATGACCGCCACCCTGGCGTAACGCTCGACACTGTCGAGCACCACCCGCACTTCGCCACCATTGGGGGTGTATTTAACGGCATTGTCGAGCAGATTGAGAAAAATCTGCCGCAGCCGCAACCGGTCACCGCTAATAACGACCGGATAGAGTGCCTCGTAAGCCAGGACTACCCCCTTTTGTCTGGCGAGCACCTTGGCCTGCGTGACGAGCTCGTTCAACAGATCATTCAGCGCCACTTCGGAGAATTCCAGCCGGAGCATCCCCTCTTCCGCCTTGGCCAGATCGAGCAGATATTCGATGATCTCCGACATCCGCTTGATCTCCTCCAGATTGCTCTGGAGAATGGCCCGATACTCTTCCGGCTCCTTTACCCAGCGCAGGGCCACCTCGGTTTCGCCGCGGAGGATAGTGAGCGGCGTGCGCAATTCATGGGAGACATCCGCGGAAAACTGGCGCATCCTGCTGAACACAGCCTCCAGCCGGGCCAAGGTGTTATTGAAGGTTGCCGCCAGTTCGCCGATCTCATCGTGCGGATTCAGGACCTCCAAGCGTTGGCTCAGGTTTTCAGCGGTAATCTTCTTGGCGCTTCTGGTGAGAATATCAACGGGCTTGAGGGAAAGACCAGCGAGAAACCATCCGCCATAACTAAAGAGAAACAGCGAGAGCGGGATCGAGACACCGAGGACAATCAGGATCTTTCGGAGCATTTCCTGGGCGGCCATCATCGGCGCCCCGACCTGGACCAGGTAAGCAAGGCGGCCATTTACGATAATCGGATAACTGACCATCCGGATCGGTTGTTTCTCCCATCCGCCGACGGTTGCATAGACAATTTTGCCCTGAGCGGCCTTGAGCAGATCCTGCTTGCGCACGGCAAAGCGCTGATCCTGAAGATTTATCGAAGCGGTTGCCAGCTTGCCCGAAGCGTCCAGCACCTGGACGAATTTGCCGGCAATGCGCGGCCCGATGAAATCTTCCAGCACTTGTTCGAAGGCGGATGGTGGCGTACGCAAAAATGGCTCAAGGGTCGGGCTGGCGATCCCTTGGGCAATAGAAAGCAACTCCTGGTCCACCTCCAGGTACAGCTCCCGCTTGAACGTCAGATAGAAGAAGGAACTGAAGAGGACCAGGATCACTGCCAACGTCACGGCATACCAGAGCGTCAGGGTAAGGCGGATTGAACGGAACAGCAATTAATCAATCCTCCTCTTTAAGGATGTAGCCAACCCCCCGTACCGTGTGAATCAGCTTTTTGTCAGCCTCCCGATCGATCTTTTTCCGCAGGTAGTTGACGTAGACGTCGATGATATTGGTAAAGCTATCAAAGGTATAGTCCCAGACATGCTCGGCAATCATGGTACGGGTCAGTACCTGGTTCGGATTGCGCATGAAATACTCGAGGAGTCCGTACTCTTTGGCGGTGAGATCAATTTCCTTGTCACTGCGCCAGACTTTATGGGAAACCGGATCCAGGCGCAGGTCATTGAAGCGGATTTCGGCGCCCCGATCTTGCTCGCTTCTCCGGAGCAGAGCCCGAACCCTGGCAACCAGCTCGGCAAAGGCAAAGGGCTTGGTCAGGTAATCGTCCGAACCGGAACTGAGACCGGCCACGATGTCTTCGACGGAATCCTTTGCAGTCAGCATCAACACCGGGGTTGCCGACTTTTTGGCGCGGAGCTCTTTCACCACCGTCAGGCCATCCTTCTTCGGCAGCATCACGTCGAGCACGATCAGGTCATAGCCACCCTCCAACCCCTTTTTTAAACCCTCCTCGCCATCAAAGGAAGTCTCAACCTCGTACTGCTCCTCTTCAAGTCCACGCTTGATGAAGCTTGCAACCTTCTTCTCGTCTTCCACCACCAGAATTTTCATGTTGTTTTCCTCTCGTATGTTTATTGTTCCACCATATGCCTAGCAACTCTTACTACTGATAGAATTCCGACAGATATTAATTCTAAGCTTAACCGCCACGCTGTTTCTTCAATATCTCGGTGGCGGTCTCTTCGATCGCCTTATGGGTCACGTCGATCAACAACCATTCCGGGTGGCTCCTGAACAACAGCCGGCAATACTCCAGCTCGTCCTCGACGTTTTCATAATCTGCATAACTCCCCTTGGGGCTCTGCCGCAGATTGCGCAGCCGGGAGGAGCGCAGCTCCACCAGACGCTTCGCGTTGATGATCAGCGCTATCACTTTGTGCTGGTCGATCTGAAACAATTCCCGCGGCGGGTCAATCCCCTTGACGAGCGGGATGTTCGCCACCTTATACCCCTTATTGGCCAAATACATGGAGAGCGGCGTCTTGGAGGTTCTGGACACTCCCACCAGGACAAGATCGGCCTTGCCAAGGTTGCGTGGCTCCTGGCCGTCATCATGTTTGACGGCAAAATTTACCGCCTCCACCCGTTTATGATATTCCGCATTCAGCTGGTGCAACAGACCAGGCTTCTCCTGGGGCAGCATCCCAAAAAAGCGGGAGAACTTGAACAGCAGCGGCGTAATCAGGTCAACTGCCTCCAGGCTATTGGCTTCAGCCTCGTCATGGAGAAACTGAGCTAGCTCTGTATTGACAAGGGTGTAGATAATAATGCCACGCACCTGCAGCACCATGCTGAGCGCTTCACTGACGTCTTCACGAGTCCGGAGGCGGTTCAGCCGGTGCAACTTGATCTCCACATCCTTGAACTGCGACAGGGCGGCGCGCACCACCCGCTCCACCGTTTCACCGGTGGCATCCGAAAGGAGGTAGATATGCTGTACCGTATTGACCTTAGGTACCGTTTCGCTCATGGAATCCCCATACTTTCATATACCATGATTTGCGCCACAGGCAATATTAAGCAACGATTATTTATTAAATTCAGTGACGATCCGCTGCCGCAGTTCCGCCGAAAATGCCAGTTCAGCCGCGGTCAGCGCTAGGGTTTTGGCACCTTCCACCACGGCCAGCCGCCCCAACTCGGAAACCGTCGCCCGGGCAAAGGCCTCGCTGTGAATATGGACACCTGCACCGATCGGCACATGGGGATGGATGGTCGGTACCACCTGGGAGACATTGCCGATATCCGACGATCCCCGATTACTGGCAGGCGCCGCTGCCGCCTCCGGCAGGCCGAGAAACTCGAGCTGGGCCGAATAGAGCGCGGCAAAGACCTGATTCAGCTTGAGCGGCGCCAATATCCGTTCGTCCTCTTCAATTTCGAGCCGGCAACCGGTCGCCTTCGCAGCCCCTTCGGCACAGGCGTTGACCCGGCTCCTGACCCTGGCAAGTTCGGCCAGATCCTCGGCTCTGACATAGAAGTAACAGGCGGCCCGTGCCGGGATGATATTGGGGGCAACCCCGCCATCGGTAATGATGCCGTGTACTCTTACATCCTGTCGCAGTTGCTGACGCAGCGCATTGATCCCGTTAAATGTCTGCAGCACAGCATCCAGGGCGTTTACACCTTCGTCCGGATAGGCAGCCGCGTGGGCCGGTCTACCGAAGAATGTGTAGCGGACTTTGGCCAACCCCAGATACCCCTTGACGACCTGCCGTTTCGCGGAGGGGTGCACCATCATGGCAAAATCGATATCGCTGAAGAAGCCACCCTTCACCAGCTCAACCTTGCCGATGCCGAGCTCCTCCGCCGGAGTGCCAAACACCACGATCCGGGCGGCAGCAGCAGGCATGGCATGACGGAGTGCCAACGCCGCGCCAGCCGCTGCCACCCCGATAATGTTGTGCCCGCAGGCGTGCCCAAGGCCGGGGAGGGCGTCCATTTCGGCCAACAGCGCGATATGCGGCCCACCACTCCCCCAGGTTGCGCGGAAGGCGGTGGCAAGACCGGCAACCCCCCGTTCCACTGCAAACCCTTCCTGTTCCAACAGATCGGCAAGCAGCGCCGAGGTACGTACTTCGTTAAGCCCTGTTTCGGGATGCAGATAAATCTCATGGGCCAGGGCGGCCAATCGTTCGCTATTGCCGTCCACCTGGCTGACAATGGCGCCCTTCAGCCGGTCAAGATCCCCCATCTGGCGTCCCCCCAACACATTTTAATGAGAATGCCACGCCCGCCCCACCTTTGTCAAGGATTTTGTTGCGATTGCGGTTTAGTTCTGCTAACTTAGCATAAATACTGAAAAATAAGACTGAATCACGCTGGAGTGCCAATG
>JANXYN010000028.1 GCA_025356035.1 Geobacteraceae bacterium
CCACTGGTGAGGTGTGCCGGGCTCCGGACACCCCTCCGATATTTTTAATTGCCTCGTCAGCCCTGGAAATGGTATAAAATAAAAAGCCTGTAAACCACAGGGATTGTGCTTCCTGTGGTTTTTTATTTTTCCTGGAAACGAGACGCCGGTCGGCGTCACGCCGTTCATCTAAGGAGTATTTTGTGAAGCACCCACGCATTGCCCTGTCGTCCGCATCTATGTTGTTGACTATTTTAGCCATTTCGCTCTCTCTGGGAGGATGCAAGGACCGTCCGGCCTCTAAGACGCCAGTGATCGTTGACCGGTCGGGGTCCACGACTTCGAAAAAGGAAGTGACGCCCCCACCCCCGGCGAAGACGAGTGCCGCGCCGAAGCTTGCTGCCACCCGCAAAGGAGATAAAGCCTTTGGCAACCTGACCGGTGCCGCCGCGAAGAACGCCGCGTCCAAGGTCAAGTATCTTGCCGGCGAAGACCCCGAGTATGCCAAGAAGTGCGGCTGGCCGGTGAGCTGTCTGGCGCCGCTGCCGGGGGCCATTCTGCCGCAGAAGCGGATTGTGGCCTATTATGGCAACCCGCTTTCCAAACGGATGGGGGCGCTCGGCGAGTTTCAGAAGGATGAGATGCTGCGGCGATTGAAGGTGGAGGTGGCCCGGTGGGAGGCAGCTGATCCGTCTGTTCCGGTGCAGCCCGCCCTGCATCTGATCGCAGTGGTGGCGCAGGGAGAGCCGGGTAAGTCCGGCAAGTACCGGATGATCATGCCGGATGCCACCATTAACCAGGTGTACGGCTGGGCCAAAGAGGCAAAGGCAATTCTGTTCGTCGATATCCAGACCGGCCATGACGATATCCGGGCCATTCTGCCGCGCTTGGAGTGGGTACTGAAGAATCCTGACGTGCATCTGGGGATGGACCCGGAGTTCAACCTGATCAAGAGCGGGGCGAAGCCGGGAACCAGGATCGGCACTTACGATGCGGCGGACGTAAACTATGCCGCCGGCTACCTGGCGGAGCTGGTGCAGAAGTACAATCTTCCGCCAAAGGTGCTGACGGTGCACCGCTTCACCCGCAACGGCGTCACCAATGCCCGGAGTATCGTGCTCCGTCCCGAGGTGCAGATCGTCATGCACATGGACGGCTGGGGGGCGCCATGGCTGAAACGGGACTCCTATCAGGATTATGTGGTGACCGAGCCGGTGCAGTTCACTGGCTTCAAGCTCTTCTATCATAATGATACGAAGAAGGGGGACCCGCTGTTGACGCCGCCGGAGCTGCTTAAACTAAATCCGAAGCCACTCTATATACAGTACCAGTAAAGGCTCAGATTGCCCGATTCCGTTTCGCCCAGTGCCGCAGACAGAAAAGCCCCGCATTGCTCCGGGGCTTTTCTGCGCGCAGGCTGTGCTCTGCTTACTCTTTTTTTACGTTGGCTGCCTGCAGCCCCTTTGGCCCTTTGACCACGTCGAACGTGACCTTGTCGCCTTCGGCGAGGGACTTGAAGCCTTCGCCGGTAAGGGCGGAGAAGTGGACAAACACATCCTCGCCGTTCTCCCGCTCAATAAAACCAAACCCCTTGGCATCGTTAAACCATTTTACCGTCCCTTTTTCCATTAGCTTTGCTCTCCTGACAGGTTGAATTTTAGCCGGCAGCAGCCTTGGCGTTAATTAACTTTAGCAATTGTCCATGCATTGTCAAGCAGACAAATCGAAGCAACACGAGTTGATCTTTAGGGAGATGACGAAAACTGCGGGGAGTAAATTTTAGTCTCGCTAAATATGTTCAGCTCCGCTATAATCCTCTTCCAATGAGTACCCTTTCCTTTACCTTGATCCTGATCTCGGCGGTCATGCACGCCCTCTGGAACCTGCTGGTCAAGCAGAGCCGGCACAAGACGGTTTTCATCTGGTGGATGTTCGTTGCCTCCGGCGGGCTCTTCACGCTTGCGCTGCCATTTCTTCCTGAAACTTTCTATTGGCCGGACAACCGCGTGCTCCTTCTGGTGACCATTGGGGCCGGCTGTTTTGTGCTGTATCATCTGCTGAATGGCCGTGCTTACCGGGGGGAGGACCTCTCGATCGCCTATCCACTCTCGCAGACCTCCATGGTCTACGTCCCGATCTGGGGAATTTTGCTCCTCGGCGAACGGCTCTCGCTGGTCGGCCTTGGCGGGATCGCCATGGTCATCGCCGGCACCTATTCGGTGCAGATGCAACAATTTTCCTTGGCCGAACTGCTCCGACCGTTCCGTCGCTTCAGCAGCCCAGCGGTGCGGGCGGCGCTGGCCGCAGGCTTCATCTATTCGATCGGCTCCATTGCCGAAAAGAGCGGGGTCCGCAATTACTCTCCCCTCTATTTCACCTATTTCCTGGTCCTGATCATGTTCGGCCTGATGTCCGTCAACCTGCTCCGGCCTAAGTATCGTACCCATATCGGTGCCGAGCTGCGTGAGCACTGGCCGCTGATCGTTGCCAGTGGACCGGTTATGATGGGGTCGTTTCTCACTTTTCGCTATGGTTTGAACATGGCCCCCGTCAGTTATGCCGTGCCGGTCCGCCAGGTGAGCATCCTGGTGGGGGTACTGATCGGCATCCTCTTTCTTGGCGAGTCGTGCGGCCGTGTCAGACTACTGGCCGCCACCCTGATCCTTTTCGGTGCACTCCTGATCAGGTTGGGGTGAGTGGAGTGTTCGAGACATAACAAGGCCCGCCGAAGCGGGCCTTGTTATGTCTCGAAGCCTAGAAAAACCGTTGACGACTAAAGCTGCCGCATGAATGCAACCAAGTCGGTCTTTTCCTGGTCGGTCAGCTTGATTTCAAGAATCAGGTTGAAGAACTCCACCGTATCCTCCAGGGTCAGCAGACGACCGTCGTGGAGGTATGGGGGCGAATCCTTGATGCCGCGTAGGGGAAACGTCTTGATTGGGCCATCGGCGCTGGCCATTCTGCCGTTGATCATGCGCGGTGTGTAGAAGCGCTCCACCTTCAGGTTGTGCATGAGGTTGTCGGTGTAGTAGGGTGCCGGGTGGCAGCTGGCGCATTCGGCTTTGCCGAAGAACAGCGCCTCGCCACGCAATTCAGCGTCGCTTGCCTGTTTCGGTGCGAGTCTGCCGTTAATGCCGAGCTTGGGGGCCGGCGGAAAGTCGAGCAGTGCCTGGAACTCGGCCATGAAGTGGACCTGACTCCCCCGTTCGAGGATATTCACCCCTTTCTTGGTGGCGATCACTGGATCGCCGTCGAAGTAAGCGGCCCGCTGTTCGAACTCGGTGAAATCCTCGACGCTTTTCAATGCCCGTTGCGAGCCGAACAGCCGTTGGATGTTCACGCCGCGCAGCGACGGGGTGTCGAGGCGATGACGAAATTCCTGGGGACGGATATCCCCCACCAGATGGGTGGAGGCGTTGGTATGGCCGTTGGCGTGGCAGTCAAGGCAGGCAACCCCGCGGCTTGGGCGCTCCGAGCGGCGGTCCTCAGTCTGATTGAACTGCTGTTGGGGGAACGGGGTAAGCAGGAGCCGCAATCCTTCGAGCTGCTTCGGGTTAAGGATGCCGTTAAACAGTTCGTAGTAGTTGTCGATGGTCAGCAGTTTCCCGTGGGAGACATCGCCGAGGTCGGGGCGGGTGGTTAGGTAGATCGGCGCCGGATATTCAGGCAGAAAGTAATCCGGCAGATCGAACTCCAGGTCGAAACGGCTCAGGTCGCGCCCCTCCTGCCGTTTGATCTCGTCAATCGCGAATTTCGGGAAGAGCATCCCCCCTTCCGCATGGTTCGGATGGGGGAGGGGGAAGAAGCCGGCCGGGAAAAGGTTCTTGTTAAGGATCTCTCCAGGGCTCATGGCAGCAAGCTTTTGCCAGGTCATCCCTTGGGGAAGTCTTACTCGTACCCCTTCCTGAATCGATTTGCCGCGGGACATGGTCACCCCTCTGGCCGGCCGGTTGGCCAGGTCGTAGCGCTCCTTGAGCAAGGTCGCCTGCCGCTTCAATAGCTCGGGTTTCGCCCCCTTCATCTGTGCCATGGTCGTGGCAAAATCCGCCGTGATGTTAACGGGGGCATAACTCGATGCCTGCTTAGTTGATTCCTCTGCGCTACTGACTCTGCAGAGAGCGAGAATCCCGAGCGCGACCACCAACCTAATCCATTGTTCCCTGACTTTTCCCTGTTTCATGGCTGCTCCTCCTTTTCTTTGCCACAATCGATACTTCGCCAGTTTCGGCTTAAAAATGGGCGGCCTCCTTTAATCTGCTCATTGACGATGAGCTTACGGTGTCATAATTTACATTGTTATATGAGTTTAGAATGTGTTAATAAAAAGTCAAGTTGGAGTCGTGTTGACTTTGCCGGACCAAGCGATAAAATAATAAAACGATTATTTTTTAGCTGCCCACCTGCGTGGGCGGCCTCACTAAGGAGGTGACAGGATGGACAGACGGTCGTTTCTTAAAACCGCAGTTGCTAGCTCCGTCATTGGGGGCTTTGCCGGCACCGTCGCCGCGGCCGAGCGCTACTTCCCCGTGCAGGTTGACCAGTCATTGTTCGAGGGGATCAACCGGGTGAAGGACCCGGCCAAGAAGACGGGGCTCGAGAAATCGCACGCACCGGTACTCAATGCTCCAGCCTCGGTCAAGGCTGGCGAGCCATTTACTGTGGAGGTGTCGGTTGGCGAAACGCTCCACGTCATGGGGGCTCCCCACTGGATCGAATTTATCGAGCTTAGTATTGGTAATGAACCGGCAGGGAGGACTGAATTTCAGCCAAAAGGGTATCTGAAGCCGAAGGTTGTCTTCACCGTGGTGCTGCAAAAGGACGCTGCGCCGGCAGGGAAGGTGACCCTCCTGGCGAGACAGCATTGCAACCTCCACGGGATGTGGGAAGGAAGTATCGATATCGTGGTAATTTGAGCCGCACAAGCGCTACACTGCTGTATAAAAGGGGAGCGACTACTTTATCGAGGAGTTGCTCCCCTTTCATTTACATACGCATCTAGAGTAAAAACTCCTCCAGCAGCGTCCGCATCCCGCCGGACTCCTTCGCCACAGCCGCCTGCCGTTCTGCAAGAGGCATGAGGGCAGTCAAGTACTCCTTGGCCAGCTCCCGGTTACCGGCAATGATTTCTGCCAGGTTGCAGACGATCCCGAGCGGCGTTCCGCCCCGGTATCCCTCCACCAGTTTGCTGATTTCGTCACGGCGCTGCTCAGCGGTCCAGGTCTTATACAATGACGCGCCTAAATCATGTGTGAACATAGAGTCTCCTTGGTTGGTTTCAGTCTGGACAACCAGTCGGGCCAGTACTGCGCTATGCGCGGCTTACCATAAACCAAAGGAGTGTGTCACGTCCAGCCTTTTTGCAGCGAATCCCGGAAAAGGTTCATTTTATTCGTTAAGCAGTACCAGTCACGCTTGTCGCTTTACTTCGCGAGCGCTCTTCGATACAATTCCCGACTAAAGGAGGGAAGGACCATGAACAGACTCTTCATTTCTATTCTCATTCTGTGCGCCGCCCTGTTCGTTCAGGCCTGTGCCAAGCCTTACAGCGGGATTATGCGGCAGTATCGTGAAGCTTCCCCCTGTTGTGTCTCCTTGGCGGAAATTCCTGTGGAGCCTCTGCAATTGGGCGACAAAAAGAGCTTCGACCTGGCTGACAACTCCCCAGTTTTTCGCTTCGAGACGGGCAAGAGCTATTTCCGGGCCTTTTCCCTGCCGCAGGGGCCGTATCCTTACAAGGTCACAGTCCGCAGCTTTCTCGTCGGTGGCTACCTGAAGTCGGCCTATATCTTCAACCCCCAGCTCCTCACCCTCGATGCCAACTATAAGGTCGTGCGCACAACCGGGCCAGGAACCTTCAGCCTCGAACAGGTCGGTATTCTTGAGGCATTGCAGAAAGCAGAAGGGCTCCGCTATCTTCTCGAAGGGGGCCTGACCTTTACCGAAGGAAGCCGTGATGAGCGTTACCTGGTGGTTCTGACCACTGATGAACTGCTCCAGGGGAGAACTTCCATCCCTACCGGGGGGGATATGCTTCTGCCGAGTTATGGCGGGCCGGTGCCGGCAAAGGGCGAGGTGCTGGTTCCCCATGCGCCCGTGGGCCAGGTGAAGGTTACTCTGGCCCCCCTGGCTTCGGAGTCGCCAGTCACAATGGTGGTTGCCCAGTCCGGCGGCGGGACGGTAGCGACACCGTCTGCAAAGCGCCCTGAGCTTGTCACGGTGCGACTTGCAAGCGGCAAGGCGATCGGTGAGCTTGAGCTCGGGCGGTCCACATTGGAAGCTGCCCGGCAGCTTTTCGAGAACGCCGGTGCCGGGCTCGGCCCGGAGCAGGAGACCGCCGCGTCGTTTGCCCTAGGAACCGCTCAACTTGCGGTGAAGCGGCTTTATTCTCCACCCGGAACCCTCCATCAGCTCTACTTTGATGACCGCGGAATCCTGGTGCTCCTGGTCGACGGTGCTCCCGTCGACTTCCCCCACAACGGCAAGGCGTTTATCCTGGGGTTCCCCACGGCCCGGGAAACAGGGCGTACCTTGGGTTCCTACGAACTGCAGGTTTCCCTCTCCCCCTGCGTTACCCTCATTACCGTATTCAATACCGTCAGCGATACCCTCGCCTCGACCGGGTATGGTTACGGCTGCCCGGTCAGGTAACGATAGGCTCAGAGGTGGGATGCTTTTGTGTATACGTGCTGGTCAACTCTGTAACCAAGACGCTTACGTGCTGGGTTGAGGTGGTTAGATTGGCTCGACCAAGATTTTGGTCGTTGACTTGGAAATGCCATTTATGCGATATATTGAATCGTCGATAAGGTGGTGGTGTGGTTGACGCGAGGGGGTTTATGCGGAGTTTGCTATTGATGGTGGGGATGGTTGCGGGGGTTAGTATCTCTGCTCAAGCGGGATTACTGGTGATCGGCAGTGACGGAAACAGCCGTCTTGACCCGTTACTGTTTCCTTCGGGCTTGAAGCCGGGCGTTGCGGTAATGAATACCAAATGCATCGATTGTCATACGCTGAACAGGGTTATCAAGGCCGTTCAGTCCGGGCAATTAAGTGACGGCTCGCCGTTTGGCAAGAGCGAATGTAAGGATTACGGCATCAAGAAAATGCGCAAACCTGGTATGAACGTCAGCAAAGAAGAAACAAAAGCGGTGATCGATCTTTTGGACTACCTGCTGGATCATCCCAAACTGTAAGCGGGGCTTCTGCATCTCGGCAGCTAGAGTATAGGGAGGGGAATCTGTTATATCAAAGGCCCGCTGGAGATTCAGCAGGCCTTTGTCATTGCAGCACCGGTTATCTCCCTGGTCGGGGTGGGGTGTTTGTGGATGTTTTTCTCGAGCATCGGCAATATTCCTTGAAGCCCGATAACTTTTTGATTATACTCATCCGATTTGAATGATAACGGAGAGGAGGGTTAACCGTGATTGACATGTTGGAGAACTGGAAGAGAACTGACTACTGCGGTAATTTGACCGGAGCTGATAAAGGCAAAGAAGTGATACTGATGGGATGGGCGCAGCGGCGCCGCGACCATGGCGGACTCATATTTATCGATCTGCGTGACCGTGAAGGGATCGCCCAGGTGGTGTTCGATCCTGAGCAATGTCAGGCTGCCCATCTGAAGGCTGAGAGTATTCGCAATGAGTATGTGGTTGCGATCCGCGGGATGGTTATGCCGCGGCCAGCCGGTACAG